>JAITWR010000014.1 GCA_031285165.1 Novosphingobium sp.
GGCCACGGGGTGCTCTACGACGGCAAGGTCTATGACAACCACTACGTAATGCTGTTCCGCAACCGCGACGGCAAGATCGCGGCATTGGCCGAGTATTTCGACCTCAGGTCGGTCGAGGAACTGATCATGCCGCTGCTGACGGCAGCGGTGGCGGAACGAAAAGGCTAGCCCATCCCCTTCAGCCACACCCGTTCGTGTCGAACGGAACTTGCTCATAAGATTTGAGGCGAGAGGAGGTTAGCCCCCGGCCACCCGCGGCAGCAGCACGACCTCGCTCGCCCCCTTCAGCGAACTCGACCAGTCGGGCGTGTAAACACCGTCGATGGCGAAAGCGGCGCGGACATGCGCCAGATCGGCGAAACCGGGCGCCAGTTCGTCGAGCTTGCCCACCAGCCCGAACAGCGTATCCGCCGCCATCTCCAGCCGATCGCTGCCGCCGAAGAATTCGCTATCGAACGGCGGCATGACGACGACGCGCACTACTCCGCCGCGAGCAGCAGACCGTAAACGCGATCAGGCGTGATCGGCAGGTCGCACATGCGGATGCCGATCGCGCCGCTGACCGCGTTGGCGACCGCAGCGAGCGGCGGCACGATCGGCGTCTCCCCCACACCCTTGACGCCATAAGGATGCGCCGGATTGGGCACCTCGATCATCACCGCATCAATCATCGGCATGTCCGAAGCAACCGGCATGCGATAGTCGAGGAAACCCGGATTATCGAGCAGCCCGGCCTGATTATAGACATAGGCCTCGTTCAGTGCCCAGCCGATGCCCTGCACCGCCCCGCCCTGGATCTGGCCCTCGACATAGTCGGCATGGATCGCGCGGCCGACGTCCTGCAACGCGGTATAGCGCACGATGCTGACCTGGCCGGTTTCCCGATCGACCTCGGTATCGCAGATATGCACGCCGAAGCCCGGCAGATAGTCGTGCGGATCGATTGCCGCCTGCGCCGAAATCGGCCCGCCGGTGGTGCCGGAAGCCGCCGCAATCTGCCCCAGCGACAGCCGCCGGTCGCCATGCACGGCTTCGCCCCCGCCCCATTGCACCTCGCCCGCGGCGACGTTCCACTGCTTCGCTGCGCGCTCCCGAAGGATGGCGATGACCGCTTCGGCCGCCTGAATCACGGCCTTGCCGGTGGCAAAGGTGGTGCGGCTGCCGCCGGTGCCCATCGAATAGCCGATCGACGAGGTATCGGCGACGACCACGCGAACTTTCTCGTAAGCGATGCCAAGCGTTTCGGCCGCCATGATCGCCATCGAGGCACGGCTGCCGCCGATGTCCGGGTTGCCTTCGGTTACGAGGATCGAGCCGTCCTCGGCGACACTGACCGCCGCGGTCGAAGGTCCGCCGTAATTGCCCCACGACCCGCAAGCGACCCCGCGCGCCTGGTTCGGGCCGAGCGGCGCGGAATAGTGCGGATGCGCTTTGGCCGCCTCAAGCGTCTCGGCATAGCCGATCGCACCGTGCGGCATGCCCATCCCGCCGGTATCGCCCGGCCGCGCGATGTTCCTGAGCCGTATGTCGATCGGATCGATGCCGAGCCGGCGGGCCAGCTCGTCCATCGCGCTTTCGACCGCAAAGTTCACCTGCGGCGCACCCGGCGCACGATAGGCATGCACCGTCGGGATATTACTGAGCACGTTCCAGCCAACGATGTGCGCATCGGGGACGTTGTAATAGCTCATCGTACAGTGGAGGCCGGCATAGACCTCATGCGCGCCCGGAAAGCCGCCGCCGGTATATTTGAACTCAACCTCGGCGCCCGAAATCGTGCCGTCCGCCCCGGCTCCGAGCCTGATGTCGATCACCGCGCCCGGCGCGGGGCCGGTGGCACGGAACACATCGTCGCGCTTCATCGCCAGGCGCACGGGACGCCCGGCCTTGCGCGACAGCAGCACCGCGACCGGCTCGAGATAAACCGTGGTCTTGCCACCGAAGCCGCCGCCGATTTCGAGCGGGACGACACGGATGTCGGCAATCTCCATGCCCAGGATGCCGGCAGTGAGCGCGCGAACCGTGAAGTGCCCCTGGGTCGAGCACCAGATCTGGGCCTGGCCATCGGCGTGCCATGAGGCAACGCAGGCATGCGGCTCGATATAGCCCTGATGCACCGGCCGCAGCGTAAACCGGCCGGAAAAGACCGCAGCCGCCTCTGACAACGCCCTGGCGGCATCACCGCGCCTGACCTCGACACGCATCGCAGCGTTCGACGGCGTCGTCGGCAATTCCGGCAGGCCTTGTGTGAATAGGTCGTCATGCAGGATCGGCGCGTCGGGCCGCAGCGCGTCCTCGATGTCGATGACGTGCGGCAGCACTTCGTAGTCGACCTCAATCAGTTGAATCGCCGCTTCGGCTATGGTGGCGCTGGTTGCGGCGACGGCAGCGACCGGATGACCATCGAACACGACCTTGTCCGTCGCCATGCACTTGCGCGCCATGTACTTGATGTTCGCCGGGGCTTCCCCGCCCGCGACCATCGCCGAGTCCAATTCGGGGAAGTCGGCGCCGGTGACGATGGCTTTCACGCCGGGCAGAACCTCGGCCTTGCTGGTATCGATGCCGCGGATACGCGCGTGCGGATGCGGACTTCTGAGAATCGCACCCTGGAGCATGTTCGGGGCGACGAAATCGGGGCCATAGATCGCCTTGCCGGTGACTTTCTCGATGCCATCGGGGCGGATGGGCCGGGTTCCGACGAGGCGGAACAGTTTCTTTTCAGCGGGCGCGTTCATGCCACTGCCCTCCTGTCCTGGCGAAGCTCGGCCGCCGCATCCAGCACCGCCCGGACGATCTTGTCATAGCCGGTGCAGCGGCAGAGGTTGCCGGCGAGCCAATAGCGCACTTCGCTCTCGCTCGGGTCCGGGTTGCGATCGAGCAGCGCTTTCGCCGCGACGATGAAGCCCGGCGTGCAGAAGCCGCATTGCAGCGCGCCGTGCTCGAGGAACTTGCGCTGGATCGGGTGAAGCCGGCTGCCCTCGGCCACGCCCTCGATCGTCGTCACCTGACGACCCTCGACTTCGGGCGCAAGGACCAGGCACGAACAGACCATCCTGCCGTCGAGCATGACCGTGCAGGCACCGCAGTCGCCCGAACCGCAGCCTTCCTTGCTGCCGGTGAGGCCCATCTCCTCGCGCAGCGCGTCGAGCAGGGTGGTGTCGGGATCGCAGAGAAACTGCTGCGGATCGCCGTTTACGCTGGTGGAAACGAGCAGTTTGCTCATGCCTTGCTCCCTGCTCTCTCAAGAGCGATTTTCACGACCCGTCCGGCCAGCACCCCGGCCATCGCGGTGCGGTACTCGGCGGTGCCGCGCTTGTCGTCAATCGGCCGGCAGGCGGCGCGGACCGCATCGGCCATGCGCTCCAGCGCGGCGGCGTCGAGCCTGGTACCTACCAGCGCGGCGCCGGCGTCCCCGACCAGCAGCACGGTGGGCGCCACTGCGCCGACCGCGATGCGCGCGGCGGTGCAGATGCCGTCGGCGTTCAGCGCCAGGCTTGCACCCACGCCGACAACGGCGATGTCCATCTCGGTGCGCGGGGTCGCACGGAGATAGGCATCGGCGCCGGCCTGCGGAGGCAGACGGATCTCGACGACGAATTCACCCGGCGCCAGCGAAGTCCTGCCCGGACCCGCCGGGATGTCCGCGACCGGAACCACGCGCTCACCATGCGGGCCGGCGACAAGGCAGGTCGCACCGGCCGCCACCAGCGCGGGCACGCTGTCCGCCGCGGGCGAGGCATTGCAGAGGTTGCCGGCCAGCGTCGCGCGATTGCGCACCTGGACCGAGCCGATAAGGTTCGCGGCCTCGACCACGCCGGGCCAGGCGGCGGCCAGCGCCGCATCGTCCTTGAGCGAAGTGCAGGGCATCGTGGCGCCGATGGCGAAACCGCCGCCGGGAAGCGGACGGACGCCGCCGATCCCGGCGATTCGCTTCAAGTCGACGATCGCGCTCGGCGCGGAACGGCCGGAACGCATCTGGACGATAATGTCCGTGCCCCCCGCCAGCGGCCGCGCGCCGGTGTCACCCGCCAGCAGCGCCACCGCCTGCTCGATCGTTTCCGGGGCGTGATAGGCGGGAGAGGACATGCAGGGGTTCCTTGCGTCTTATCCCCCGAACATCGCCCTCTCACCGGATTCGTCAAGCGCAGAAGCGCGGGCCATGACGAAAGTTGCGGCAGATCAATCCGTCACATAGCCGCCGTTGAGCGGATAGGTCTGGCCCGTGATCCAGCTCGCCGCGTTCGAGCACAGGAACGTCACCAGCGTCGCAACATCGGCCGAGCTGCCGTAGCGGCGGATGATATAGCGCGAAAGCTGCGCCTTGGCGTGATCGCTCTGCATGACCTGCTCAAGCTGCTCGGGCGGCATGTCGGGCATCAGCGAGGACAGTGAGACCGCGTTGCAGGTGATGCCGTAGCGGCCGACCTCCTTGGCGATCGAGCGGACGAAGCCGTTCGCGCCGGCCTTGGCCGCCGCATAGACCGCAAGACGCGGCTCGCCGGTGCGGCCCGAATCGGAGACGATCGTGACGATCCGCCCCTGCTTCGCCGCAACCATGCCCGGAATCACCGCATGGCAGCAGTTGAACACACCGAACAGATTGGTGCCGAGAAACTTGCTCCACTCGGACGGGTCTTCTTCCCAGAAGTTCTTGCTCGGGCGGATCTGCTGGTTCGGCCCGGCCATGCCGGCATTGTTGACCAGCACCGTAACCGGCCCCAGTTCCGCCGTCGCCCTGGCCACCGCCGCACGCACCGCCTCGAGGTCGGAAACGTCGAAAGGCACCGCGATCGCCGGCACGCCGGTTTCGCGAATCTCGGCGGCGACCGCCTCGGCGCGCTCCGCCACGAAATCATTCACCGCCACGCCGCCGCAATTGTGCCGCGCCAGTTCGCGCGCGATGCCGCGGCCGGCATTCTGCCCCGCGCCCGTCACCAGGGCCACCTGGCCGCCCAGATCGATCATGTCTTCGCCAATCATCGTTTTCCTCCGTTTGCAGCCGCGTTAGATAGTGTGTACCATCTAGGCAAGCGAGTCCTATCGCCGGGAGAGGAACCGAAATCATGAGCCCGAAAAGCACTGGGGAAATCGGCCCGCTGTTCCAATACCTCCAGCCGCTCGAAGAGGCTGTCAACGAGATCGCCAACACCTGGCGCCCGAACGATCCCGAATATCGCGCGGACGTTTACCGCCAGATCATGATGCAGTTCTCCTACGGCTACTTCGCGTTTTTCCACGCCGATCCCGAGCACCCGGACTGGGCGCCGCTGTGGAATCCGGTTTACACGTTGCAGCCCAACCCGGACGACATCTACCTCTACTGCCCGATCAGCAGCGACTATCAGTACAGGATCAGCGGCAATCGCGGCACGGTTTACATGACCACATTCACCACCCAGCTCAGTCTGTCGGGCATGCCATGGGAGAACGACCGCACCGGCGAATACTACAACGACATCGACAGCGGCGACTTGCATGTCGAGCCCGACGGCAGTTTCGAACTGCTGTTGAGCAAGGAAAAGCCCGCAGGCCATACCGGCAACTGGCTGAAAATCGCAGAAGGCGCGCGCGTGCTGATGACGCGCTATCGCAGCTACGACTGGGAGAACGAGGTCGATCCGAGCATGTCGATCGAATGCCTGGACCCGGTCGGCCTCAAGCCGCGGCTGACGCCCGACGACATCCTCAAGCGTATCGACGACATGGCCTGGATGCCGGTGCGCTGCCAGAAGATGTTCTACGAGATGCAGAACGCGATCAAACGCAAGGTCGGCGTCAACGTGTTCGACCCGGTCAAGCTGGGCGGCTCTTTCACCCGCCAGGTCTATCTGCCCACCTGCTACGAGCTTGAGGACGGCGAGGCGCTGATCATCGAAACCGATCTGCCCGCACAGCGCCGCTACTGGAACTTCCAGCTCAACGACCCCTATTTCAACGCCACCGAATACGTCTATCGGCTGTCGAGCACCAACGGCCATTTCGCCAGGGTCAGCTCGGACGGCAAGTTCCGCGCGGTGATCGCGCTGGAAGATCCCGGTGTGCCGAACTGGCTCGACCCCGCAGGGTTCAAGCAGGGGACAGTCTATGGCCGCTGGTACGATTGCGACAGCCACCCGACGCCGACGATCAAGCGCGTCAGGCTCTCCGAACTGCGCGACCACCTGCCGGCCGATACGCCGGTTGTAACGCCCGACGAGCGCGCCGAGGAACTGCGCCGCCGCGTGCGTGCCTGTCAGCGCCGGCGCCGCTGGTGATTGCGCAGCAAGCTCAACGCCGAAGGAAATAATGATGCTGGAAGGATTCGATCTCGGCGGCCGCGTGGCCGTGGTCACTGGCGGCGGCACCGGCATCGGCCGTGATACCGCGCTGCTGCTCGCCGAGCGCGGCGCCGATGTCGTGGTGGCGGGCCGCCGGTCCGAGCCGCTCGACAAAACCGCAAGCGACATCCGCGCCATAGGCCGCCGCGCCCTTGCCGTGACGGCCGACGTGCGCAAGCCCGAAGCGGCGAAAGCGCTCATTGAAGCTGCGGTCAGGGAATTCGGCCGGATCGACATCCTGATCAACAATGCGGGCGGCGCACACGGCCATATCGGCCTGGCGAAAATGGACCTCGCCAAGTGGGACCGCGATATCCAGCTCAACCTCAGCGCGGCACAGTATTGCTCGCAGGCTGCCTATCCCTGGCTCAGAAAAACCGGGGGCAATATCGTCAACATTTCATCGATGGCCGGCGTGAACGGCACGCAGGGGGTCGGCGCCTATGCGGCGGCCAAGGCGGGGCTTCAGATGCTGACCAAAGTGACGGCGGCCGAATGGGGGCCGCAGGGCATCCGCGTCAACTGCGTTGCGCCGGGCATGACCGCGACCGAAGCCGCCGTCGATGGCTGGGACAAGCGCGGCTTCGATGCCGGCACGGTCGCCAGGGGCGCGTTCTCGCTGCGCCGCTATGGCACGATGCGGGAAGTCGCGCAGGCGATCGTCTTCTTCGCCAGCGATGCGGCATCCTATGTCACCGGCGAGACGCTTGCAGTCGGCGGCGGCGCGAAAATGGGCGGGATGATTTCGGTCGAGGACGACGAGACGCTCGGCACGCTGCTGGTCAAGGAATAGCCGGCAGCGTCCCGATCCTCCGCTTTTCAGGGTAGGACCGCCCCGCCCTACCCCCAGATCGCATCGGCGGCGGCAATTGCCTGTGCGCCGCGCCCGCCCAGTTCCGCCGTCAGCAGCTTCAGGCGGTAGGTCCACAGGTGCAGCGGATGCTCCAGCGTCATGCCCATGGCGCCGAGGAACTGGTGGAAGTCATAGGCCACCTTCTTCGCCGCCTCCTGCGCGTGAAGCGCCGCCAGGGCCGCATCGCCGGCATCGCCGGTGCCCGCGGCGCGCAGCGCCAGCCAGTAGCAGCCGTTGGTCACGACCTGCGCCTCGGCGAGACGGTGGCGCAGCGCCTGGAACGTCGCGATCGGCCGGCCGAACTGCTTGCGTTCGGACACATAGGTCGTGACGCTTTGCAGCGCCGCCGCCAGCAGTCCCGCAGCTTCGGCCGCCAGCGCCGTGCGCCACTGCGTGCGCAGTGCGTCGGGCATGATGTCGTGGGAGCGCGTCTCGGCCGGAATGCCGGTCAGGTAAGCGACCGGATAGCCGTAAAGAACTTCATCGCCGGCAGAGCGGATGAAGTCCGCCGTGGCGGTGAAGCTGCGCACCCCGCCCTCCCCTACGACAACCACCGTCGCGCCGGGCTTGAGAAAACGCACGGGCTGGCGCAGCCGGCCTTCCTCGACGAGACACAGCGGCCGCGGCAGTGCGGGATCAAGCAGCGGGCGCACCAGCGCCGAAGCGCCGGCCTCGACCGCGAAAGGCAGCCGGGCCAGCCGTTCCACCACCAGCGCGGCAGTCACGGGGCCGAGTTCTTCCATCGCCATCACATCGAGGAAACCGCCTTCCGCCAGTTCGCGGTCCAATTCGTCGCTGGTCAACGCGAACGAGATGTCGTGCATCGGCACCGTCGCGTAAGGACGCGTCAGGCTGTCGATGAAATCGAGAATCTGGGTCTGGTCCTGATTGAGCGAGAGTTCCATCAGCGGGGCTCCCGCGGGAGTTGCAGGACATCGGAGGCGATAATGTTGAGCTGGATCTCGGCCGCGCCCGAGGCGATGCCGGCGACAATGCCGCGCTGGTGGTGCATTTGCAGGAAGGCGGAAGCCCCGGCCAGCGCTTCGGGCAGGTATTCGACGATGAATTCGCACACCGCCCGCTCGGCCATCACCGTGGCGAAGCGCGCCGAGGAGGATTCGGGGCCGATCGTGCCGCCGTCGACACGCTTCTGGACGATCGCATAGATCGCGGTCCGCGCCGCCTCGCACAGCGCCGCGCAGCGCGCCGCCTCGGCCTTCACCGTCTCGCGCGAGAAATCACCTGCTTGCTTGAGCATGGTGACGCCACGGTCGAGCGCGGTGCGCGCGAGGTGATAGCGCGGGATGCCGAGCCGCTCGTTGGTCAGCGAATAGCCGATGACCTCCCAGGCCTGGCCTTCCTCGCCGAAGCGCTGGCCGACGGGCACGAGCACGTCGTCGAAGAATACCTCATGGATATCGCCCTCACCGATGAGGCTGGGAATCTGGCGCACGGTGATACCCGGCGTGTCCATCGGCACCAGCAGGATGGTGATGCCCTTCTTGCGGTCGTCGCTGGTGCGCGTCAGCAGGAAGCAGGTGTCGGCAAGCCCGGCATAGGATGTCCAGATCTTCTGGCCGTTGACGCGGTAATAATCCCCCTCCAGCTCGGCACGGGTGCGCAGCGAGGCAAGGTCGGAGCCCGAGTTAGGTTCGGAGAAGCCCTGGCACCACAGCATTTCGCCAGCCGCGATCTGCGGCAGGTACTTTGCCTTCTGGCTTTCCGTGCCGTACTTCAGCATCGTCGGCCCGATCCAGTTGACGTTCATGTACTGGCCGCCGCGCGGCTCGCCGTATTCCCACATGACTTCGGCGAGGATCTGCTGCTCCCAGGGGCCGAGCCCCTCGCCGCCGATCTCTTTCGGCCAGTGCGGGAACAGCATGCCGTTCTCGGCCAGCTTGCGGCAGAAGCCACGGGCGAATTCGGTCAGCGCCGGCGAGGCCGGGCCGTGCCTGGAGAATTCCTCCCAACCCCCGGGCAATGTCGCCGCGAGGAAATCGACGAGCCTGCGGCGGAACGCCTGCTGCTCATCGGTCCATTCGAAGTTCATGGGGCTATCGCCTTTCAGGTTCCTGCGAGGCGTTAGACGACACAATGCCGCGGGAACAAGGGCTGGCGCACTTTAATCACGCCCTTGCCGGCTATTTCCGCTCGGCATTGATCGCTTCGGGCGCGAGATAGCGCGTCGCCGATATCCCTCCGTCGACCGCGACTGTCTGGCCGTTGACGAAGCCCGCTTCGTCCGAAGCCAGGAAGGCGGCCATGGCGGCAATATCCTCTACCGTGCATTCGCGGTTCATCGGCGTCAGCTCGTGGTTGGTCCGGCGGAAGAAGTCGAGATCCCAGAAGGCGTCGGTCATCTCGGTGCGCACCACGGTCGGCGCGATATAGTTCGAGCGTACGCCTTGGCGGCCGTATTCTGCGGCAAGCGTCTGCATCAGCCCGATCAGCCCCGCCTTGACCGCGCTGTAGGCGCCGCCGCCGGGCGTGCCGTAGATGCCCCAGGTCGAGCCGACGAACAGGATCGATGAGCCATCGCCCAGATGCGGCAGCGCCTCGCGGCACAGGCGGAACGGCGCCCGCAGCGAAATCGCCAGAACTTCGTCGAGCATCTCGTCAGTGGTCGAATGAACCGGGCCGAAGTTGAACGAACCGGCATTGTTCACGACGATGTCGAGCCGGCCGAAAGTGTCGACCGCATGATCGACGATCCGCTTCGGCGCGTCATCGGCGGTAATGTCCACCGCAATCGAGGAATAGGCCATGCTCGCACCCAGTTCCTCGCCGAAACGCGCGAGCTTGGTTTCGTTGCGGCCGGTGGCGACGACCTTGACGCCCTTCGCGCCGAGCGCCCGGACGATACCTGCGCCGATGCCCCCGCCGCCGCCGGTGACGATCGCGACTTTGCCTTGCATTGCTTCTACTCCTTCAAAGCCTCCCCCTGCCGGGGAGGATCAGGCGCCGCGCCAGTCACCGAATCGATTCCCGCCCCGCAGGGAAGGTCGATCAGCTACCCGCCCGGATGTTCCCCGACCGTTCGGCAATATCGTTGGCCGCTACGAAGCCGAAAGTCATCGCCGGGCCGATCGTCGCGCCGGCGCCCGGATAGACGTCTCCGAACGGCGTGCTCGACTGGTTGCCCGCGGCATAGAGCCCGGCGATCGGATTGCCCGCCTGGTCGAGCACCCGTGCCCTCGCGTCGCAGCGCAGGCCACCCTTGGTGCCGAGATCGCCGCAGTTGATCGGTACGGCATAGAACGGCGCAGTGTCGATAGGGCCAAGGTTCGGGTTGGGCGTCACCGTCGGGTCGCCGAAAAACTGGTCGTAAATGTTCATGCCGCGGCCGAACTCGGGATCGATGCCGGTCCTAGCATATTCGTTCATGTTGGCCACGGTCTGCTGCACGGCATCGACCGGAAGCGCGATCTTGCGAGCCAGTTCCTCGATCGAACCGGCGCGGAAGATATAGTGATCCCACCAGTCGTTCGGCACTTTGTGCTCGGCGGTGTGGACAGTCGGCATCAGGCCGCCGGCGCTGAACTTGCGGCGGAACTTGGCATCGAAGATCAGCCAGCACGGCATGTTGGCGCCCGTTGCCTGCTGGTCGCGGACCATGCCCTGACCGAACTGGTCATAGCCGCAAGCCTCATCGACGAAGCGCACGCCGTTGCGGTTGACGACGACACTCCACGGCCGGCCGACGTCGAAAGCGGCCTGGTGGACCTCATGGAAATTCGAGGCGCCGGGCATCGGCAGGATCATCGTCGGAATCCACCAGCCCTGCTCGGTATGTTCGGTGGAGGCGCCGATCTTTTCGGCGGCGATCAGCCCCTCGCCGCGGTTGCCGTCCTCCGGCGAGGAGGAATGGCGCGTCAGGCCGGGGAACGGGAAGAAGCGGTCGCGCAACTCCTGGTTCCATTCGAAGCCGCCTGCCGCCAGAACTACGCCGTGGCGCGCGTCGATCCGGTACTTGCGGCCGTAATTGCCGACCTCGACGCCGGTGACGCGGCCCGCCTCGTCGACTGTCAGCCGCTCCAGCCCGGTTTCGAGACGCAGTTCGACGCCGCGCGCGAAAACCTGCTTGTAAACCGCGCCCATCAGTGCCGCGCCCTGGGTGAAGCGGCGATCGCGGTGCGACACCGAACGGGTCGAGCGGTCCATCCAGTAGCGGCCGATGACCTTGGCGGCAACGCCGCGCCAGCCCTTGTTCTGCATCATCAGCGAGAACGTCTCGGTCAGATCCATCGCATAGCGGCCGAACAACTTGAAGCGGTTGTACTGTTCACGCATCAGCGCATAGCGGCTGTCACCCAGTTCGCGCCCGTCGAACGTCGGCGCGATGATCGACCTGTCGGAGCGGGCGCCGGGCTTCAGCGGCTCATAGTCGGGCCAGGCCGCGCCCATCACCGGCACACCGCTGTCCTTGAGGTAGCTGACCATCCTGGGGCCTTCATCGAGGAAAGCCTCAAGCCGCTCGCGGTCGACCGGCCTGGTGATGATGCTGTCGAGGTATTCGAGCGCGCTGGCCTTGCTATCGCCCTTGTCACCGTCGAGCTGGTGATTGGGTATCCACATCACCCCGCCCGAAGTCGCCGAAGTGCCGCCGAACTTCTGCGCTTTCTCGACGATCAGGACTTTCATGCCCTGATCGGCCGAGCGCAATGCCGCCATTGCTCCGGCCGCACCCGAACCGACGACGACGACATCGAAAGTCTCAGCTTCCCGCACAGCCTCTCCCGACACTTGCTCTCCCGGCATTTGATACTCCCCGCTCAAGGCTATCTCTTCACGCCCTTATTCGCTGCATACATGCCCGAGAAATGACCCGTGGAGTAGAGCCAATTGCTTCCGGGCGATTTTGCGGCCAAGAGCGGATTGAACAGCAGCCAATGCCCCGACAGGGCGCCGCGATCGGATTAGCAGGAAAGATAACGGAAACGATGAGCGAGAAGAGCTTCGTCGCAGTAGCGAAACTGGATGAACTGCCGGCCGGGGCCAAGAAACTGGTCGAGGCGGACGGCGTGGAGATCGTGCTGTGCAACACGCTCGACCGGGTTTTCGCGGTCGAGAACCTGTGCAGCCATGCGCACGAGAAGCTCGATTGCGGCAAGATGCGCAGCGGCTGGCTGGCCTGCCCGGTGCATGGCGCACGCTTCAATCTCGAAACCGGCAAGCCGATGAATCCACCCGCAACGATGCCGATCCGCACGTTCGATGTGCGTGTCACCGATGGCATGATCGAGATTGCGGTCTGACGCCTCGGGGTTTGGCGCCTCGGGGTTTGGCGCCTTGGGGTTTGACGGGGAACATGGCGCATTGCATGAGGCGGGCATGAGCGAAGACACCCATCTGGAAGAACTGCGCGGCCAGGTCCGCAAATGGCTCGACGCCAACGCGCCGAAAGGCTGGCGTGATGCCTACAAGGCCATGACTCACGCCCAATTCGCCCAGGCCCAGCGCGACTGGTTCCAGACCCTGGTGGCAGGCGGCTATGCCGTGCCGCACTGGCCCGCGGGCCTGGCGCCGGGCAGCGGCCGCAGCCTCGCCGAGCAGAAGGTGATCTACGAGGAACTGGCCCGCGCCGACACGCCGCGGCTGCTGCTCTCGTTCGTGTCGACCTATCATGCCGCCTCGACGTTCCTCGAATGCGGCACCGAGGAACAGAAGGCCCGCTACCTGCCCGCCATTCTTGAGGGCGAAACCTGGTGTCAGGGCTTCTCCGAACCCAACGCCGGCTCGGACCTCGCCTCGCTCAAATGCCGCGCCGAGCGGAAAGGCGATGTCTATGTCGTCAACGGCCAGAAAGTCTGGTCGACGATGGCCCAGTATGCCGACAAGTGCCTGCTGCTGGTGCGCACCAGCAGCGAGGGAGCCAAGCAGGCGGGCATCACTTTCCTGCTGATGGACATGAAAGCCAGGGGCGTCTCGGTCCGTCCGATCAACCAGATCCAGGGCGACCAGGAATTCTGCGAGATGTTCCTCGACGAAGTGGAGATTCCCGTCTCCGACCGAGTCGGCGAGGAAGGCAAGGGCTGGGCCGTCAGCCAGGCGACGCTCTCGTCCGAACGCGGACTGACGCTGATGGAGCTTACCTACAAGATGCGCGGCGCGCTGTGGCGCATCGCCGGCCTTATCCGCAGTAACGGGCTGGAGGAAGACCGGGGCGTTCTGCGCGACTTCGGCCAACTCGTCGCCCGCTGCGACAGCGCCTGCGCGATCGCCGACCAGTTCCTGCAAAACCGCATCGACGGGATCGAACGCATGGGCGACGCCTCGATCGTCAAGAACACCTATTCACGGGTGCTGCGCGAATATGCGTTGCTCGGCCTCAGAGTGGGCGGGATCGGCGAACAGTATCGCGCGCCGATCACCTATGGCGATCTCACCACGGGCAATCTCATGGCCGACTTCATGAACTCCTACGCCTGGACCATCGCCGGCGGCAGCGAGGAAGTGCAGCGCAACATCCTGTCCGAGCGCATGCTCGAAATGCCGCGCGAACCGAAGAATTGGGTGCTCTGATGATCGAGAGGGCAGAACTCCACGACGCCGCGCAAAAGGCGTTCCCCGCCGACCGGCTCAAGCCCGAACGCGAGCAAAGCTGGAAGCTGATCACCGGGATGGGCTGGCTGCTGCTGCCGCTGTCCGAGGATGCGGGCGGGCTCGGCCTGGGCCGCGACGCCTCGGCCGCACTCCATTTCGAACTGGGCAAGGTGCTGTCCACCGCACCGCTGGCCCCGGCGCTGCTTACCCTGCAAGCGCTGGGCGCGGCGGAAGATTCGTTGGCCGGCAAGACCGGCTGGATCGAGCGTGCCAGCGCCGGTGAACTCGTCACGCTGAATCTGCTGCCGGGCAGCGTCGCGGAAAACGCGCTGCGGCTTGACGGCACGCTGCCCGCCGTGCCTGACGCCGACATAGCAAGCCATGTCCTCGTCTGCGTGCAGGGCCTCGCCGCGCTGGTGCCGCTCAATGCCGGCACCGTCTGCATTACCGAGCGCCCGCTGTGGGACGAAAGCCGCCGGCTGTTCGACGTCGCGCTGAACGGCCACCCGGTCGCGCCCGACCTGGTCGTCGCGCGCGGCGATGCGGCGCACGATCTGGCCCACCGGCTGCACGGCGAATTGCAGCTCGCACTTGCCGCCGATTGCCTCGGCGGCGCCGGTGCGGCGCTCGACATGACGGTCGAGTACCTCAAGACGCGCAAGCAGTTCGACCGGCCGCTGGCAATGTTCCAGACGCTCAAGCACCGCTGCGCCGACCTCAAGACCCAGGTTGTCGCGGCCGAGGCGCTGCTGTGGACGCGCGCGGTCGACGAACACGCGACCGTCACCGACCTCGGCGCGCTGAAAGCACTGGCAAGCGACGTTTACCGCTTCGTCGCCGAAGAGGCGATCCAGCTCCACGGCGGCATCGGCCTGACCGAAGAACATCCGATCAGCCTCTTTATGAAACGCGCCATGCTGAACCTGCAACTCGGCGGCAGCCTCGACCACTGGCGCGAACGCACCGGACGCCAGGCGCTGGCGGCACTGGCGAACTGACAGCCGATCCGAACCGCCTCGGAATCACTCTAAGGCCCGCTTGCATGATCCTCGTCATCGACAACTACGACAGTTTCACATGGAACCTCGTCCACTACCTCATGGAGCTGGGGGCGAAAGTGGATGTCGTGCGCAACGATGCCCTGTCCGCAGGCCAGGCGATAGCGACTGGCGCGCAGGGCTTCCTCATCTCGCCCGGCCCCTGCACGCCCGACCAGGCCGGGATCAGCCTCGATCTCGTCGCCGCCTGCGCCGACGCGGGCAAGCCGCTGCTCGGCGTCTGCCTCGGGCACCAGTCGATCGGGCAGCATTTCGGCGGCAAAGTGGTGCGCGGCGGGCTGATGCACGGCAAGACCTCGCCCGTCACGCACGACGGATCGGGCCTGTTCAGGGGCCTGCCCTCGCCGTTCATCGCCACGCGCTATCATTCGCTGGTGGTCGAGGACACGCCGGCGCAACTGGTGGTCAACGCCACTTCGGACGATGCGCATGTCATGGGCTTCCGCCACGCCACGCTGCCGATCCATGGGGTGCAGTTCCACCCCGAAAGCATCGCCACCGAGCACGGCCACGCCCTGCTCGCCAATTTCCTCACGCTCTGCGGGATCGCAACGCAGGCCCTTGCATGATCCGGCCCGCATGACCCCCCTGCCCGATGCCGCCACACCGCTGACCGAAAGCGAGGCCGAGGCGATCTTCGCTGCGATGCTCGACGGCAAGCTGCCCGAGGAAGATATCGTCCGCTTCCTGATCGCGCTATCCGATCGCGGTGAGACCGCAGCCGAAATCGCCGGCGCCGCCCGCGCCATGCGGGCGCGGATGATCCCGGTCGCAGCCCCGGCCAATGCCATCGATGTCTGCGGCACCGGCGGCGACGGCTATCACACGCTCAACGTCTCGACCGCGGTGGCGCTGGTGGTTGCCGCCTGCGGCGTGCCGGTCGCCAAACACGGCAACCGCGCCGCATCGTCCAGGGCCGGCGCGGCGGACACGCTGGAAGCGCTCGGCCTCGACCTCGACCGCGCGGCCGAAACCGCCGGGGGAACGCTGGGCGAGCTTGGCATCTGCTTTCTCTTTGCCGGCAGGCATCATCCGGCGATGGGGCGCATCATGCCGATCCGCAAAAGCATCGGCCGCCGCACGATTTTCAACCTGATCGGCCCGCTGGCCAATCCGGCCGGCGTCGGGCGCCAGCTCGTCGGCATCGCCCGCCCCGCCTATGTGCCGATCTATGCCGATGCGCTCGCCCGGCTCGGCACCGGGCGCAGCTTCGTCGTTTCGGGCGACGAAGGGCTCGACGAGTTGAGCCTTGCGGGCGGCAACGAGATCGCCGTGGTGGGGCCGGACGGCTTCGTCATGCAGCGCGTCCACGCCGCCGACGCGGGCCTCGCCGCCGCGCCGATCGCAGCCATCCGCGGGGGCGATCCGGGGCACAACGCCGCCGCGCTCAACCGCCTGCTGCTCGGCGAGGAAGGCCCCTATCGCGATGCGGTGCTGCTCAACGCCGCGGGCGCGCTGATCGTCGCGGGCGAGGTGGCGGGCTGGCGCGAGGGTGCCGCCAGGGCCGCCTCGGCGATCGACAACGGTTTCGCCCGCTCGCTGCTCGCCCGCTGGATCGCGGCGACCCGCTGACCGGCAAGAGGATACGATGACCGACAAGCTCAAGGAAATCTGCGACACCAAGCGCCGCGAAGTTGCCGCGCGCAAGCAGGCTGCGAGCCTGGCCGACCTCGACGCCAGGGCTTCCGGGCAGACGGCACCGCGCGGTTTCCGCGCCGCGCTGGCAGGGAAAGCCGCCGCCGGCTTCGGCCTGATCGCGGAAATCAAGCGAGCCTCGCCATCCAAAGGACTGATCCGCAGGGACTTCCATCCTGCCGAACATGCCCATGCCTATGAGGCCGGCGGCGCCGCATGCCTTTCAGTGCTGACCGACGCCCCCTATTTCCAGGGGCATGAGGACTATCTGATCGCCGCTCGCGCCGCCTGTGCGCTGCCGGTGCTGCGCAAGGATTTCATGGTCGATCCCTGGCAGGTCGCCGAAGCCCGGTCGATCGGTGCCGACGCCATCCTCGTCATCGTCGCCGCGCTCGACGACACGCTGATGGCCGAGATCGAGGCGGCCGCGCTCGAACGCGGCATGGATGTCCTGGTCGAAGTCCACGACGAAGCCGAAGTAGAGCGCGCGAGCCGCCTCAAATCGCGGCTGATCGGTGTCAACAACCGCGACCTCAAGCGCTTCATCACCGACCTCGCCGTCACCGAACGCCTGGCGCCGCTGATGCCCGAAGGCACGTTGCTGGTCAGCGAGAGCGGGATCGACAGCCACGCCGACCTCGTGCGCCTGTCCGGCCACGGCGCGCGCGTGTTCCTCGTCGGTGAAAGCCTGATGCGACAGACCGACATCACCGCCGCAACCCGAAAACTGCTCACCGGCTGAGAGTCCGGATTCGCAAACGGCTCAAACGTCCAAATTGGCCACGTTCAGCGCGTTTTCCTGGATGAAGTCGCGGCGGGGTTCGACTATGTCGCCCATCAGCCGGGTGAAAATCTCGTCAGTCACGTCGGCGTCCTCCACTTTCACCTGTAGAAGACTGCGGTGGTCGGGGTCGAGCGTCGTTTCCCAGAGCTGCTCGGCATTCATCTCGCCAAGGCCCTTGTAGCGCGCGATCGAGAGGCCCTTGCGACCGTTGGCCAGAACCGCGTCGAGCAACTGGCTCGGCCGGGTGATCGTCCCGTCGGCCGCCATCGGACGGACCGGCACTGCCTCCTGGCCTTCTCCGGCTTCCTCCGCCGCCAGCTCGGGCTCGGAGGCATCCTCGGCTCCGCCTGCTTTCACCAGCCGCGCCGAGCCTGCATAGACCTCGGCGTGCTCGCCTGCGAGCCTGGCCAGCTTGCGCGCCTCGGCGCTGGTGAGGAAACTCGCCTCGATCTTGTGGTTGTCGGTAACGCCGCGCCACAGGCGATTGACCTCGAGGTGGCCGTCCCCGGCCAGCGCGGCGCTCCATCTGGCTTCGCGGTCGCCGCGGTCGAGCCAATCGACAGCGCGCGCCAGCGCCCCCTCGCGCGCTTCACGGGTGAGATCGGGGTCGAGCACGCCCGCCAGCGCCAGCGCCTCGACGATCGCCGCATCATAGCGCCGGGGCACGAAGCCCATCAGTGCGCGCAGGCGCAGCGCGTGTTCGACCAGTTCCGCAAGCTCGGCGCTGCCGCGAGCCCCGCCCGGGCTTTCGAGCACGCGCCCCGCAAGGCCCGCTTCGACGAGGTAGCGATCGAGCGCGGCGGCGTCCTTCAGGTAAACCTCGCTGCGGCCCTTGCTCACCTTGTAAAGCGGCGGCTGGGCGATGAAGAGGTGCCCGGCGCGGATGATCTCCGGCATCTGACGGTGGAAGAACGTCAGCAGCAGGGTGCGGATATGCGCGCCGTCGACATCGGCGTCGGTCATGATGACGATCTTGTGGTAGCGCAGCTTGTCGAGGTTGAACTCGTCGCGGATACCGGTGCCCATCGCCTGGATCAGCGTGCCGACTTCCTTCGACGAGATGATCCGGTCGAAGCGCGCACGCTCGACGTTGAGGATCTTGCCCTTCAGCGGCAGAATCGCCTGGATGCGGCGGTCGCGCCCCTGCTTGGCCGAGCCGCCGGCCGAATCACCCTCGACCAGAAACAGCTCGCACTTGCCGGGATCGCGCTCCTGGCAGTCGGCAAGCTTGCCGGGGAGCGAGGCTATGTCCATCGCCCCCTTGCGGCGGGTCAGCTCGCGCGCCTTGCGTGCGGCTTCGCGCGCGGCTGCCGCGTCGATGATCTTGCCGACAACCTGCCTGGCATATGCGGGATTCTCTTCCAGCCACTCGCTCAATCGATCGGCCATCAGGCTCTCGAGCGGCTGGCGGACTTCGGACGAAACCAGCTTGTCCTTGGTCTGCGACGAAAACTTGGGATCGGGCAGCTTGACCGAGACGATCGCGGTCAACCCCTCGCGCATGTCCTCGCCGGTGAGATTGACCTTTTCTTTCTTCAACTGGCCCGATTTCTCCGCGTAGTTGTTCAGCGTGCGGGTCAATGCGGCACGGAAAGCGGCGATATGCGTGCCGCCATCGCGCTGGGGAATGTTGTTGGTGAACGCCAGGACGTTCTCGTAATAGCTGTCGTTCCATTCCAGCGCGACATCGATGCCGATGCCGTCGCGTTCGGAACTGATCGCAATCGGATCGGGGAGCAGCGCGGTCTTGTTGCGGTCGAGGTATTTGACGAAAGCCGCGATGCCGCCTTCATAGTAAAGGTCGTGCTCGATCACTTCCTCGTGCCGCCTGTCACGCAGCAGGATGCGCACGCCCGAGTTGAGGAAGGCAAGCTCGCGGTAACGGTGTTCGAGCTTTTCGAAATCGAACTCGGTGACGTTCCTGAACGTGTCGGTCGAGGCGAGGAACGTGACGCGCGTGCCTTTCCTGCCCGCCGGCGCCGGACTGCGCACGACGAGCGGGGCGACCGCATCGCCATGGGCGAATTTCATCCAATGCTCCTCGCCGTCGCGCCAGATGGTCAGCTCGAGCCATTCGGAAAGCGCGTTCACCACCGAGACGCCGACGCCGTGGAGGCCGCCGGAAACCTTGTAGGCATTGTCGTCGCTGGTGTTTTCGAACTTTCCGCCGGCATGGAGCTGGGTCATGATGACTTCGGCCGCCGAGACGCCTTCCTCGGGGTGGATGCCGGTGGGGATGCCGCGGCCGTTGTCTTCGACCGACACGGAGCCGTCGGGATTCAGCTCGATCAGCACCAGGTCGCAGTGACCCGCGAGCGCTTCGTCGATAGCGTTGTCCGAGACTTCGAACACCATATGGTGCAGGCCGGAGCCGTCATCGGTATCGCCGATGTACATGCCGGGACGCTTGCGCACCGCATCGAGGCCCTTGAGAACCTTGATCGAATCCGCGCCGTAGGAACTGGTGTTGGGGGTGTTCTCGGGAGTGCTGGCCATAATCGGCATATAGGCATGAAGCCGGGGTTCAGAAAGCCGTTCCGAGCCGTTCCATCCACAGAAAAGCCCGCGAAATCGCGGGCTGCTCCGATCGGTCCCGACCGGAAAGGCCTGGCCTTGCACTGCGATCCGGCAAATGCCCGGATTCAGCGGCAAGGCCAGCCGTTTCGCACCGGCATCAGGCCAGCGTCAAAGCGAACATCAGCCCGCTGGTGCCAAGGGCAACCGCGATGCCGAGCGCACGGTAAATGCGATCCATAGTCTTTCTCCTGTCTGTCTTTTCACGTCTGACGAGGTGGAGACCACCTCTGCGTTTCGCAAATGCAACATACCTAGGTTAGTAATTTTCATAAAGTGCAAAGGCAGCAAAAGAAGTTGCGCAAAACGCAATCGTATTGGCTGGTCGTCGGCACGGCGCTGTTGCAGGGCGCTTTGCCGCGCACCGCTCCGGCCCGGCTCCCGGGCCGGAGCCTTTGCCGGGGCACTTCTGCAAGAGATGCCTGCACCGGCCGCATCGCCCGGACAGCAAAGCGCGGAACTCTACCGTACTGGACACTCGCGCGCCTCGCGATTAACAGCCCGCCATGAGCGCCCAGCCTTCGGATTCCATCCTCATCGTCGACTTCGGCAGCCAGGTGACGCAGCTGATCGCGCGTCGCGTCCGCGAAGCCGGAGTCTATTCCGAGATCGCGCCGTTCGGCAGCGCCGAAGCGGCTTTCCAGCGGATGCGGCCCAGGGGCGTAATCCTGTCGGGATCGCCTGCCTCGGTCCTCGACCGGGACGGCCCGCGCATCCCCGATGCGATTATCGCGAGCGGCCTGCCGATGCTCGGCATCTGCTATGGCCAGCAGGCACTGATGCACCAGCTCGGCGGCGAGGTGCTCGAAGGCGATTCGGGCGAATTCGGCCGCGCCTTCATCGACATCAAGGACGGCTGCGCGCTGTTCGATGGCCTCTGGAGCGAGGGCGAGACGCATCAGGTGTGGATGAGCCATGGCGACAAGGTGACCCGGCTGGCCCCCGGCTTCCGCCCGGTCGCGGCAAGCCCCGGCGCACCTTTCGCGGTGATCGCCGACGATGCACGCCGCATCTACGCCATGCAGTTCCACCCCGAAGTCGTGCATACGCCCGACGGAGCCCGGCTGCTGAAGAACTTCGTGCGCCATGTCTGCGGCCTTGCCGGCGACTGGACGATGGCCGAATTCCGCAAGACCAAGATCGCGGAAATCCGCCGGCAGGTCGGCAAGGGCAAAGTGATCTGCGGCCTGTCCGGCGGCGTCGATTCGGCCGTTGCCGCGGTGCTGATCCACGAGGCGATCGGCGACCAGCTCACCTGCGTTTTCGTCGACCACGGCCTGATGCGGCTCGGCGAGAGCGAGCAGGTCGTCTCGCTGTTCCGCAATGCCTACAATATCCCGCTGGTCCATGTCAACGCCTCGACGCTGT
>JAITWR010000046.1 GCA_031285165.1 Novosphingobium sp.
CCGTCGAGACGACGCTGAAGAAAGATGATGCGATCGGCTGTGTCATCCTGGAGCCGACGGGCGGACACTGGGGCCAGGTGCCGGTGCGCGAGGAGTGGCAGAATGCCATCCTCGGGCCGCGCCGGCTCCATTACTATTTCGACGGCCAGCGCCTTGCCGAATACCCTGCCTCCTGCTGGTGACGGAAATGCCCCTGCTTGACGCCCCGTGCTCGCGCGCCTAAGGTTTTTTACGGGAAAATAAATTCGCAATTTAGAATTCAATAAGTCCGCCGGCTGGAGCGGAAGGGAGAACGGGATTGTCCGATGTGATCGTGGCGCCTGCGACGCGCGACCTTGAAATTCTTGCCGGCAAGCTCACGCGCTGGATGGCCGCGCGGATGCCGGGGGCGAGCGGCCTCGTGCTCGGCAATTTCGACTATCCCAAGGGCGCCGGCCAGTCGCACGAGACGATCCTGTTCGACGCGCAGTGGCGCGAGGACGGGTCCGACCGCGCGCAGGGCTATGTCGTGCGGATCAAGCCGTCGGATTTCACGGTCTTTCCCGACAACCTGTTCGAAGAGCAGTACCGGGTGATGAAAGTGCTGCACGACGGCGGCCATGTCCGTGTCGCCCGGCCGATGTGGCTGGAGGAAGACCCCGCGGTGCTCGGCGCGGCGTTTTTCGTCATGGAAAAGGTCAGGGGCCGCGTTCCCGTCAGCATCCCTCCTTATGCCCGGAGCGGCTGGCTGTCCGAGGCGACGCCGGCGCAGCGCCGCCGCCTGTGGGAAAGCGCGGTACGCCAGCTCGCCGCGATCCAGCTCGTGCCGCTGGACAAGGTTTCGTTCCTCGCCGGCCCGGACCACGCGCAGGGCGGGCTGGCGCAGGAGTGGGACAAATACACGCGCTTCGTCGACTGGCTGCGCGACGACCCGCGCTCCGCGATTCTCGAGGAAGGCCGCCAGCGGCTGCTCTCGCTCTGGCCGAAGAACCAGCCCGAAGGCATGGTCTGGGGCGATGCGCGCATCGGCAACATGATGTTCGACGACACCTTCGATGTCGTCGCGGTGATGGACTGGGAACAGCCCTCGCTCGGCGGCGCCTTGCAGGATCTTGCCTGGTTCTGCACGCTGGCCGAGACGATGCACGGCCGTACCAGCCAGATCGGCGCCTGGCTCGAAGGCATGGGCAGCCGCGAGGAAACGATCGCGCTCTGGGAGGAGATCACCGGCAAGTCCGCCGCCGATCTCGCATGGTACGAGGACTTCACCCAGCTCAAGATGAGCTGTACGGGCGTGCGGCTCGACATGCTGCGTGGCACCGAAATGGTGAAGCCGGAATATATGCGGGCGCGGCTGAAAGTGTAAAAACGCTGCCGGGCCGCCGTTTCGGACGGTGGATTTCCGCGCCGATCGATGCCACACAAGCGTTATGAACGACTACGACAAACGCGGATTGGGCTTCGAGGACGCCGGCTTCGTCGCCCTCGTCCTGCTGGTGACACTGGCGTTCGTCTGGCTTGCCCTGCCGTTCTTCGGGGCGATCCTGTGGGGTGTGGTCGCGGCGATCGTCTTTGCCCCCGTCTATCGCATGCTCGTTTTCCGGCTGGGGCTCAGGCGCAATCTCGCCGCAGCGCTGACACTGCTGCTGATTCTGGCCGTGGTGATCGTGCCCGCCATCCTGATCGGCGTCAGTCTCGTTCAGGAAGCGACATCGATTTTCAACCAGTTGCAATCGGGCCGGATCGACCCGGCGCGAAGTTTCGACGATCTGCGGGAGGCCCTGCCGGACTGGGCGCAGCATCAGCTCGCCGCCCGGGGGCTGAACAATTTCGAAGGGCTGCGCCAGACCCTGAGCGCGGGTGTCGGCGCGGGGTTGCAGACCATTGCCTCCAGGGCGCTGGTCGTCGGGCAGGGCGCATTGAGCTTCATCGCCGCGCTCGGTGTGATGCTGTACCTCACATACTTCCTGCTGCGCGACGGCAGCACGCTCGGCGCACGGATCAAGGCGGCGGTGCCGCTGCGCCCTGCGCTGCGCGATGCCCTGGTCGAGCATTTCGTGATCGTGGTCCGCGCGACGATGAAGGGAACCGTCGTCGTCGCCATCGTCCAGGGTTTCACCGGCGGCCTGATCTTCTGGCTGCTCGGCGTCGAGGGCGCGCCTCTGTGGGGACTGCTGATGGGCTTCCTGTCGCTGGTGCCGGCAGTCGGCTCGGCGATCGTATGGGTGCCGGTCGCGCTTTACCTGCTGGCCACCGGCTCGGTCTGGCAGGGGCTGGTTCTGATGGCCTGCGGTGTGTTCGTGATCGGCCTGATCGACAACATACTGCGCCCGATACTCGTCGGCCAGGACACGCGCATGCCCGATTTCGTCGTGCTGATCGCGACCCTGGCCGGGATAGACCTGTTCGGCCTCCACGGCTTCATCGTCGGCCCGGTCATCGCCGCGCTGTTCATCGCGGTGTGGAAGATCGTTGCCGAACACGGAACCGGCGAAAGCCTGCCGGCCGGAGAGTGAGGGGCGAGCATGTTGGACAGTGTTCCATGTGGAACGCTTTCCAATAATCGGCGGCCCCTCGCGGCCCAACGCCCGGCCTTGCGAACGACAACGGTTTCCCTTGCCCGGCAAACCGGCTAACCGCGCGCGGATGGCTGATACCGAAACCGTTTACTCACGCTTCGCGCGCCGGATCGGCGTGGCGCTGGATGCCCTGGAAGGAGCCGGCGTGCTGCCGGCCGGGATCGATAGGGGGGCGATCACGATCGAGCCGCCGCGCGATCCGGCTCATGGCGATCTGGCGACCAATGCCGCGATGGTGCTGGCGAAGCCTGCGGGCACGAACCCGCGCTGGCTGGCCGAAGCGCTGGCTGCCGAACTGGCCGGGCTGCCCGAAGTGGCCGGCGCCGAAGTGGCCGGGCCGGGCTTCATCAACCTGCGCCTCACCGATGCGGCATGGCTGGGCGAATTGCGCGCGATGGCCGCGCTGGGGCCGGACTACGGCCGCTCGGCTCTCGGCGGCGGGGCCACGGTCAATGTCGAATATGTTTCGGCCAACCCGACCGGGCCGATGCACATGGGCCATTGCCGCGGCGCGGTGGTGGGTGATGCGCTGGCCGCCCTGCTCGAATTCGCCGGGCACAGGGTGATCCGCGAATATTATGTCAACGATGCCGGCGCGCAGGTCGACGTGCTGGCCCGCTCGGTGCATGTCCGCTATCGCGAGGCGCTGGGCGAGGATGTCGGCGAGATTCCGGAAGGGCTCTATCCGGGTGACTACCTGATCCCGGTCGGCCGGGCGCTCGCCGCCGAATTCGGCGACAGGTACGTGGCCGCGCCGGAAAGCGCATGGCTGATCCCGTTCCGCACCCGCGCCGTCGCGGCGATGCTTGTCATGATCAGGGACGATCTGGCGCTGCTGGGCATCCGTCACGACCTGTTCTCGTCGGAAGCCGCGCTTCAGGCTGCGGGCAAGCCGGCCGAGGCCGAGGCCTGGTTGCGCGCGCACGATCTCGTGTACGATGGCGTGCTTGAGGCGCCCAAGGGCAAGACCGTCGAGGACTGGGAGCCGGTGGCGCTGCCGCTGTTCCGCTCGACCCGGTTCGGCGACGACCAGGACCGGCCGATCAGGAAATCCGATGGTAGCTGGACCTATTTCGGCGCCGACCTCGCCTATCACTACCAGAAAGCGCAGGGCGCCGATGCGCTGGTCGATATCTGGGGAGCGGACCATGCCGGCACGGTCAAGCGGATCAAGGCCGCGGTTGCCGCGATGACCGGCGCTGCCGATGGGAAGAACGGGGGCAAGCCGACACCGTTCGAGGTGAAGCTCGTCCAGATGGTGCAGTTGCTGCGCGATGGCGAGCCGGTGAAGATGTCGAAGCGCGCGGGCACTTTCGTCACCCTGGCCGACGTGGTGCGCGAAGTGGGCAAGGATGTCGTCCGTTTCACCATGCTGACGCGCAAGCCCGAGGCACAGATGGATTTCGATTTCGCCAAAGTGGTGGAAGCATCGAAGGACAATCCGGTGTTCTACGTCCAGTATTGCCACGCTCGCGTCAGTTCGACGCTGCGCAAGGCGCGGGTCGAGGGCCTTGCCCCGTCCGATGCCGGTCTGGTCCTGCTGGGCGCGGAGGAGCTGGCCCTGGTCAGGCTGGCCGCGCAGTTCCCGCGGCTGGTCGAAGCGGCCGCCGCTGCGCGCGAACCGCATCGCGTGGCTTTCTTCCTCGGCGACCTGGCGGCCGCTTTTCATGCTTACTGGAATCTCGGCAACGACCGTCCCGAAAAACGCTTCATCGTGGCGCAGGACAGCCGCGTTACGGGCGGCCGGCTGTTCCTCGCCGCGCAAATCGGGCAAGTGGTGCGCAACGGGCTGGCCCTGCTGGGCGTGGCGGCAGTGGAGGAAATGTAAGCATGACCACGCCGTATCCGATGGGGGGCCGGACCGCTGATGCAGTCGCGCCCGACACGCCGCCCGACAGCGGGCGCCTGGCTTTCGGCGACGACGTGCGGCTGCCCTGGCTGGAAGCGGACGACGATGAGGACGATTTCAGGAGCGGCGGCTCCGGCCGGATCGCCGGCTTGCTGGTGCCGGGTCTGCTGGTGCTGGCGCTGGCACTGATCGGCGGCGGTATCTGGTGGGCGACGCGCGGGCACAAGGACGCGCTGCCGGCCGACGGCAGCATCATCACCGCGCCGCAGCAGCCTTACAAGGCTCGGCCGCAAGACCCCGGCGGCAAGACCTTCGCCGGCACCGGCGACACCAGCTTCGCGGTATCCCAGGGGCGGACCCGCCCGGCGAAGCTGGGCGGAGCGCCGGAAACGGTTGCCGGGGCAGGCGG
>JAITWR010000059.1 GCA_031285165.1 Novosphingobium sp.
AGGAACAGCGACACCTGGAGATTCTTGTAATCATAGTAGAAGGCCGACAGATCGAGGCTCAACCTGCGGTCGTCGTACTTGAAACCGACTTCCCAGGCGTTGATCGTCTCGGGCTTGACATCGTTGCACGTATAGCCCGTGCCGGTCGGATTGTTCGGCGTCGGAATGTTCGTCTCGTTCTGGCAGGTGCCGCCCACGTCGAGCAGCGCCGCCTTGTAGCCGCGCGTGAACGAGGCATAGATGCTCGACTGCTCGCTCGGCTTGTAGCGCAGGACCACGCGGGGCGTCACCCGATCGCTGCTGATGCCGGGCACCGGAATGCGCTGGGGGCCGATGTTGTAATAGGCGTCGGTCACCGTATCGTGCGCATAGCGGGCGCCGGCCGTGACGAAGAACCGCGGCGTAACCTCATAGGTCATGTCGAGGAAAGCCGCGTAGCTGTTCGTCGTCGTGCTCGATCCGGCAATGCGGGTCGGGCCGGTGGGATTGCGGAAAGCACCGGCGTTATCCGCAAAGGTAACGTAGGTATCGCGGTTGCTGAAATAGAAAGCTCCGGCCGTCCATTGCAGCTTCGACCCCGGCTTCGAGGTCAGCAGCAGTTCCTGGCTCCAGGTATCGTCCGTCACCGGCAGGCCGAGCTGGAAGATAGTGGCTGCGGTATTATCCAGATTCTGCGAGGAATTCACTTTCTCGGAACGGAACTGCGTGTAGGATGTCAGGTCGGCGAAACCGAGATCGGCCTTGAATGTCGACTGGACGGCATTGGTGACCGAATGGAAGAAGCTGGGGAGATCCAGCGCCACCTTGTTCGGGTCGGTCGTGAACATCGAAGGCGTGACCAGATACGGGTTACCCTCCCCGTCGAAATAGTAAGTCGGATGCATCGCCCCGTATTTCGGATCGACATAGGTGTTCGACATCATCGGCGTGGGATCGTTGGTGTTGCCGTGCTGGTAGCGGATCAGCAGCGAGGCCGGGCCGAAATCCAGCTTGAGGCCGGCGCGCACCGACCACGCCTCATACTTGCCGACCTTGTTGTTGCCGTCGACGATGTTGGTGACCCAGCCGTCGCCGCGGCGGTACATGCCCTCGATATCGACGGCGACGCCTTCGGCGATGCCCGTGGTCGCATAGCCCTGCGTGCGGAACTCGTTGAAGCGGCCATAGGACGCCTTGAACTGCGCCGCGGTATGCTCGCTGGGATCGGCGGTCTGGATCAGGATCGCGCCGCCGGTGGTGTTGCGGCCGAACAGCGTGCCCTGCGGGCCTTTCAGCACCTGCACGCTCTGCACGTTCATCAGTTGCGTATCGGCGGCCAGCGGGTTCGGCGAATAGAAACCGTCGATATAGATGCCGACATTCGCGCCGCCGCCCGAAGTGGTGATGGACGTGCCGACACCGCGAATGGTCGGCTGCGCGAAAGCGCCGGTGTTGTCGAAGCGCAGCGACGGGGTGACGCGCGAAATATCGGACAGATCCTGAACATTGGCCGTGGCAAGCTGCTCCGATCCCAATGCCGTCACGCTGATCGGCACGTCGACCGAACGCTCCGCGCGGCGCTGGGCGGTGACGACGATCTCGGCCGATGCATTCGCCTCGTCATCGGCGGCGGCATTGCTCTGGGCGAAAGCCGGCGTCGCAAGCATGGCCAGGCCGATCAGGCCGAAAACCGACGTGGCGGTGCGAATGGTGCTGGTGCGCATAAACCCTCACTGTCAAAAAATCTGTACGCTCGTACAATGGAATGCGGGCTATCCGAAGCACCTTTGCCGTGTCCAGCCCGTGCCTGCCGTTGCAGAAATTTTACCGCGCGGCTGTGCCTTGAAGGACACGGCCGGATGCGATCGGGCACTTTCAGGGGCCGATATAATCGACCGTTCCCTGATAAAGATCGGGCGAATCCGCTTTCCACCGTACCGAGCCGAAAGGCCGTTCGAGCCGGCGGCGCACACGATGCCCGTGGCCGGTGCGGTTGTAGCTGTCGGCCCGCTCCTGCAATTCGAACTCAGCCTGGGTGTAGCGGTCGCGCATACGCAGATAGTCGCCCCAGGTCGGGCAGTGATAGCGTTCCACCCAGATCGCGGGATCGGCTATATCGCGTGAGATCGACCAGTCGAAAGCGCCGATGCGGTTGCGGGCGCGTTGCAGCCTGACCATCACGTCGTAGAAATCGCGCGCCAGATCGGGCTCGACATCGTATTCGATCTCGATCACCACCGGGCCTGAACGCAGCGTCAGGCCCAGCGCCACTTCCGGCTCGTAACCGATATCGACCGATGACGTATCGATCTCCTGATCGCCTTGCAGCGGGAACAGCAGGCCGAGCAGGATGGTCGCCATGATCGCGATGCCCGAGGCGATGAAAGCGAGCGCGACATCGAAATGCGCCGCGAACGCGCCCCAGCCCCAGGCGCCGATGCCAATGCCGGCGGTCAGCGCCGAGGAATAGAGCGACAGCGCGCGCGCCGTCACCCAGCGGGGCGCCGAAAGCTGGACAGTGACGTTGAGCGAGGACACCGTCAGGATATTGCAGGCGCCCATCACGAAAAAGGCGGTGCAGGTCAGCGCCAGCGAGTGACTGAAGCCGATGGCAACCAGCGACAGGCCGCCGCCCACGGCAAGGATGCGCACCGCGTTCTCGATCGAGAGGCGGGCGCGGATCTCGCTGACGAACAATGCCCCCAGCACCGCGCCGACGCCGGTGGCGCCGAGCAGGACGCCATAGGTGCCGGCATTGCCGTGCAGCATGTCCCTGGCCACCAGCGGCGCGAGCGCCGAGGCGGTAGCGCTGGCCAGGCCGAAAGCAAGCGCCCGGATCAGCACCACCCGCACCGACGGCGAATGCAGCGCATAGCGCGCGCCCGATACGATCGCCCGGTCGATCCGCTCGGGCGGCAGGCGCGAAGGCGTGTGCCGCCGGGTCCAGACGAAGAAGGCCAGCCACAGCGGGATGTAGAACACCGCATTGATGCCGAAAGCCGCCTTGGCGCCGAAAGCCAGCACGACGATGCCGCCGAGCGCGGGGCCGAAACTGCGCGCGACGTTGTAGCTGATCGTGCCCAGCGCCACCGCCGCCGGCAGGTTCTGCTGCGACACCTGCTCGCCGATCGAGGCTTGCCACGAGGGACTGTAAAGCGCGACCCCGCCGCCCACCAGCACGAGGCAGCCGAGCAGCAGCCAGGGCGTCGTCAGGTCGAGGAAAGCCAGCACCGTCAGCACCGCGCTCGACACGATCGCGAAGCCCAGCCCGGCCAGCGCGATCCTGCGCCGGTCGAACATATCGGCAATCGCCCCGGCGGGCAGCGCGACGAACATCAGCGGCACCATCAGCGCGGTCTGCACCAGCGCGACCATGCTCGGCGAATTGCTCAACCGGGTCATTTCCCAGGCCGCGCCGACGCCGAGAATCAACTGGCCGAAATTGGAAAACAGGCTGGCGGTCCAGATCGTGCGGAACGCCTTTTCGCGCAGCGGGGCGAAAGCGCCGCCCCGCGCTTCCTTCGGCATCCCCGCGCCGGCCGCCATGCCATCCTCTTCCGCCATGGCGCGCGATGTTGTCGCCTTGCGCGATGGCGTCAAGGCGTGCCGGGCAAAATGCGCGGGACAAGCGCCTGCCCCCGCCATGCCCTCTTGCATCGCCTGCGGAGAATCGGCACATTCATGCCGGAGCGGCGGCGGCAAGCGCGCGTTTCGCAGCGGATGCGCAATCGCCTCGGCGATGCCAAAGGCTGTCGCCAGAGGTTGCCGATTGCAATTCCCCCGCCGGCCAAGCATGAGCACACCAGCACAGTTTCGAGGAGACAGCCCCGTGGCCGACGCTTATATCATCGACGCCGTCCGTACCCCCCGCAGCATCGGCAAGATGGGCAAGGGCGCGCTGTCCACCATGCACCCCGAGCATCTTTCGGCCTCGGTGCTGGCCGCGATCCGCGATCGCAACAACCTCGACACCGCCGATGTCGACGACGTGATCTGGGGCGTCTCGGGCGCGATCGGCCTTCAGGGCGGCGACATCGGCCGCAATGCCGCGCTTGATGCCGATTACGACGTGCGCGCCGGCGGCGTCACGCTCAACCGCTTCTGCGGCAGCAGCATCACCGCCACCAATTTCGGCGCCGGCATGATCATGGCCGGGATGCACGATCTCGTCGTCAGCGGCGGCATGGATATGATGTCCTATGTCAACTGGTACGGCCAGAAACAGCGCGAGGCGGGCCTGGGCGGCGGCGGCATGGGCACGGGCAATCCCCGGCTCCACGCCAGGCACCCGCAATCGAACCAGGGCGTCTGCGCCGATGCGATCGCCGCGATGGAAGGCATCACCCGCGCGGAGCTTGAGGCTTTCGGCGTCGAAAGCCAGCGCCGCGCCGCCAGGGCGATCGCCGAAGGGCGCTTCGCCGGGTCCACCATCGTCGTGAAGGACGACGCGGGCAATGTCATTCTCGACCACGAGGAATATCCCCGCCCCGAGACGACCGCCGAGGGCCTGGCCCAGTTGAAGCCGGCTTTCGAGATGTTCCTCAACATGCCGTGCGAACCGGGCGGCAAGACGTTCGGCGAACTGATCAACCAGAAATATCCCGACGTAGAGATCAAGCCAATCCATCATGCCGGCATTTCCTCGGGTGTGGTGGACGGCGCCGCGGCCGTGCTGCTGGCCTCGAAGGACTATGCCGCAAAGCACGGCCTCAAGCCGCGCGCGCGCATCGTCGCGATGACCGAGATCGGCGACTGCCCGACGCTGATGCTGAACGCCCCGGTCCCGGCGGCGAAGAAAGTGCTGGCCAAGGCCGGGCTCACCAAGGACGATATCGACGTCTGGGAAGTGAACGAGGCTTTCGCCGTGGTCGTCGAGAAGTTCATCCGCGATCTCGATCTCGATCGCGCCAGGGTCAATCCCAACGGCGGCTCGATCGCGCTCGGCCACCCGATCGCGGGCACCGGCGCGATGCTCATCGGCACCGCGCTTGACGAGCTTGAACGGACCGGCGGCCGCTATGGCCTCATCACCATGTGCGCGGCGGGCGGCATGGCCCCGGCGATCATCATCGAACGGATCGCAGCCGACGCCTGATGCCGGGGCTCCCGGCTGCGGAAAAGACCGTGGCAATCCCGCGCCATTTCGGCTATCGGCTGAAGCCGCCGGAACGGCGCGGGTAAAGGCAGTGGATGACCACAGAGACCATCCTGGATAGCTATCACGAGAAGAAGCGTGAGATCGGCCTGCGGCTTACCGTGCTCGCACGTCTGCTCCGCAGCAATTTCGACCGCGAGGTCGGCGAGCTTCACGTCACCCGTTCGCAATGGGCGATGATCGCAGTCGTATCACGCCAGCCCGGCGCGACGCAGCGGGTCATCGCCGAGGCGCTGAATATGTCCGAAGCCTCGGCCGGGCGGCTGATCGACCGTCTCTGTGCCGACGGCCTGCTCGAACGGCGCGACCGCGACGACGACCGGCGCGCCCGCGCGGTTTACCTGACCGCCGCCGCCGAGCCCCTGCTCACCAAGCTGGCGAAAGTCGCGCTCGATGCCGAGGAACGCATGTTCACGGGCTTCTCACGCGAAGAGCTGGACCGGTTGCAGGACTATATGGACCGGATCTACAACAATATCCTCAAGGGGTGAGCGCAGGGGGGGTGAGCGCAGGGGGAGTGAGCGCAGCGCCCCGGCGGCCCCGCCCTTCCGCATTCCGCTCAATAGCGCCCCCAGACGAAGCGCGAGCTCAAGGCGAAATTCCACACCGAGCCGACGATGATGCCGGTGATCGCCGAGGGATATTCGTGCATCCCGTAATGCACCAGAATCGCCGCAACACCGACATTGGCGGTAAGGCCGACCGAGCAGGTCAGCGCGAACTTGCACCAGCCCCTGACCAGCGGGAGGAAGCCCGTCAGGCGCTTGTCGGCATAGGTCAGGGCATTGTTGAGCACGAAGTTGAACGTCATCGCCACCACGGCCGCGGTGGTCTGGCCGATCTCGAAGGCGGAAACGAGCTGCCCTTTCAGCGAGCCGCCGAAGATGTGCAGGAAAGTTGCCAGCACCGCCATATGCACCACCACGCCCACCGCGCCGATCGTGCCGAACAGCGCGAAGCGCGTCGGGATGATGCGGCCCAGCCAGCGGTCATAAAGGCCGACGAGGAACTCGAAGACGACGGTGCGGTCGAGCTTGCTCTCGCCCGCCGCGCGCGCGGCGAAATGCAGCGGAAATTCCTTGACGCGCAATGCCGTGTCCACCGTAGCCATGATATCGAGCAGGATCTTGAAGCCGACGCCCGACAGGCGGTGCGCATCGGCGCGGACAGTCTCGGCCCGCAGCATGAAATAGCCGCTCATCGGATCGGTCAGCGCGACGCCGGTGAGCCTGCGGGCAAGAGCATTGGCGATGCCGGAAGCCCTGACCCGATCGGGCCGGCCCCAGGCCTCGGTGCTGGCGCCCTCGGCGAAGCGGGAAGCGACCGCGACATCGTAGTCCCGGCTTTCCACCGCGGCGAGCATGTCGGGCAGCAGCCCGGGATCGTGCTGGTGATCGGCATCCATCACCGCGACCACGGGCGCCGCGGTCGCCAGCATGCCCTCGATCGCGGCCGAAGCCAGGCCGCGCCGGCCGATGCGCTGAATCACACGGATGCGCGGATCGCGCAGCGATATGGCCCGCGCCTCGTCGGCCGTGCCGTCGGGGCTGTTGTCGTCGACGATGATCGCTTCCCAGGCGATGCCGTTCAGCGCCCCCTCGAGCCGCTCGACCAGCGGCCCCAGGTTGGCACGTTCGTTCAGCGTCGGCAGGATGATCGCGAGTTGCAGGCTCATCGGGGGCCTCAGAGCCTCGCCAGCACCGCGTCGCCGATCGCCACCGTGCCGTCGCTGCCGCCCAGGTCGCCGCCGCGGAAGCCGTCGGCAAGCGCCCTGGCCACCGCCGCCTCGATCCGCGCAGCCTCGGCTTCCAGCCCGAAGCTGTGGCGCAACAGCATGGCGGCCGAAAGGATCGTCGCCATCGGATTGGCCACGCCCTTGCCCGCGATGTCCGGCGCGCTGCCGTGAATCGGCTCGTAGAGGCCCAGAGTACCTTCCGACAGCGAGGCCGAGGCGAGCAGGCCGATCGAGCCGACGCACATGCTCGCCTGGTCGGAAAGAATGTCGCCGAACAGGTTGCCGGTGACGATCACGTCGAACTGGCCGGGGTTCCTGACCAGTTGCATCGCCGCATTGTCGACGTACATATGGCTCAATTCGACCTCGGGATAGTCCCTGGCCACTTCGAGCACCACATCGCGCCAGAGCTGCGAGGTTTCGAGCACGTTCGCCTTGTCGACCGAGCAGAGCTGCTTCCTGCGGCCCATCGCGGCGCGGAAGCCGACATGGGCGATGCGGCGCACCTCGTCCTCGGCATAGGACATGATATCATAGCCCTGACGGCGCCCATCGGGCAGCGTGCGGATCGCCTTCTCGCCGAAATAGACATCGCCATTGAGTTCCCGCACGATCAGCAGGTCGATCTTCCCGGCAACCTCGGGCCGCAGCGTGGTCAGATCCTCCAGCCCCTTGAACACCGTGGCCGGGCGCAGGTTGGCGAACAGCGCCAGTTCCTTGCGCAAGCCGAGAATCGCCTGCTCGGGCCGCAAGTTCCGTTCGAGATCGTCGCAGCCGAAATCGCCGACCGCGCCGAACAGGATCGCCCCGGCCGACCTGGCGATGTCGAGCGTCTGCTGCGGCAGCGGGTGGCCGTGCTTGCGATAGGCGGCAGCACCGACATCGCCCTCGATCAGTTCCAGCCCCGGCAGATGCAGCGCCTTCAGCACGCGCACCGCTTCGTGCGTCACTTCGGGGCCGATGCCGTCACCTGCAAAAACCGCGATCTTCATCGAAATACCATGTCCCCGTGATGTCCCCGCCATGGGGCCTATCCGATCCTGGCCAGCCGCTCGCGCAGCATGGCGCGCGCCGCCATAACATCGACGCGCCGATGGGCAAGCGGATAGCGCTGCAAATCGCGCCCCACCCGGTCGAAGGCCAGCAGCATGGCCGGCCAGTCCTCCGGGTCGGGCCGCGCGACGGGCGTGCCATAGCCGAGTTCGCGCAGCACCAGCACTTCGTAGGACAGCAGCGACAAGGCCCAGCCGCGCGCCGAAGGGGCGGCGCAAATCGCATCGAGCAGCACGGTCAGCGCCTGATAGAGCGCGGGATAGGGCTGCCGCTCGGGCAGCGCCGCGGCGGCCAGCGCGGTCGCCCAGGCGATCGCGGCCGACTGCAACGGTTCACAGAGCCAGGGACCGCGGCTTGCCAGCAGTTCGAGGCGGGCAAAAGGCAACTGGCTGTCCGACCGCGCCCGAAGCTCGGCATCGACATAATTGCCCGGAATCAGCACGGGCCGCAGCTCGCGCCCGCGCCCGCCCGCGACATAGCCGGCAACGAGGCCGTGGTCCGCGGTCAGCAGCCGGGCGACAACGGCAGTCTCGCCATGCGCACGGCTGGCGCAGACGACGGCGGGCACGCGGATGTGCATGGCTTCGGTGTGCGCGCGATACCCGGCGGAATCAACCGCGGGCGAACCGCGCTACCTGCCCGCCAGTTCGGCCAGCCGGGCTTCCAGTGCGTCGATCCGCGCGGCCAGCGCATCGTTCTCGTCGCGCGCCCTGGCGGCCATGGCCTTGACCGCGTCGAATTCCTCGCGGCCGACAAAGTCGAGGCCGCCTATCGTCTCCTTCACCCGTTCGCGGGCGCTCTCGCGCGCTTCGCGGGTCATGCCGGCCAAAGTACCGGCAGCACCGTTCATCAGCTTGACGAAATCGGCGATCAGGGGGTTTTCGCTCTGCATCGCGCCTGAATGGCGGGACAAGGGCGAATGGGCAAGCCGGATTTCGCTCCGGCTCCAGAAAATCACCGGCCGCTGCGCGCAGCCGCGATGAGGAACTCCACATTGCCTTCAGGCCCCGTGATCGGGCTCGGCGTGATGCCCTGCACGGCCCACCCCTCCCCCTCGATCCAGCCGCGGACTTCGGCGCAGACACGCGCATGCAGCGCGGGGTCGCGCACCACGCCGCCCTTGCCCACCTCGGCACGGCCGACTTCGAACTGCGGCTTGATCAGCGCGACGAGCCGGCACGCGGGCGCGGCCAGCCGCAAAGGCACGGCGAGCACTTTGGCCAGCGAGATGAAGCTCGCATCGCAGACCACCCAGTTGCAGGGCCGGTCGATCATCGCAGGCGTCAGGATGCGCGCGCTGGTCTGTTCCAGAACAGTGACGCGCGGATCCTGCCGCAGCTTCCAGGCGAGCTGATTGGTGCCGGAATCCACGGCAAAGACATGCACCGCGCCGCGGCTCAACAAGACGTCGGTGAAACCGCCGGTCGAACTGCCGACATCGATCGCCACCGCTCCAGCCGGATCGAGAGCGAAATGATCGAGCGCATGGGCCAGCTTGATGCCACCGCGCGAAACCCAGGGATGGTCGCGCCCGCGCACTTCGAGAGGCGCATCGGCCGCGATCGCCTGCCCGGACTTGGCCACCTTGCTTTCACCCGCGAATACCAGCCCGGCCAGCACCAGCGCCTGTGCGCGCGCGCGGCTTTCGGCAAGGCCGCGTTCGACAAGCAACTGGTCGACGCGGATTTTGGCGGCAGGTCGTGATCTAGGCGGGGTATTCACGGCAATCCGGGCTTGTGATGACGGGCGACTGATTCCATACCAAGCGGATGAAGGCAAATCGCCGTGCGCGGCCCCTCCTGCTCCTCGCCGCGGCTGCGCTCGCCGCTTCCTGCTCGCAAACGCGCGTGATTCCCGACACCGCGCCAGCGGCGACGGCGCAGCGCCCTGTGCATCAGCCGCTGCCGCCGCCCCCGCCGCAGCCGCTGCGGCCCACTACGGCCGACTGGCGCCAGGCGCCGGTCACACCCGGCGACTGGAACTGGAGCATGGAAAGCGGCCGGTCGACCGCGCGCTTCGCCGGCGGCATGCTGGTGCTGCGCTGCGATCGCGCCGGCACCGTCACGCTGATCCGCGCCGGCGCCGCTGCCGGCCCCGTGCCGATGACGATCACCACCAGCAGCGGCGCGCGCACGCTGTCGGCCTCGCCGCTGCCCGGCTCCGCGCCGGCGCTCGCCGTCACGCTGGAAGCGGGCGATCCGGTACTCGACGCGATGATCTTCAGCCGCGGCCGGTTCATGGTGGAAGCTCCGGGCCTGGCCCCGATCCATATCCCGAGCTGGCCGGAAATCGGCCGGGTGGTCGAGGATTGCCGCTGAAACGAAGCTGGGGATAATAGGCCGGAAGGGCCGATACTGACGGCAAATAATTTGAATGCAAGTCTTGTTGTGCAGTGCGCAATCCGCCAGATTGCCGAGCCAGGACGGGACGGCGCGAAGCCTCCCGCCTCAACCGCGCAAGCGGTGCCCTGGCTCAACAGCGCGAAAGGAGGTGATCCGATGTCTCATGGTCCAGCAGAGAGGTCGGCAATTTCCGTCGCGAGGCATTATCGCTAGGCTTCGATTGAAGCGATAAAGGCTTCGTGAGCGGCACTTCCGGCCGCTGACCATGCGAAGGGCCGTACCCCGCGACCGGGGTGCGGCCCTTCTCATTTGCAGGCCGCGCCCGCTGCGCGGGCGGTGGAGGGGTTCGGCGGGCTCCGCCGGCGATGGCTTCCCTCTTCCCTCGCCGCGCGAATCCTCCTATCGCGAATTGCAGGAAATGCACTTCCCGTTTATGTCTTTCGAATTGCCTTTCATGTAATTTTTGTTCAATGCTGCCGAACCAGACCGATTGAGGGAATCCATGTCCATGGCGTCGTCCGCCGCTTGTGAGATCACGTTCACCCATCTGCCCCACCCCGCCCCGACGCCGGCGGAGGTGCGCGCGCAGGTATTGGCCGACCCCGGCTTCGGCACGAACTTCTCCGACCACATGGTCTCGATCGACTGGAGCGAAGGCCCGGACGGCGCCGGAGCCTGGCACAATGCCACTCTGGGTCCGCGCAGCCCGATCGCGCTCGATCCGGCCTGCGCCGTGCTGCACTATGCGCAGGAGATTTTCGAGGGCCTCAAGGCCTACAGGCAGAAGGACGGCGGTGTCGCGCTGTTCCGCCCCGAAGCGAACGCGGCCCGCCTGAACCTGTCCGCCCGGCGGCTCGCCATGCCCGAACTGCCCGAAGCGGTGTTCATCGAATCCATCCGCCGGATCGTTTCGGCCGACCGCGACTGGATTCCGGCCGGCGAAGGCGCCTCGCTCTACCTGCGCCCCTTCATGTTCGCGTCCGAGGCATTCCTCGGCGTGCGGCCGGCGAAACAGTACAAATACGTCGTCATCGCCAGCCCGGCGGGCAACTACTTCAAATCGGGCACACCCGCCGTGTCGATCTGGGTGAGCGACTATACCCGCGCCGCGCCCGGCGGCACCGGCGCCGCCAAGTGCGGTGGCAACTATGCCGCCAGCCTCGTCCCCCAGGCCGAAGCGATCGAGCGCGGGCACGACCAGGTCGTCTTCCTCGATGCCGCCGAGCACAAGTGGATCGAGGAACTGGGCGGCATGAACATCTATTTCGTGTTCAGCGACGGCACGCTGGTCACGCCTTCGCTGACCGGCACGATCCTGCCCGGCATCACCCGCGACAGCCTGCTCGCACTCGCCCGCGACGAGGGACTGACCGTGCGCGAGGAGCGCTACAGCCTCGATCAGTGGCGCGACGACGCCGCTTCGGGGAAGCTCGTCGAGACGTTCGCCTGCGGCACGGCCGCGGTCGTGACTCCGATCGGCCGGGTTGCCGGCCGCCAGGGCGGATTCACCATCGGCTCGGGCGGACCGGGGCAGCTCACGCAGAAGCTCAAGAACCGGCTGGTCGCGATCCAGCGCGGCGAGGCGGCCGACCCGCACGGCTGGATGATGCAGCTCTGAACCGGGCGGCGGTCAGTATTCGCCTGCTTCCACCGTGTTGAACTGCGGGTGGACCGCTTTCCAGCGGTACATCCAGTCCATCCCTTCCCTGGCGCGCTTCAGGTCGTCATCACGCGGGGCCAGCGCATCGGCGGCCGCCCTGGCAACGGCGGGCAGCACCGAGGTATCCCAGCCCTGTTCCTCCACCTCGGCCGCCAGCCGGTGCGCCCTGGCGCGGCGCAGCAGCGTCGGCAGGCGATCGCGCAGCGCAGCCACGACCCAGGGGATCATCGGCCCGTTGGTATCGGGATCATAGCCCCACAGGATATTGTGGTTCTCGTCGTTCAGGATGTAGTGGTAATGCAGCACCGCACCGAACACGTCGAAGCGCAGGTACTCATCGCTGCGCGCGGCATCGAACACATGGATGCTCGGGCCGCGCACCATCCGCTCGGGGCTGTCGCCGAGCGCTCTCGCCTCCACCGCGATCGCAATCGGGCCGGCATCGAACCAGGTCGCGTGCTCCTCGATCATCGGGATCAGCGCGAACTTGTGATACTGCCCGCGAATCGTGTCCACCTGGCGATTGCTCAGAGGCGCGGTCGGCGGTGGCGGGTTATCCATGGTGGCGCCCACAGTCGATTCTCCCATGTGAAATTCCGTTCGGATGGCCGCATTGCAACTTTCTTTGGGCAGTCTGTCAATTCTCCTTGCCTGATCGCACGTCCGGCGGTTCCAATTCTCTCCCCCCTTACCTGCTTCCCTTCCCGATTCTGGAGACATTCATGGCCGAGGACTACCTACCCCCCGAAGTGTGGACCTGGGATGCCGCCTCGGCGAAAGGCTTCCGGCTCAACCGCCCGATCGCCGGCGCCACCCACGAACAGGAGCTGCCGCGCGGCCAGCATCCCTTCCAGCTCTATTCGCTGGGCTCGCCCAACGGCCAGAAAGCGACGATCATGTTCGAGGAACTGCTCGCCGCGGGCTTCACCGGCGCCGAGTACGACGCCTGGATGATCGACATCATGGCCGGCGACCAGTTCGGCTCGGGCTTCGTCTCGGTCAATCCCAACTCCAAGATTCCCGCCCTGCTCGATCTCTCCGGCCCCGAGCCGGTCCGCGTATTCGAATCCGGCGCGATTCTGCTGCATCTGGCCGAAAGGTTCGGCGCCTTCATTCCCGGCGATGCCGGCGGCCGGGCCGAATGCCTGTCATGGCTGTTCTGGCAGATGTCGAACGCCCCTTCGATGGGCGGCGGCTTCGGCCATTTCTACAGGATGGCGCCGGTCAAGATCGAATATGCGATCAACCGCTACGCCATGGAAGTGAAGCGCATTGTCGATGTCGCCGATCGGCGACTGGGCGAAAGCCGCTATTTCGCGGGCGACACCTACACGATCGCCGACATCGCCAACTTTACCTGGCTGCACTATTTCCACACCAGCAACGCCTATGGCGGCGCCACGAAGTTCCTCGACATCCCGAGCTATCGCAACGTCGACCGCTGGGTCTGCGAGGTCAGGGCGCGCATCCCGGTGCAGCGCGGCCTGCGCGTGAATCTCACGGCCGCAGGCACCACGCGCGAACGCCACAGCGCCGCCGACATCGACGCGGCAATGGCCGAAAGCCCCTGACCGGCAAACGTTCGCCCGACAGACCCTCTCCCTCAGGACCGCGGCCGAAACCGATTTCGCAGCGCCTGCGTTCGTGCTACGATGCACTTACCATGTAACACAGGAGATCGGTTAACGTGGGCGAGGCCACTTTCACCTTCCGGGTCGATGAGGAGCTGAAAAACGCCTTTGCCGATGCCGCCAGGATTCGGGATCGCACCGGCGCGCAACTCATCCGCGATTTCATGCGCGACTATGTGGCGGGCCAGCAGGATGCGGTCGAATATGACGCCTGGTTCCGCCGACAGGTCCAGATCGGATTGGATTCGGCCAATGCCGGACGGCTCATCCCGGCAGCGGAAGTTGAAGCGAAGTTCGCGGCCCGCCGCACTGCAACCCGGCAGCGGCTCGCCGCCTCCGAATGAAGTCCGTCTATTGGACGCCCGAAGCGACGCAAGATCGCGACGACATTTACGACTGGATCGAGGCCGACAGCCCCGCTGCCGCCGCTGATCTGGACGAGTTGTTCGAGAAGAAGGCCGCGCCTTTGGCAACGCATTCGGCGCTGGGCCGGTCTGGTCGCGTTCCCGGCACGCGCGAACTGGTCATCCACCCCAATTACATCCTGATCTACGATGTGGCGGGTGAGGAAGTGCGCGTGCTGCGCGTGCTGCATGCGCGCCGCCAATGGCCGCATGACAGGTAATGCGTATGTATAACAAACCTGTATTACAGGCAGGCCTGTAGCATATTCGGAGTGCCGGCCCGCCCGAGCCCCTCCCCCAACCCCTCCGTGTAAGGGGAGGGGGCTTCGTGCCGGCCATGCACGTCCCCTCGTCCCACACCGTCACCTCGTCCCACACATCGTCACCCTGAACTTGTTTCAGGGTCCATCGGGCAGTTTGCCCCTGCCGCCGCGGTGTTTGCGGAGGGATGGACCCTGAAACAAGTTCAGGGTGACGGGGCGGGATTCAGGGTGACGGGTGCGGGTAACGGGTTCAGAGTGAGAGAGCTTGCAAGGGCACTGGCCCGGATACAATCGGACAGGCTTTCCGATCTTCGCGAACCTCACCCATAGCGGCCACGGCGAACTTTTTGCCGCGGCCGGAAATATGCCTGACAATCAAGGGCTTCAACGGTGAGAAAGAGCCCGGCCTGTTTTGCGCTTTCGGCCCGTGTAGGAAAGCGGATTCTGCGTCCGCGCTTCGTGCCGACATACCGCTTGTGCAGGATAATGTTCCACATGGAACATTATCCTGCATCTGCCGGCCGCTCGCTTCAATTCGCCATCGCGCCGAAGCGGAACTTCAGCCGCATGCCGTACATCCGGGGCATGCCGATGGCGCCGTATTCGATGCCCGTCGACTGCCAGCCGCCGCCCACGAAGGTATAGTATTCCTTGTTGGTCAGGTTGGTGACGAAGGCCGAGAGGTCGACCGGCAAGCCGCCGACCGCATTCCATGTCAGGTTGAGATTCAGCAGATCGAATGCCGGGACCGTGCCGAACGGCGTGAGCGCCTGCGCGGAGGTGACCTGGCTGGACGTATGCACGTAAGTCGCGCTCACCCTGATCTGCCCCAGGCTGTCGTCCACCGGCAGCCTGACCGACGGCGTGATCGTGATCTTGTGCTTCGGCGAGAGCGGCAACGGCCCGCCTACGTCCGCGTTCGGCGTTGCCGGCAGATAGCCGGGGAAGTTGACCGGCGTGAAGCTCTTCATTTTGGTATCGAGATAGGTATAGCCGACCGCGAGGCTGAACAGCGAGTAGTTGACCAGGGTATCGACTTCGACCCCCTGAATGCGCGACTTGCCGGCGTTGACGATCGCCTGGGCGGGCGAGGCCGTCGAGCCCGGTTCCGGGATCAGCGAGGCGGCCAACTGCTGATCGCTGAAATCATTGTAGAAGCCGGCAATGTTGAAATAGCCGCTGAGAGTGCCGCGGAACGCCAGCTTGGCGCCGATCTCGTAGCTGTCGACCTTTTCCGGCCCCCAGCCCTGCGGGATCGTGTTCGAAGCGTTGATATTGCCCTGACGATAGCCGCGCGCATATTTGGCATAGAGCAGGATATCGTCGTTCGGCTTGTAATCGACGTTGATCAGCCAGGTCGGCTTCCTGGTCGTCTGGCTGTCCCGGGTGAGACAGGTTCCGTCCGGCTGGGCGCCCGATGCGCAGACGACATTGTACAGGTTCGGCGCATAGAAGAAGAGCTGGCGCGTGCCGCCTTCGGCGCGGGTCTTGTCGATCGTATAGCGGATGCCGCCGGTGACCGAGAAACGATCGGTCAGCTTGTAGGTCGCCTGCGCGAAGAAGCCGATGTTCTCGTACCAGTAACGGGTCAGCGAGTTCTGCAACAGGCTCGGGATCGCCGACGACCCGAAAGTGTTGATCGGCGTACACTGGAGCTTGCCCAGATCGGAACAGCTCAATGTCGCCATGAACGGCAGCAGGCTGCCCGCCGGCAGATTGAGCGAGGCCGGCGCCGGCGCGAAATTGACATAGCTGATCTGCGAATAGGTGCCCTGGAACGGACTGAGCGGATTGGCCTGCTCGTAATAGCCGCCCAGCACGTAATCGAGCCGGCCGTCGCTGCTCCGCCCCTGGATCTGGAGTTCCTCGGTGATGGTTTCCTGCTCGGCATTGGCAAGCCCTTCCGCGGGATAGATGCCGACCCATGTGAACGGCAGCCCGTTCCAGGCGGGATTGGGACTGTTCGGGAACACGAAGCTGTCGTTGCCGATATAAAGGCTCTGCGACTGGCGGAACTGCTGGTAGCTGGCGATGTTCTTCAGCGTGACATTGTCGCTCATCCGCCAGGTGGTGGTGTTGGTGATGCCCCACTGCTTGATGCGCAGGAACGGATGGGGATTGCCCGCATCAACATCCCAGAATCCGTCGCGCCGCTCCTTCTGGCGCGCGATGAAGCCCGAACAGGCCAGCGGCGCAAGGAACGATGCGGTATTGGCCAGTCTGATAGAGCCGTCGGGGTTCGGGATGTTCACCTGCGAAGATGCCGGCAGCGGATAGCGGCTGCGGTCGACCCCGGCATCGCAGCCGGTGGCGTTGACCGCGACGATCTTGTTCCAGGTGCCGTTGGTTTCCGATTCGGAATAGCGCGCGATCAGGTAGTTCTCGAGATCGGGGGTGAGATCGGCGACGACCGCGGCGCGCACCGCCCAGTAATTGACATTGTCGTAGTCATCCGGCCCGATGCCGGATTTGTTGTGGATATAACCGTCGCGCTTCTGCCGCTCGAAGCCCAGGCGGACCTTGAAGGTATCGGCAAGCGGGACGTTGAGCACGCCCTGGATGCGGTACATATTATAGTTGCCGATCGAGCCTTCGATATAGCCGCCCAGTTCGTCGGTCGGCTTCTGCGGCACGATCAGGACCGCGCCGCCGGTCGTGTTGCGCCCGAACAATGTGCCCTGGGGGCCTTTCAGCACCTGCACGTTCTGCAAGTCGAAGAACTGGCCCACGCCGGCACCGTTGCCGGCGGCCGTGCCGCCGTTGGCGCGCGGCCCGATGACATCGGCGAAATAGGTGCCGACCGAAGGCGAGGTGAAATTCTCCTGCGTGAAGCCGCGAATCGCGAAAGCCGCCGTTTCCGCGCCGAAGCGCGCATTCGCGGAAAGCGAAGGCGTGTATGTGGCAAGGTCGTTGCCAGAAACGATATTGCGGGCGGCAACCTGTTCCTGGTTATAGACCGTGATCGAGATCGGCACGTCCTGAAGACGCTCCTCGACACGGCGGGCGGTGACGACGATATCACCCGAGCCCGCATCGCCCGCCTCCTGCGCCAGAGCGGGGGCGATCCAGGCGAGCGCCGTGCCCGCAGCCAGAGCAAACCTGATCGGTGCTTTCATGCCATTTCTCCCTGTGTATCCCATATCCGCTTCCCCCTGCCTTTCGCGGCGCGGTCGGAAACGGCGTTCTCGCAGAATGTCGCATTATCCGCTTTACCGCAAGCACCCTTCACATCGCCCTCGACAGCGGCTATGCGCCCGCCTTCTGCTGGGGCGTCGCCAAGTGGTAAGGCACCGGTTTTTGGTACCGGCATTCGCAGGTTCGAATCCTGCCGCCCCAGCCA
>JAITWR010000060.1 GCA_031285165.1 Novosphingobium sp.
CGATGCTTCATACATCCTCCTCCCATGTTTGCCGGAACCGTTGTCGTGCCGGTTCGATATTGCCGGTTTCGACCGGTCATCTGTGCAACGGTGCAAGCCTATCACAGTTTGGACGAGAACATAGTTCTTTCGTTTGCGTCGTATTCAAAACGCCATCGTTTATGGGGGCATTCCTTCATCATGCGGGACTGCCCGCAATCCGTTCCCCGCCGGTCCCCGGCCCGACGATCGCCCGGCTCGGCATCCGGGCGCTTGCGGCGGGCAGTCCGGCCAACCTGATGAGCGGCGCCCTCGCGGGGCTGTTCATCGGCCTGTAGCCCGAATACAGCAGCAGAAAGGCAAAGAGAGAAGCACATGAAAGAGGCATTTCGCGAACGCTACGGCCCGGTCGCGCTGGTGACCGGCGCATCTTCGGGCATCGGCCGGGCCTTCGCCGGGGAACTGGCCGAACGTGGCTTCGGCCTCGTCCTCGCGGCGCGGCGGACCGGACGGCTGGAGGAACTCGCGGCGAAGCTGAAGGCAGCGCACGGCACGACGGCGCAGATCTGCGAAAGCGACCTGTCGCAGCCCGATGCGCCCGCCGCACTGCTGGCCGTGACCGCAGGTGTCGATATCGGCCTCGTCGTCAGCAATGCCGGCTTCAACATCCGCGGCGCTTTCGAAACCACCGACGCGGCCGAGATGGCGCGGATGCTGACGGTCAACTGCCATGCCCCGATGCAGCTTGCCCACGGTTTCATCCCGCGGCTCAAGGCGCGCGGCGCCAATGGCCTCGGGGGCGGGCTGATTTTCACCGGATCGGTGGAGGGTTTCATCGGTTGCCCCTATTCGACCGCCTATTCGGCCACCAAGGCGCTGGTCATCGGGCTCGGCGAGGGCCTTTACGGCGAGCTTGCCGGCAGCGGCGTCGACGTGCTGGCGCTCTGCCCCGGCGCCACCGAGAGCGAAGCCACTGCCAGGTATGCCGAGAAATATGCGGCAGTGCAGAACATGCAGCCCGCGCGCGAAGTCGCGCGGCTGGCGCTCGACAACATAGCCGATGGCCCGGTCTTCGTGCCCAACGCGCATTACAAGGCGCAGTTCGAGCAATTGACCGCGATGCCGCGCGCCCGGGCGCTTTCTGCGATGGCCGCGGCAATCAGGGCGACGCTGTGATGGCCGGGGCCGGACCGGACGGGCTCGAACGGCTTCTCGCCATCGAGGACATCAAGCTGCTGCGCGCGAAATACTGCCGCGCGATCGACAGCCACGCTTTCGACCGGCTCCGCGAGGTGCTGACCGGGGACTTTCTTCTCGATATGTCGCCTGTCGGCAAAGTGCTGGGCGGTGCGCCCGCACCGATCTGCGGGCGCGACACCGTGATCGGCATGATGCACAAGGCTTTCGCGCCGCTGGAGATGCTGCTTCACATCGTCACGATCCCCGAGATCGAGTTTCAGGACGAGAGCCACGCCACCGGCGTCTGGCGGCAGGAGACTTTCATCAAGGAGAACCGCCCCGACCTGCCCGGTCTGGGCCTTGCCTATGCGACGGTGTTCGACACCTACCGCAAGGAAAACGAAAGCTGGCGTATCGCTTCGGTGCGGGTGGAACTCGACATCGTGCTCTGAAAGTCCGCTGCGAAACTTGCGTTTCGGATCGTGCGGTTCCGGCGCGTGACACGCGTGCCAAGGCGCATTAGACTGGACCGGCCCGAAAAGGAGACCGGCACATGAGCGATACCGATCAGCCAGGCCAACCCGCACCGCAGGCCACCCCGCCGGCAAGCACGAGCGGCTTCGACCTCAATCATCCCACCATCATCAGCCTGCTCTACATTTCCTCGACAGTGCTGGGCATCACCGGGCTCGTCGGCCTCGTCCTCGCCTATGTCTGGAAGGGCGAAGCGCATGCCGAGTGGGAAACCTCGCACTATGAATACCTGATCCGCACTTTCTGGATCGGCCTGATCGGCATGGTGGTGAGCATAGTGCTGATGATCGTGCTGATCGGCTTCCTGCTGATGTTGGCCGTGGGCGTGCTGGTGGTGGTGCGCTGCGTGCTGTCGCTGATCAACGCGCAGAAGCAGCAGCCAATGCCCAACCCCGGCACCTGGCTGGCCTAAGTGTTTGGTCCCGGCTGTGATGGTGTAAATTTATCACCACTCCACCGTACCCGCCCCGATGGCGAAGGGCGAGATGATGTGCTGGAGATGAAGATACTCTTCCCGGAGGATCTTCGATGTTCACAGCATGCCATGCCGCCGTCATGGGGAGGTTATGCCGTCAGTTCAGGCTGGGCACAAGCCGGCTCGGGACGTTGGCCGTGCTCGTGATGGGTCTGGCTCAGTCGCGGACGGTGAACCTGACGCATCTGGCGTGCCATTTGCCGGGGCGTGCGTCCCATGCTTCCGGCTATCGCCGCCTGCGGTGCTTTTTCCAGCATGTCCGCCTGGATTCGGATCGGATGGCGCTGCTTGTGGTGAGCATGCTCAACCTGTCTTGCAAGAAGTGCCTGGCGCTTGATCGCACCAACTGGAAGGTTGGCACG
>JAITWR010000130.1 GCA_031285165.1 Novosphingobium sp.
ACGGCGATGGCGATCGTCACCCAGCCGATCCGGCTGTAGATCGCCAGCGTCAGCTCTTTCGACATCTCGCCGTTTTCGCCGCCGGTCGCCTCGCCGATCTTGCCGGCGACGAACTGGCCCACCGCGGTCATGTAGAACCAGGCGCCCATGATGAAGCTGCCGAGATGCACCGGCGACAGCCGCGTCATCGCCGAAAGGCCCACGGGCGACAGGCAAAGCTCGCCCGTGGTCTGGAGCAGGTAGATCAGGAAGACGAAGATCACCGGCGTCATCGCCGCCATGCCCACCGTTCCGGCGCCCCAGACGAAGACCAGGAACGACAGGCCCACCTGCACCAGCGCGAGGCCGAACTTGGCCGGGGCCGATGGTTCGATGCCGCGCCTGCCCAGCCAGGCCCAGAGCGCGGCGAAAAGCGGACCCAGCAGCACGATATAGATCGGGTTGATCGACTGGAACAGGCTGGCCGGCACGCCCTGACGATCGACATAGCGGTCGGTGTAGAGGTTGAGCGAGCCGCCCGCCTGCTCGAACAGCCCCCAGAATACCGGGTTCAGTGCGATCAGGAACAGGATTGCGAAGATCCGCTCGCGCGGCTCTTTCGGCAGCTTGAATGCCTCGTAGAGCGTGTAGCCGAGCATCGCGACGCCCGCGACGATGAGAAGGTGGCCCATCAGGCCCTGGAACTGGATCAGCAGCCAGATCACCGCCACCGAGCCGACACCTGCGGCATAGAGCAGCAGCTCGCGCGGGCGCAGCAGCGGTTCGGGCGGCTCGCCCCTGCCTTGGAGCGCGGGCCTGCCGAACATGAAAATGACGAGTCCGGCGACCATGCCCACGCCGGCGATGCCGAAGCCATAGGCCCAGCCGATCGTCTCGCCGAGGTAGCCGACGAGAATCGTGCCCAGCGCCGCGCCGACGTTCACGCCCATGTAGAAGATCGTGTAGGCGGCATCGCGGCGCGTGTCGGTGAGGCTGTAGAGCTGGCCGACGATCACCGAGATGTTGGCCTTGAGGAAACCCGAGCCGACGATGATGAACGACAGCGCCAGCCAGAACACGTTGATCGTCGGATCGGCCGGGCCGCCCCGGCCTTCGACCGCCATCAGCAGGTGGCCCAGCGCCAGCAGCACGCCGCCGAACATCACCGCCTTGCGCTGGCCGAGCCAGCGATCGGCGATCAGGCCGCCGAGTACCGGGGTGATGTAAACCAGACTGTTGTAGGCGCCGTAGGCGAGGTTGGCCTTGCCGTCGGAGAACAGCCAGTGCTTGGTCAGGTAGAGCACCAGCAGCGCGCGCATGCCGTAATAGGAGAAACGCTCCCACATTTCGGCATAGAACAGCACGAACAGGCCGCGCGGGTGGCCGGCCACTTCCTCGTTCCTGCGTATGGCGATAAGGCCGCCGATGGCGAGGCAGGCAAACAGCAGTACCGCGGTGATGGCCGCGATCCAGTCGGTTTCGGTCCAGAGGGCAACGGGTTTCATGGGTACGTCGTAGCAGCCATCGCCGCTTTGTTCGACTGCGAAAGGAAACGGCCGGGCGGTCTGTGTCTTGCCGCCCGGCCCGGAATAGCTCTAGGTCTTGAGCCTGCCGGCAACCGGGCGCCGGAGAACACGGAAGAAACCCATGCAGCACTACCTGTCCGTCTTTATCGGGACGCTGACCCCGTTGCTGGTCATCATCAATCCGATCGAGGTGCTGCCCGTCTATGTCGCCCTCACCAAAGGCAAGGATCGGGCGAGGCAATGCGCGATCGCCCGCAACGCGTGCCTCTATGCCCTGGGGCTTTGCATTTTCTTCCTGATTTTCGGGACATTGATCCTGCGGCTTTTCGGAGTGCCGCTGGCCATGGTCCGTGTCGCCGGCGGGATCATCCTGACGCGGATCGGGTTTTCCCTGTTCATGCCCGACAGGTCGGGCGCCGATCTTGTCCATCCCGGCGCGCAGGAAGGCAATATCGCTTTCGTGCCGCTGGCCATGCCGCTCATGTTCGGTCCGGGCGCGATCGCCATGATCGTGGGGATGGCCTCGACCGTCCACGACTGGCCCGAAGACCTTGTTCCGACAGCCGTGATCGCGGCGGCGATCTGCGCGACGATGTTCATCACCTACCTGTGCCTCCACCATGCCCACAGGCTGACGCGTTTCCTCGGCCCGCTCGGCATCGATGCCGTCACGCGCATCGTCGGCTTCTTCGTCGCCGCGATCGGCGTCGGCCTGGTGTTCGACGGCGCGCTCGCGGCGCTGGCGGTCCACGGCCTGCCCCGGCGATGAACAGGTGTTTCGCAGCAGGGCAATCGCGGACTTGAAAAATTCCGGCAGGTTCGCCAGTGCACATTCCGCATCGGACTTCCGAGTCCGGCGACAGGGCGACTACATTGTCAAGCAATGCCCGGAGTGAGATTGAATATCGATGATAGATGAAAAACTGGAGCCCGTTCTCGCCCAGGTCCTGCGCCGCAATCCGGGCGAGGCCGAATTTCACCAGGCCGTTACCGAAGTGCTGGAAAGCCTCGGCCCGGTCGTCGCCAAGCGGCCGGACTATCTCGATCATGCGCTGATCGAACGGATCTGCGAGCCCGAGCGGCAGGTGATCTTCCGCGTGCCGTGGGTCGATGACCGTGGCGATGTCCAGATCAATCGCGGCTTTCGCGTGCAGTTCAACTCGGCGCTCGGGCCTTACAAGGGCGGCCTGCGCTTCCATCCGTCGGTGAACATCGGGATCATCAAGTTCCTGGGGTTCGAGCAGATTTTCAAGAACGCGCTCACCGGCCTGCCGATCGGCGGCGGGAAAGGGGGCTCCGATTTCGACCCCAAAGGGCGTTCGGACGGCGAGATCATGCGTTTCTGCCAGTCCTACATGACCGAGTTGCACCGCCATCTCGGCGAATACACCGACGTACCGGCCGGCGATATCGGTGTCGGTGGCCGCGAGATCGGTTATCTGTTCGGCCAGTACAAGCGCCTGACCAACCGCTATGAGGCGGGCGTGCTGACGGGCAAGGGGCTGGCCTACGGAGGATCGCGGGCGCGAACCGAGGCGACGGGGTACGGCGCCGTCTATTTCGTCGAGCGCATGCTCGGCACGCGCGGGACCGGCTTTGCCGGCAAGCGTGCAGTGGTGTCGGGTTCCGGCAACGTGGCGATCTATACGATCGAGAAGATCGAGGAGCTTGGCGGCAAGGTCATCGCCTGTTCGGATTCGAACGGATACATCGTCGACGAGAGCGGCATCGACCTCGATCTGGTCAAGGAGATCAAGGAAGTGCGGCGCGAGCGGATATCGCAATACGCTGCCCGCCAGTCGAGCGCGCGTTTCGTGGAGACGGGATCGATCTGGGATGTGCCTTGCGATGTCGCGATGCCTTCGGCGACGCAGAACGAGCTTACCGGCAAGGATGCCCGCACCCTGATCGCCAACGGCGTCATCGCCGTCGGTGAAGGCGCCAACATGCCCTCGACTCCCGAAGCGGTCCGGTTCTTTCTGGAAGCCGGCGTCCTGTTCGGTCCGGGCAAGGCCGCGAATGCCGGCGGGGTGGCGACCTCGGCTCTGGAAATGCAGCAGAACGCCTCGCGCGATAGCTGGACTTTCGAACAGACCGAGCGGCGCCTTGCGGAGATCATGCACGGGATTCACGACACTTGCGCCGCCACGGCGGAAGAATACGGCCGGCCCGGCGACTATGTCCTGGGCGCCAATGTCGCCGGTTTCGTGCGTGTGGCCGAGGCCATGACAGCGCTCGGCGTGATCTGAGCGGGATCGCCTTCGCGTTTCCGCCGGAGGGATGCCTGCCCGGCCCGCCGCCAGCGGTGTTCGCGGCGCTGCTTCGTTACCCTTCCTCGTCACCCTGAAACAAGTTCAGGGTGACGAGGAGGAAACGGGGTGCGGGGGAGTTCAGCGCCGCGTCTGCCTGCTCGAATCCGTCCTGTCGAATGGCTCGACACGAACGGAGAAAAGCTGTTTCATCCGCCGATCGCGATCACCGTGCCGGCCAGACGCTCCACTTCCGCGCGGTCGTGGCTGACATAGAGAATCGGCAAGCGCAATTCGTCCCGAATGCGTTCGATGACGACCATGATCTCGTCCCGCCGCGCGGTATCGAGCGAAGATAGCGGTTCGTCCATCAGCAGGAAGCGCGGTGCCCGCAGCAAGGCGCGCCCGATCGCCACGCGCTGCGCCTCGCCGCCCGAGAGCGTGCGCGGCATGCGCGCGAGGAGCGGGCCGATGCCGAGGAAATCCACCGCTTCCGAAAGAGTCATCCAGCGCCGGCCTGCGGGCGCGAGCCGCCAGCCGTAGAGCAGGTTGTCACGCACGCTGCGATGCGGGAACAGGCGCCCGTCCTGAAAAACATAGCCGCAGGCGCGCCGCTCGGGCGGCAGGTTTATGTGCCGCTCGCTGTCGAACAGCACCGTATCGCCGACTGCGATCCGTCCGCTTCCGGGCCGGAGCAGGCCGGCCACGGCATCAAGCACGCTCGTCTTGCCCGCGCCCGAAGGGCCGAACAGCGCGACAAGACGCTCAGGCGCGCTGAAAGCCGCGGCGATGCGCGTGGAGCCGCGTTCGATCGTGATATCGACTTCAAAGGACATGGCCGTCCCCGCCCTGTCCGCCCATGCCCTGTCCGCTGCGGCGGGCCAGCATTTCCGAAGCGACCAGCGCGGCCAGCGACAGCAGCACCGAGATCACCGCAAGCCGCACCACGCCGGATTCGCTATCCGGCACCTGCAATGCCGCATGGATCGCCAGCGGCAGCGTCCGCGTCTCGCCGGGGATGCTGGAAACGAAAGTGATCGTCGCGCCGAACTCGCCGATCGAACGGGCGAAGCCGAGCACGAGGCCGGCAAGCACGCCCGGCATCGCCAGCGGCAGCGTTACCGAGAAGAAAGTGCGCCACGGCCCCGCCCCCAGCGTGCGCGCCGCACTTTCGAGCCGCCGGTCGACTGCCTCGATCGACAGCCGCATTGCGCGCACCATCAGCGGCAGCGCCATCACCGCGGCGGCGAGCGCGGCGCCGGTCCAGCGGAACATGAACGTGAGGCCCAGCGTTTCGGCAAGGAAGCGCCCCGCCGGGCCGTTCGTACCGAAAGCCAGCAGCAGCAGCCATCCGGTCACTACCGGCGGCAGCACCAGCGGCAGATGGACCAGCGCGTCGAGCAGGACTTTGCCGGGAAAGCGGCCCCGCGCGAGCGCCCAGGCCAGGGCAAAGGCGTTCGGCAGCGCCACGAGGATCGCAACGCAACTGACGCGCAGCGAAAGCGCGACGATTTCCCATTCCCCGGCGGTAAGCAGCGGCGTGTCCTATCGCATGGCGAAGCCGAAGCGGCGGAACACCGCCTGGCCTTCGGCCGAGATCAGGTAGCGGCGGAAGCCTTCGGCATCGCGGTGGCGCGAAGCGGCAAGCACGGCCACGGGATAAACGATCGGCGCATGGCTGCCGGCCGGGAACGTCCCCACCACCCGCACGCTGCGATCGGCCCCGGCGTCCGTCGCATAGACGATGCCGAGCGGCGCCTCGTTCCTGCCGACCAGCGCCAGCGCGGCGCGGACGTTTTCGGCCCGCGCGATCCTGCCCCGGACCGAAGGCCAGACGCCGAGGCTCGTCAGCGCTTCCTGGCCGTACCTGCCGGCCGGCACCGCATCCGGGTCGGCCATGGCCAGCCTGCCGTTGCCGAGCGCACGGGCCAGCGCGAAGCGCGGGCCGATCGCCAGCCGGATGCCGCTCGCGGCCGGGGCGATCAGCACGAGGCTGTTGCCCAGGAAGGAACTGTACGTGCCGGCACGCAGCAGCCGCCTGTTCGCGACATGGTCCATCCATGCCTTGTCGGCCGATATGAACAGGTCGGCGGGAGCACCCGCCTCGATCTGCCGGGCCAGAGCCGGGGAAGCTGCGAAAGAGATCACCGGCCGCGGATGCCCCTTGCGCGCCCAGCCGTCGGCGGCGGCGTTCAGCGATTCCTGCAAGCTCGCCGCAGCCAGCACCAGCGGCCCGCGCGGCTGCGCCGCTGCGGGGGGCACGGCGGCGAGCAGCAGCGCGATCGCGGCCGACAGGCAGGCAAGGAAGCGGTCCATCCGCACTCCGAACAGGGTTGTACCCGGCGGTATATAGATTTGCGGCGGCGGGAAAAGCCGCAAACCGGCCGCTCACGGGGAGCCGCAACCAGGCGCTTGTCGGCCTGCCGGCCATCCCATATGCCCCATTGACCGGGCTACAGATCGCCGGACGGGAGAGATGCCATGGGATTGCTCGAAGCGCACAAGGCAATGGCGGCGAAGATCGCCGTGGTGGTGGGCGGTGCGGCCGGTCATCTGGGCCGCGGCGTGACGCTCGGCCTGATCGGCGAGGGCGTGACGGTCATCTGCTGCGACAACGACCGCGAAGGGCTTGCCGCGATCGTGCCCGAGGTCGAGGCGATGGGCGGCAGGATCACCGCGCATTATGCCGATGTCACCGATCCGGCCTCGCTCGATGCCTTCTGGGACACGGTGGCAGCGAGTACCGATCATATCGATATCCTGGTCAATGTCCCCGGAGGCGTCGCCCGCTCGCTGTTCGACCGGACATCGCGTGAGAGCCACGCGCGCGACATCCGCCTGAACTACGGCTATGTCGTCGACAGTTGCCAGCGCGCGCTTCCGCTGCTGCGCAAAAGCGGAAAAGGCGGCAGCATTATCAATTTCACCACGATCGAAGCGCATCGCGGCGCCGCGACTTTCGCGGTCTATGCCGGCGCAAAGGCGGCGACGACCAATTTCAGCCGCGCGCTGGCGGTCGAGCTGGGCAAGGACATGATCCGGGTCAACTGTCTGGCCAGCGACACCAGCCTTGCCCGCGCGTCCAATGCGGCGCTGGCCAGGGAGGATTTCGAGCGGCTCGCCGCGCTTGGCGAGGATGCGCTGGCGCAATCGATCGAGTTCTACGTGCCGCAGAAGCGCCCGCCGACGGTCGGGGAAGTGGTCGACGGCGTGATCTTCCTCGCCTGCGACCTGTCGCGCACGATCACCGGCACCACGCTCCATGTCGACGGCGGCACTTATGCGGCTTTCGGCTTCCTCGACTGGCCGGAAGGCGACAGCTTCATGCCCGCGCCGCTCGGCGGGACGCTGAAGCTGCTGCAACGCTGATCGGGCCTCACCCGCGCCCGCGATAGGGCGCCACGCCCTGCCCGGGAACCCACAGCCCTTCCGGCACCGGGCCGGATTGCCAGAAAACGTCGATCGGGATGCCGCCGCGGGGATACCAGTAGCCGCCGATACGCAGCCATTTCGGCGCCATCCCGGCAAACAGCCGCTGGCCGATGCCCACCGTGACATCCTCGTGAAAACCGCAATGGTTGCGGAAAGCACCGAGGAACAGCTTGAGGCTCTTGGATTCGACGATCGTTGCTTCCGGTGCGTAATCGATCACCAGATGCGCGAAATCCGGCTGGCCGGTGACCGGGCACAGGGAAGTGAATTCGGGTGCGGCGAAGCGCACCAGATAGAGTGCCCCCCGGCGCGGATTGGGCACGTAATCGAGTTCCGCCGCTTCGGGCGAGGCGGGCAAGCCGCTCTGACGGCCGAGATGCAGCGGAGTGCGGGGTGTGTCGCTCATGCCGGGCCTATTGCTCCTATCGCCGGCTTCGCACAAGGCGGCGGTGTGACGCAGCGGGTTCATGCACCGTTCACCAGCAGCAGCGATGAGGGATGGTTCCGGCATATGGGCAGCGAACGTCATAAAGCTACAGGGCTACTGGCCTGCGCGGCACTGCTGCCGGCGCTGACCTTTGCCGCGACCGCGCCGGCGCAGACGCCCGGCCCGGTGCAGGACTATCATCTGCCGCCTGCCGGGCCATCGCCGGCACCGGCCGCTGCGGGGCCTGTCGATGCCGATCATCCGGTTGCCGCACCGATGCGCCCGGCGGCGGCGGCAAGCGCGCTTCCTTCGCCTGCGGCAACCTCGCCGGCGCTGTCCCCGGCTCCGGCCCCGGCTATTGCCCCGCCGCCGCGCGCCGAGCCGCGACGGTCCCCTGCTCCCGCGCCCGCGGCGGCGGCATCACCGCCGGCCGCCGAACCGACAGCCGCGCCGGCAAGCGAACCACCGGCAAGCGAACCGCCGGCAAACGAACCCGCGCCTGTGTCCGCCGTGCCCGTGCCCGAAGCCGCACCGACGCCCCCGGCCGACAGTTTTCCCTGGCCCTGGGCAGCCGGTGGCGCGGCGGCCGTGCTCCTGCTCGGCGGATTCCTGCTGCGGCGCCGCCGAAGCGCCCGCGCGGCTTCCGATGATGCGTCCCCGGCACAGTCCGGCCCGAGCGCACCGGCAACGCTGCCGCCTCCGCCCGCTCCTCGCCCGCAGCCGGCAGAGCCGCCGCCGCAAGCTGCCGGGCCGCGGCCTCTGGAGATGCAGTTCGAGGCACGCCATCTCAGCCGGGCAATGGTCAATGCGACGCTGGCCTATCGTCTCAGGCTGACGAACCACGGCGGCACCGCGCTCGGCCCCCTGCATGTCGCGGGCGATATCGTCTCGGCCCACGCCTCGCTGCCCGCGGCGGAATTGCTGGCGCCTGACGGCGATGCGCTGGCGACCATCCACGAAGTGCCGCAACTCGCCCCGGGCGAGACGGCGGTGCTCAACGGAGAATTGCGCCTGCCGCTCGCCGGCGTCCTGCCGATCGCCAGCGGCAGCGCGCACGTCTTCGTGCCGCTGGCACGCTTTTGCATCGATACCGGGAACGGGGGAACCGTCACGCGCATCTTCGTCGTCGGCCTGGCCGGAGAGCAGCCCGGCGGCCCGCTACGCCCCTTCCCGCTCAACCGCGGCCCCGGCGTCGACCGGGCGCTGGGCCAGCGCGAACTGGAACTGCCGGGGTGATCGCCCCTCGCTTTCCGGCATGTCCTGGAGCAAGATGCGTGATTTGTGAATCACGCATCTTGCTCCAGGTTTTTGCTGTCGCATCGTTTTTTGCGCAAAACCGGTTCCCACTTTTGCGCACGATGCTCTAGCCGTATCGGGTCTTGAGCATCTGCCAGCTTGCCCTGAGGCCAAGCGCGTCGCCGCCTTTGGGGCGGCCGGGTTTGGCGGCGGGGCGCCAGGCGAAAGTGTCGAAGTGCGCCCAGTCGATGCCTGCGGGCACGAAGCGGTCGAGGAACAGCGCGGCCACGCTGGCGCCGGCGAAGCCGTTGCTGTGCGAATTGCCGATGTCGGCGATGTCGGATTTCAGGTATTCGCGATAGCCGTGCCACAGCGGCAGCCGCCAGCAGGGATCGTCGCTCGCCGCGCCGGCCTTGAGCAGCGCCTCGGCGGTTTCGTCCCTGCGGGTGAACAGCGCGGGAAGGTCCGGCCCGACCGCGGCGCGGGCGGCGCCGGTCAGCGTTGCGAAATCGATGATCAGATCGGGCTTCTCCTCGCCCGCGCGGGTGAGGGCATCGCCGAGGATCAGGCGCCCTTCGGCATCGGTATTGCCGATTTCGACCGAGAGGCCGGCGCGCGAATTCAGCACGTCGCCGGGGCGGAAGGCATTGCCTGCGACGGCGTTCTCGACCGCCGGCACCAGCATGTGCAGCCGCACCCTGAGGCCGCCGGCCATGATCAGCCGGGCCAGGGCGAGCGCATGGGCGGCGCCGCCCATGTCCTTCTTCATCAGCAGCATGCCCGAGGATGGCTTGATATCGAGCCCGCCCGAATCGAAGCAGACGCCCTTGCCGACCACGGCCAGGCGCGGGTGGGCGGGATCGCCCCATTCCAGTTCGATCATGCGCGGGGCGCGGGTGCGCTCGGCGGCGCGGCCGACCGTGTGGACCATGGGAAACGCGCGCACCAGCGCGTCGCCTCTGGTCACGCGCAGATCGGCCTTGTGCGCCCCGGCCAGGGCTTCGGCCGCGGCTTCGATATCGGCCGGTCCCATATCCTCGGCCGGCGTGTTGACCATGTCGCGCACCAGCGCGACGGCTTCGGCCTCGGCCAGTGCGGTGTCGATCGCCCTGACTTCCCCGGTCAGCAGCACGCGCGGGCCTTCCCTGGCCGGCTCGGCGCGGTAGCGGTCGAAGCGGTACTGGCCAGTCAGCCAGCCCAGCAGCGCCGGCCCCGGTTCACCCCCGGCGCGGCGATAGGTGCCTGCGGGCAGCACTTCGGCCAGCCGGGCCATGCACCAGCTCGACAATCCGCCGGTATCGGCGACACCCGCGACGACGCGCCAGGCGTCGCCATCGGGCAGGATCGCGTGGCTGAATGCGTCGGCCGCGAACTTCTGCGCGGCCAGGGCGGCGCGTTGCGGCGCGGACAGCGATTTCACGAAAGCTTCCAGCCCCGGCTTGTCGACGAGATGGATGGGGACGGCCTGCTGGCCGCGATCGGGCTGGATCAATGCGTGTTTGTCGGTCATGCTGGCACCGGGCTTTGCCGGAGCGGACCGGCGAGCGCGAGAGGAAAAACGTCATGCGAACCACGATACCTGTCGGTGCGGCCTTGCTCACGCTCGGTTTTCTGGCCGCATCCTGCTCCAGACAGGCCGAGCAGTCGCCGGCCGCTGCCGCCAGCAGCCCGGCCGCCGGGCCGAGCGCCGCCGCCGCTGCACCGTCGCCGGCGGACACGGCCGCCCCGGACGCTCCGCGCGGCGTGAAGGAAAGCAACGAACTCATCGATTTCGAATATTCCTATCCCGATGCCGCCGGTGCGATCCCGTCGCTGAAGGCGGTGCTCGACGCGGAGATGGACAAGCGGAAGGCCGAACTCGTCGCCAATGCCAAAGAGATACAGGCGGAGAGCAAGCAGGAGGATTTCCCCTATCACCGGCTGGCTAGCGAGACGCTGTGGCAGGTCGTGACCGACCTGCCGGGCTGGCTCAGTCTTTCGGCAACGATCGGTGAGGACCAGGGCGGCGCCCATCCCAACCACGGCTACGACGCCCTGCTGTGGGACAAGCAGGCCAACCAGCGCCGCAAGGTGACGGACCTGTTCACTTCGAAAGCCGCCTTCACCCGGGCGATCGGCAAGGGCTTCTGCGCCGCGCTCGACAGGCAGCGCAAGGAAAAGCGGCAGGGCGAGGATGGCGGCGGCGGCATCATCGACGATTTCGGCAAATGCATCGATCCGGCCGGCACCACGGTCATCCTCGGCTCGTCGAACCACCAGACTTTCGACCGGATCGGCTGGCTGATCGGCCCTTACGAAGCAGGTTCCTATGCCGAGGGCGACTATGAGATCACGCTGCCCGTGACCGCCGCCGTGATCGCCGCGGTGAAGCCCGAATACCGCGCGGTCTTTTCGGTCAGGCGCTGACCGCTCGCAATTTGCGGCGGCGTTCGCTACATCGGCGCGCATGACACAATACCAGACGGTTGCCCACGATGAGACGGGCCTGCGCGACGGTACGATCAAGCTGCATGGCCCCGAGGCTTTCGCAGGGATGCGCCGCGCCGGGCGGCTGGCTGCGGAGATCCTCGATGCGCTGGTGCCGCTGGTGCGGCCGGGCGCGCGCACCGATGATCTCGACGACGTTGTGCGCCGGATGACGCTCGATGGCGGGGCGGTGCCGGCGACGCTCGGCTATCGCGGCTATGCGCACAGCTCGTGCATTTCGATCAACCACGTCGTCTGCCACGGCATCCCGTCGGACAAGACGCTGAAGGACGGCGATATCGTCAATATCGACGTGACCCCGCTGCTCGATGGCTGGCACGGTGATTCGAGCCGCATGTACCTCGTCGGCGATGTTCCGCTGAAAGCGCGGCGGCTGGTCGAGGTGACGCACGAATGCCTGATGCTCGGCATTGCGCAAGCGAAGCCCGGCGCGCGGCTGGGCGATATCGGCGCGGCGATCCAGCGCCATGCCGAGGGCAACCGCTATGGCGTGGTGCGCGAGTTCTGCGGGCATGGCCTGGGCCGCCTGTTCCACGACGCGCCCGAGGTGATCCACGCCGCGCGCGCCGGGACGGGGCCGGAACTGAAGCCGGGCATGTTCTTCACCATCGAGCCGATGATCAACCTCGGCAAGCCGCCGGTGAAGCTGCTCGAGGACGGCTGGACGGCGGTGACTCGCGACCGTTCGCTTTCGGCCCAGTTCGAGCATTCGATCGGCATCACCGGGGACGGCTGCGAGATTTTCACACTGAGCCCGCAGGGCCTGGACAAACCGCCTTACGCCTGATCCCCGGATGGGGAAGCGCTTTACTGACGCGCTCCCCTGATCGCTGCGCCGGCGGCGAAAGGCGCGATTGCCAGCAGGACGAGGCTCACCGCGCCGGTCAGCGCCAGGCCGCTGGTGCCGCCGATCGCGAGGCTTCCCGCGCCGAAGATCAGCAGCGGCACCGCCAGCGGGATCACCAGCAGCCCGGCCAGCGCCGCGCCGCCACGCAAGCCCGCGGTCAATGCCGCCACGGTCACGCCCAGCGCGGCGAGGCCGGGCGTTCCCGCCAGCAGCCCGATCTCCACCGTCCGCAGCGTTGCCGCGTCCAGCCCCAGCAGCGCCGCGGCGATCAGGGCCGCCAGCATCAGCGGCGGGCCGAAGCTCAACCAGTGGGCCAGCACGCGCACCGCGACGATCCATTCCTCGGATATGCCGCGCAAGGCCCATTGATCGAAAAAGCCGAGTTCGATGTCGGGTTCGATCAGGCGGTCCAGCGGCAGGATCGCGGCGAGCAGCGCCGCCACCCAGATCACGCCGCCGCCGGTACGCGCCAGCAGTTGCGCGTCCGGCCCCACCGCGAAGGGAAACAGCATGGCCACGGCCAGGAAGAACAGCACCGGCAGCACCGTCCCGCCGCGCCTGCCGAACAGCAGCAGCGCCAGATCGCGCCGCAGCAATGCTCCCAGCCGCGCGCTCATGCGGCAAATTCCGCCAGCGCGAGCTGCCGCATTCCCGGCAGTGTGAAGCTCTGGTGCGAGGCGATCACGCAGATGCCGCCCGCGGCGCAATGCTCGGCCGCCAGCGCTTCGGTGAGCCGTGCGGCCTGGCTGTCGAGCCCGTTGAGCGGCTCGTCGAGCAGCCAGACCGGCGCGGCCTGGCCGATCAGCCGGGCGAGGGCGGCGCGTTTCTTCTGGCCGGTGGAAAGATAGCGCACCGGCACGTCGAGCAGGTCCGCCAGGCCCAGCCGCACGAGCTTGCCGTCCGCCGCGCCGTCGGTCCGCTGCCAGAAGGCGAGCGCCTTGCCGAGAGGCAGATGCGGGTCGAGCGCCGGGCGGTCGTCGACCAGCCCGACCGCGCCGGTGCGCTCGACGGCGCCGGCGAACGGGCGCATGAGTCCTGCCAGAATGCGGATCAGGCTCGACTTGCCGATGCCGTTGGCGCCTGCCACCTGTAGCGACTCACCCGGCGCCAGCGCCAGCGACAGGCCGGCGAACAGCACCCGGTCGCCGCGCCGGCAGGCCAGATCGTTTGCGGTCAGATGCGCGGCGGAGCGATGCTCTTGCATGGCGGGTTGCGATAGGGGAAAGCCCGGGAACTGCCAAGGAGCCGGAAAACCATGCCGATTGCCCGCCTCACCGACGATGAATGCAGGGCCGCGCTTGCCGAACTGACCGGCTGGACCCTGCGCGGCGACGGCCTGGCGATCGTGCGCGATTTCACATTCGCCGATTTCTCCCGGGCATTTGCCTTCATAACCCGTGTCGCGCTGCTGGCCGAACGGGCCGATCACCATCCCGAATGGTCGAATGTCTGCAACCGTGTCCATGTGACCTTGACCACGCACGATGCCGGCGGCCTCAGCCGGCGCGACGTGGCGATGGCGCGGGCGATCGGGAAGCTGCTGTAGCCTTGCCGGCGATGCACCGCGCCGGCCGCCCCTCACGGCCGGAATGATCAGAGCGCCGGATTGTTGTAGCAATGCCAGGTGAAGATCGCTGCCGCGCTGCGGTGCGGGCGCCAGGTTTCGGCCAGTGCGCGCGTCAGCTTCTCGCCCGGCCGCGATTCGAGGCCGAGCAGCTTGTGGAGGCCCGCCTGCACCGCCAGATCGCCCGCGGGCCAGATATCGGGGCGCCTTTCGGCAAACAGCAGGTAGATCTCGGCCGACCACCGGCCGATGCCATTGATCCGCACGAGTTCGGCAATCGCCGCTTCGTCGTCGCGGGGCAGGGCGTCCAGATCGAGCGCGCCGCCGGCTACCAGTTCGCACAGCGAGCGGGCATAGCCCTGCTTCTGGCGCGACAGGCCGCAGGCGCGCAGCGCGGCGAAATCGGCGGCAAGCAGCGCTTCGGCGGGGATGCCCTTGCCGAGCAGGGTTTCCAGCTTTGCCCAGACGGAAGCGGCCGCGGCCACGCTGACCTGCTGGCCGACGATCGTGCGCAGCAGTGTCGCATGGCCCGTGGGGCGGATGCGCGGTTCGGGATAGCCGGCCACTGCCAGCGCCCGGGCGATAGCCGGTTCGCGTGAGGCGATGGCGTCCAGACTTTCGCGCAAGGCGTCCGTTGCCGATCCTCCTGCCGCCGATCCCATTGCAACCCCGTTGCTGCCGGCACAAAGCCACCTTGCCAAAGCCGGTGGCAACCATTAGCAGCCCCCGGCAGGCACCGATATAGCGTGGATCGAAGGGGATAAAGGGATATGCCGCAGATTACTGTCGTCAACCAGGCCGGTGAGGAACGCGGCATCGAGGCTCCGCTCGGCCGGACGCTGATGGAGGTTATCCGCGACAACGGCTTCGACGAACTGCTGGCGCTGTGCGGCGGCTGCTGTAGCTGCGCCACCTGCCATGTTCACATCGACGCTGCGTTCATGGACAAGGTTCCGACGATGAGCGAGGACGAGAACGACCTGCTCGACAGCTCGGATCACCGCAACGGGTTTTCGCGCCTGTCCTGCCAGATTCCGATGACCGATGCCCTCGATGGCCTGAAAGTCACGATCGCGCAGGAAGACTGATCGGTCTTTCCGGCCGGGGGCCGGAGCGTTCGTGTCGATGGGGAAAGGCGCGGTCCGGGGACGAACCCGGCCGGACGGTGAAGGCCGGGTTTCCGCCAGCCATTGATCACGGCGCTCCGGCGTTCTACCGCGTCATCCATGATCGCACCCGTTCCGCAGCGCAGCACGCTCGACCTTATCGGCAAGACCCCGCTGGTTCTTCTCAAGGGGCCGAGCGAGGCCGCGGGCTGCGAGATCTGGGGCAAGTGTGAATTCGCCAATCCCGGCGCCTCGGTGAAGGACCGGGCGGCGCTGTGGATCGTGCGCGATGCCGAGGCCGGGGGCGCCTTGCAGCCCGGCGGCACGATCGTCGAGGGCACTGCGGGAAATACCGGGATCGGCCTTGCGCTGGTTGCCAATGCACTGGGCTACAGGACGGTCATCGTCATGCCCGAGACGCAGTCGCGCGAGAAGATGGACACGCTGCGCGCGCTGGGGGCCGAGCTTGTGCTGGTGCCGGCCGCGCCGTTTTCCAACCCCGGCCATTTCGTCCATACCTCGCGCCGTCTGGCCGAGGAGACCGAAGGCGCGGTCTGGGCGAACCAGTTTGACAATATCGCCAACCGCAAGGCGCATATCGAAAGCACCGCGCCCGAGCTGTGGGAACAGCTCGAAGGGCGGATCGATGGCTTCACTTGCGCCGCGGGCACGGGCGGGACGATTGCCGGAGTCGGCCTGGGGCTCAAGGCATTCGATGAACGGATCACGATTGCCCTGACCGATCCGCACGGCGCGGCCCTTTACAACTACTATGCCTGTGGCGAACTCAGGGCCGAGGGAAGCTCGGTTGCCGAGGGCATCGGCCAGGGCCGGATCACCGCCAATCTCGAAGGCGCTCCGATCGACACGCAGTTCCGCATTTCCGACGCGGAGGGGCTGGAATGGGTGGCGCGGCTGCTGGCCGGGGAAGGGTTGTGCCTGGGCCTGTCTTCGGGGATCAACGTCGCCGGCGCGGTGGCGCTCGGCAGGCAGCTTGCGGCACAGGGCAGGCAGGCGCCGCGTATCGCCACGATCCTGGCGGATACCGGCTTCCGCTATCTTTCCTCGCTCTACAATCGCGAGTGGCTCCGGGCGAAAGGGCTTCCGGTCTTCCCCTGGCTCGATTGATCGGCTAAACAGTGGGTCAACTATGCAAGAAACCCAGCCCAGTCTGGTGCCATCGGTCGCTACACCCCAGCATTACGTGCCCGCAACGGCGCGTGAGCTGCGAGTACAGGCCGTGCATCGCTTGCAGATCGGCTTGTTCGGTCTGGCTGCGATGCTGTTGCTGGTCGGTCTTGCCAACATTATCATGGATCGCGCGCGGCTTGCGGACAAGGCGGATGCCGCCGTCCAGGTGCCGACGATAGAGACTGTCAGGAAGAACAGCGATCCGCTTGCGGACATCGGCGTGGTTCCCGCTGCCGAGCCCACCAGTTCCGCCATGGCAGCGCCCGCGCAGTAGAAAGGTTCCGGGCCGGATGGAAATCATCCGGCGACTCGAAGCTCACGGCAGGCAAAAAGTCCTGGCGCTGTTCCGCTTCGATTTGAAACGGATCGCGTGCCTGCTGTCTGTGCGGCGCATCGGCTTCCCCCGTCTCCGCCCGCCTCCGATAGAATCGCGCGTGCCGCGAATCGCATGCCGGTTCGTGGCGCGCTGCGTCGTGGATCGGATGGCGTATTTCCGCACAGGCTTTGAACCGTTGCCTGGCAGCGATGAATTTCCGGCCGGATCGACTGTTTCCGTTGAATCGGGCCGATTTCGGGAATTCACGGGATATTCTTTCCTGTTTTGCCCGAATCCACGTAAAACTGCCAATTTTGGTCTGGAACAAAAGTAGAATATAGATCGCCTGGACCTGCTATAACTGGCTATTAAATCATAAATTTCCGTTTTTTCCCGTAAAATCCCCACTTTACCCTTTCAAGAATCTCCGGGTCGCGGTAATAGGGAGGCCCATCGGAACGGATGATCCCATCGCGCTCGTGAGTGCGGGCGGTTCGGTCGAGCTCTGCGCGACCGGCAGAGGGGGGAGTTTGTTCCTGTTTCGGGCAGACCCTTTGGGAATTGGGACACCATGGCGTCACAGCCATACAGTTACAGCGGCCAGGGCTTTTCGCTGCTACGCGACAAGGGCCGCTTCGTGCTGCCTCCGCAATTCCGCAAGACGGTCAGGGAATCGAGCGGGAACAAGGCGATACTCTGCCTTGCCAAGCATGATCGGTGGACCTGCCTCACCGGTTTCGGCCTGTCGCGCCGCGATGGATTCGAGGCGCAGCTCGATCGCGAGGAGATGCTGGCGGCGCAGCGCGGCCAGGATTTCGACCGCGAGTTGCGCTCGGTGCAGCTCAACGGCTTTTCCGAAATCCCCTACGACGAGAGCGGCCGCTTTGTTTTGCCTGACCATCTGGCCGAACTCGCCAGGCTCGAAGATCAGCTTTATTTCCAGGGCGCCGGCCAGTTCTTCGTGATCTTCAGCCCTGCCGAGCTGGGCGGGATGGGGCAGGGCTGGGAAGGTGCGCAGGCCGCTTGCCGCCAGTTCGCCGCCGAAGCCGCGGACAAGGCGGCGAAGGGAGGCCGTGCATGATCGCGTCCGCCCCGCATATTCCCGTATTGCTCGACGAGGTGGTCGCGGCGCTCGCACCGGCGCCGGGGGCCGTGATCGTCGATGCGACTTTCGGCGCGGGCGGTTATACCCGCCGCCTGCTGGCAGCCGGTGTCACCGTTCATGCCTTCGATCGCGATCCGGACGCCATCGCCGCGGGCGGCCTCTGGCCCGAGACGCGCGAGATGCCGCCCCGGCTCGTGCTGCATCCCCGCCGCTTTTCGGAAATGGTTTCCGCGCTCGATGAGGCGGGGATATCGCGGGTCGACGGCATCGCCATGGATATCGGCGTGTCTTCCATGCAACTGGATCAGCCGGCGCGCGGCTTCGCTTTCGCGGCCGACGGGCCGCTCGATATGCGCATGGACAAGCAGGGCCTGAGCGCTGCCGAGTTCCTGAATGCGGCCTCTGAAGGCGAGCTTGCCGATGTCCTGTTCCAATATGGCGAGGAGCGGCAGTCGCGCCGTGTCGCGCGTGCGATCGTCGCTGCGCGGCCGCTGTCGACCACCGGCGAACTGGCGCAAGCCGTCCGCAAGGCGCTCGGCTATCGGCCCGGCGCGCCCAGGGATCCGGCGACGCGCAGCTTCCAGGCCATTCGCATCCATGTGAATGCCGAACTCGATGAGCTTCGGGCAGGGCTCTGCGCTGCCGAGACGCTGCTGAAAAGCGGTGGCCGGCTGGCAGTGGTCAGCTTCCACAGCCTCGAGGATCGTATCGTCAAGCAATTCCTGCGCGAAGCGAGCGGCGCGGTCGCCTCGGCGTCCCGTCACTTGCCGGCATCGGCGCCCGGGGCCGCGCCGACTTTCGCGCGGGTCGCCAAGGCGGTGCGGGCGTCGGAAGCCGAAGTGGCGCGCAACCCCCGCGCGCGCTCGGCGACGCTGCGCACCGCCGCCCGCACGGATGCGCCCGCGCGCAAAAGGAGGGCGGCATGAATCTGACCCGTGATCGCGCTCACTCGATCGGCTGGGCCATCATCCTGGCGGTCTGCGCCGCCCTGACGCTGGTGCTGACTTTCCGGGTCAACGCGATCAAGAGCCAGGTGCGGCTGGCCGAGCGCCAGATCGTCGCGGTCAAGCAGGAAAAAATCGCGCTCGAAACCGAGTTCGAGACTCGCGGCAGCCAGCAGCAGTTGCGCGCGCTGAACGATGTCGAGTTCGGTTATGAGGCGCCCAGGGCCGATCAGTACATCGAGGGTGAGCGCCAGCTTGCCGTGCTTGGCAAGCCGCGCGGCCCGGATGCGCCGGCGCCGATCCGCGTTGCCGTCAACGATGTCGCCGATGACCGCGGCGCGGGCGCATCCTCGTCCTTCCCGGCAATCGTCTCGCCTCTTGCCGGCAAGGCGATGACTGTCGAAATGTCGTCGCACGGCACGCGCAGGCTGATGGATGCTGCGGATCTCAAGGAACGGCTCGTCCATATCGAACCGCGCGCCGCCGGTCCCGGGATCGGGAAGGCCGGGGCCGGGAAGGCCAGGGCCGGGAAGGAATGACCGCGGCTGCCATCGCCACCACGATCACTCCCGGCCGGCGCCAACTGGCCAATGTCAGGCAGCGCACCCTGCTCGTCGCCAAATGGCGTGTGCTCTGGGTACTCGGGCTGTTCGCCCTGATCGCCGCTTGCGCGATGGCGCGCATCGGCTGGCTCGGCCTGTTCGATTCGACGTTGCGCAGCGACAGCCTGGCCGATGCGCTTCTGCCCCGGCGCGGCGAGATCGTCGATCGCAACGGCGTGCCGCTGGCGCGCGCTTTCAACGCCTATGCGCTATGGTACAATCCGAAGGCGCTGGGCGATGGTCCGCCGCTGGTCAAGTCGCCGGCGGAGGTCGCCGCCGCGCTGGCCCGCATCTTCCCCGATATGGACGCTGCCGATCTGACCCGCAGGCTGGCATCGGGCAGGCCCGGCTACTTGCGCCGCCGCATCATGCCCGAGGACGCCAATCGCGTGCATGCGCTTGGCGAGCCCGCGCTCGAGTTCCCGCGTGAGAACCAGCGCTTCTATCCGCAGGGGTCGATGGCTGCGCATATTCTCGGTTTCGTCAGCGCCGACGGGCATGGGCGCATCGGTATGGAGGAAGTGTTCGACCAGCGGCTGAACGACCCCGCGACGCGCGGCACGCCCGCGGTGCTGTCGATCGACCTGCGTGTCCAGGGCGCGCTGGAGGATGAGCTTGATCGCGGCATGCGCGCGACGAATGCCAAGGGCGCTGCGGGCGTCGTCCTCGATGTCGACACGGGCGAGATCATGGCGCTGGCGTCGCTGCCCTCGTTCAACCCGAATCTGATCGATGATGCGTCGACGCCCAACATTTTCAACCGCGTGACCAACCAGGTCTATGAGCTGGGTTCGACTTTCAAGCCGTTGACCGTAGCCGCGGCGATCGACGCGGGCACCGTCACCGACATGGCGCGGCGCTATCCGGCTGCGCCGTTCCACGTCGGCCGCTTCGAAATCCACGACAGTCACAACATGGGCGCCTCGCTCAACGTACCCGAGGCGCTGATCCATTCATCGAACGTCGTCACCGCCCAGGTGGCCGACGAACTCGGCGGCCCGCGGCTGCGGGCGACGATGATGGCGCTGGGCATGAACGAGCGCCCCTATATCGAGCTGCCGGCGCGCGGCTTCCCGCTCTGGCCGAGGGGCGACTGGGCGCGGATCACGACGATGACGGTCTCTTACGGCCACGGTATCGCGGTAACGCCGCTGCATCTCGCCTGCGGCTATGCGGCACTGGTCAACGGCGGTGTCTGGCGCCCGGCGACGCTGGAAAAGCTGACGCCCGGCCAGGTGCCGCAGGGGCGCCGCGTGTTCAAGGCTTCGACCAGCGCGCGGATGCGCCAACTCCTGCGCATGATCGTGGCCGATGGCACCGGCCGCAAGGCGAATGCGCCGGGCTTTCGCGTCGGCGGCAAGACCGGCTCGGCCGAGAAGCCGGGGGTCGGCGGCTATCGCAAGACCTCGCTGGTCGCGACTTTCGCATCGGCCTTCCCGATGGATCACCCGCGCTATGTCGTGATTGCCATGCTCGATGAGCCGCAGGGCACGGCGGCCAGCTCGTATCAGCGCACCGCGGCCTGGAATGCCGCGCCGATTGTCGGCCGCGTCGTTCCGCGCATCGGTCCGCTGCTGGGTGTCATGCCCGACAACACGCGCGATATCGACATCACCGACCTCACCCCGCTGATTCCCGGAGGAGCCGAGGAATGAGGCTCGTGGCGCTTGCCGAGGCTGCCGGGATGCCGCTGTCCGCGGCTGGCGACGCGGCGGTGACCGGCTTCGCCATCGATCATCGCAAGGTCGCGCCGGGCACGGTCTTCGGGGCTTTCCAGGGCACGCGGGTCAACGGCGAGGACTTCATCCCGGCCGCGGTGGCCGCCGGCGCGGCTGCGGTGGTTGCGCGGCCCGAGGCCGGGGTGGATGGCGCGATCCATTTCGCCGACCCGGAGCCGCGCCGCCTGTTCGCGCGGCTGGCGGCGCGGTTTTTCGTGCCTGTGCCCGAACGGGTGGTCGCGGTGACCGGCACCAACGGCAAGACCTCGACCGTGGAAATGACGCGCCAGCTCTGGCGCATGGCGGGGCACCGCGCGGCATCGATCGGCACGCTCGGCGTGACGACGCCCGACGAGACGGTTCCGACCGGGCTCACCACGCCCGACATCGTCACCTTCCTCGCCAACATGACCGGGCTCGCGCGTGAAGGCGTCACGCATGTCGCCTACGAGGCTTCCAGCCATGGCCTCGCGCAGTTTCGCAACGAGGGGCTGGCGGTTGCGGCGGGCGCCTTCACCAATCTCAGCCGCGACCACCTCGACTACCATGCCGGCATGGACGACTATTTCGCCGCCAAGATGCGGCTGTTCGACGAAGTGGTGGCGGACGGCGGTGCGGCCGTGGTCTGGGCGGACGATGCCTGGTCGGCGCGCGCGGTCGAACATGCCCGCAGGCGCGGCCTTGTGCCGATCACCGTGGGAATGGGGGGGGAGACGATCCGGCTGGTTTCGTGCCGGCCGGGTCATCTCGGCCAGCTTCTCGAAATCGCGCACGCCGGCACGACCTGCAAGGTCGACCTGCCGCTGATCGGCGCCTATCAGGTTACCAATGCGCTGGTTGCGGCCGGACTGGTGCTGGCCGCCGGCGGCGATGCGCGGCAGACTTTCGCTGCGCTGTCGCGGTTGCAGCCCGTCCGCGGCCGGCTGGAGCGCGCGGCGATCAGCCGGGCCGGCGCGGCCGTTTATGTCGACTATGCCCATACGCCCGATGCGCTGGCGGCAGCCATTGCGGCGCTGCGGCCGCATGTGACAGGGCGCCTCATCGTCGTTTTCGGAGCGGGCGGCGATCGCGATCGGGGCAAGCGGCCCGAGATGGGCCGGGTCGCCGCGCTCCATGCCGATCTTGCCATTGTCACCGACGACAATCCGCGCGGCGAGAACCCCGCCGCGATCCGGGCCATGGTGCTTGCCGGTGCGCCCGGAATACGCGAGATCGGCGACCGGCGCGAGGCGATCGCTGCGGCCATTGCCGGGGCGGCGCGCGGCGATATCGTGCTGATTGCCGGCAAGGGGCACGAGCAGGGCCAGATCGTCGGCTGCGGCGAGGCGATGCGCGTCCTGCCTTTCGATGATGTCACGGTTGCTAGGGAGTGCGCGGGCGCTCCGGAAGGGGAGGTTCAATGACTGCGGTTGCACGGATAATCGACTGGCCGGCCGATCCTGCCGATGACTGTCCCCTGGCTTTGTGGAGCGCGGTTTCCATCGCCCGCGCCACCAATGGGGCGGCCAATGCCGATTTCCAGGTTTCGGGTGTCGAAATCGATTCGCGCGATGTGCTGCCGGGCGATCTGTTCTTCGCGCTGAAGGGCGAGGCGACCGATGGCCATCGCTTCCTTGAAAGCGCTTTCGCCAGGGGGGCTGCGGCGGCGGTGGTCGACCGGCCGGTCGCTTTCCCGCATGTGCTCGTTTCGGACACCGCCGCCGCGCTGGAAGCGCTGGCGGCGGCGGCGCGCGCGCGCAGCGGGGCGCGGATCGTCGGTGTTACCGGCTCGGTCGGCAAAACCGGCGTCAAGGAGGCGATCTTCGCCGCGCTCGACCGTTCGGGCGGAGGGCCGGGCGGTTATGGCGCGCATCGTTCGGTCAAGAGCTACAACAACCATGTCGGCGTGCCGTTGAGCCTGGCGCGGATGCCGTCGCGCAGCAGCTTCGGCGTGTTCGAGATCGGCATGAACCACGCGGGCGAGATCGCCGCGCTGACCCGTCAGGTGCGCCCGCATGTCGCCGTCGTCACGACGATTGCCCCCGCGCATATCGAGATGCTCGGCAGCGAGGAGGCGATTGCCGACGCCAAGGCCGAGATCTTCGAGGGGCTGGAGCCCGGCGGTGTTGCCGTGATCCCGGCCGACAGCCCGCATTTTGCCCGGCTCAAGGCCAGGGCGGAGCGCCATGCCGGCACGGTGGTCGGCTTCGGCCGCGCTGCCCATGCCGACGTTCGCCTGCTCGATGCGATCTCGGCGGCGAACGGGGGTTCGCTCGTCACTGTCGACATGGGCGACCGGCGGCTGTGCTACACGGTCGCGGCGCCGGGCGATCATTGGGTGATGAACTCGCTTGCGGTCATGGCGGCGGTGCGTGCGGCGGGTGGTGATCCGGGTGCCGCGGGCGTCGCGCTTGCCGAGATGGAAGGCATGGCCGGCCGCGGCGCGCGGATCGAGATCACTGCCGCCGACGGCGGCCGCGCGCTGGTCATCGACGAAAGCTACAACGCCAATCCCGCCTCGATGCGCGCGACGCTGGCGCAGCTCGGCAGGACCGCTGCCCGCCGCCGGATTGCCGTGCTGGGGGCGATGAAGGAGCTTGGCGGCCACGCTCCGGGCTTCCATGCCGCGCTGGCCGGGCCGCTTGCCGAGGCGCATGTCGATTTCGCTATCCTGGTGGGCGACGAAATGCAGGCGCTGGCGGACGAATTGGGGAAATCGGGCGCTGGTGTGCTTGGCAAGCCCTTCCGCTTCGCCCATTGCCGGAACCCGGCCGAAGCGCAACAGGTGCTTGCGGATTTCGGCGTGGGGAGCGGCGATGCCATTCTCGTCAAGGGCTCGAATTCGGTCGGGCTCGGTGTGCTGGTCGCGGCGCTGACCGCCAAGGAAGGTTGATGCTTTACCTCATCGCCGAATATTTTCATTTCGAAGGGCTGGCGAACCTTATCCGCTATCAGAGCTTTCGCGCGGGTGCCGCCCTGATGACGGCGCTGGTGATCGGCCTGATCATCGGCCCGCGGTTCATCACCATGCTGCGCGTGCGCCAGGGCAAGGGTCAGCCGATCCGTGAGGACGGACCCCGGACTCACCTCGCCAAGCGCGGCACGCCGACCATGGGCGGGCTGATGATCCTGATCTCGCTGGTCATCTCGATGCTGGTGTGGATGGATCTCAGGAACCCGTTCGTCTGGGCCTGCCTTGCGGTCACCATCGGCTTCGGTGTGATCGGTTTCCTCGACGATTACGATAAAGTGACCAAGCGCAGCCACAAGGGCGTGTCGGGGCGTGTGCGGCTGCTGCTCGAATTCGCTGTCGCCGGCATCGCCTCGTGGATCATCGTCAGCGGGTTGAGCCACAATCTCGATATTCCGTTCACGGGTCGGTATATCCCTCTGGGGCCTTTCCATTACGTTTTCGCCGCGGTCGTGATGGTCGGTGCGGGCAATGCGGTGAATCTGACGGACGGGCTCGACGGGCTGGCGACGATGCCGGTGATCATCGCGGCCGGCACTTTCGCGGTGATCGCCTATCTCGCCGGCCGGGTCGACTATGCGACCTATCTGGGCATACCGCATGTGCCGGGCGCGGGCGAACTGGCCATCCTCTGCGCCGGGATCATGGGGGCCGGGCTTGCCTTCCTCTGGTTCAACGCGCCGCCGGCGGCGGTGTTCATGGGCGATACCGGCAGCCTGGCGCTGGGCGGGGCGCTCGGCGCGATCGCGGTCGCCGCGCATCACGAGATCGTGCTCGCCATCGTCGGCGGGCTTTTCGTGTTCGAGGCGGTTTCGGTCATCATCCAGGTTTTCTGGTTCAAGCGAACCGGCCGGCGCGTGTTCCGCATGGCGCCGGTCCACCATCATTTCGAGCAATTGGGCTGGGCTGAATCGACCGTGGTGATCCGCTTCTGGATCGTCGCGATCGTGCTTGCCCTGATCGGCCTGTCCACTCTCAAGCTGAGGTGAGCGTCACGCGATGATCGTCTCGGAAGCCTTTGCCGGAAAGCACTTCGCGGTCCTCGGCCTTGCCCGCTCGGGTCTGGCCGCGGTCGAGGCGTTGCTGGCGAGCGGGGCTTTCGTGACGGCCTGGGACAGCCGCGAGGAGCCGCGCCATACCCTGACGGGTAGGGTGGACCTGGCGGACCCGCTGAACATCGACCTGACGGGCTATGCCGGCGTCGTCGTCTCTCCCGGCGTGCCGCTCAACCGGCATCCGATCGCCGAGGCGGCGGCGCACGCGGGCGTGCCGGTGATCGGCGATATCGAACTGTTCGCCCAGGCGCGGCCGAGCCTGCCCGCGCATCGCGTGGTCGGCATCACCGGCACCAACGGCAAGTCGACCACTACCGCGCTGGTCCACCACCTGTTGCGGAGTGCCGGGATGCCGGCGCGCATGGGCGGCAATATCGGCCTGCCGATCCTTGGCCAGCAGCCGCTGCCGCCCGGCGGGGTTTATGTGCTCGAACTGTCGAGCTATCAGATCGACCTGACTCACAGCCTCGATTGCGAGGCCGCCGCGCTGCTGAACATCACGCCCGACCATCTTGACCGCTATGCCGATTTTGCGGCCTATGCCGCGGCGAAAGCCCGGCTTTTCGCCATGCAGCGGGTCGATCACGACGCGGTGTTCGGGGTTGGCGACGCGGAGACTGCGGCGGTCGCAAACTGGGAAGCGAGCCGTCGCGCAGCCGATCGCATCCATCGCGTCACGGGCGAAGACCTGCTCGGCCTCCAGCCCGGCTGGCCCTCGCTGCAAGGGCCGCACAATCTCCAGAACGCGGCGGTCGCGGTGGCGATCGTCGAGGCGCTGGGCATCACCCGCGCGCAGTGGCAGGCGGCGCTGCCCACGTTCCGGGGCCTGCCGCACCGCATGGAGCGCGTGGCCGAGGCTGATGGCGTGCTGTTCATCAACGACAGCAAGGCCACCAATCCGGCTTCCGCCGCGCCCGCGCTTGCCGCTTTTCCGCCCCGTTCCGGCGGTGCCGGTGCCGGACGCCGCATTCACTGGATCGTCGGCGGCTTGCCCAAGGGCGACGATCTGGACGAATGCGCGCCCTATTTCGGCAATGTCGCCGCGGCCTACACGATCGGCGATGCAGGCCCGCGCTTTGCCGAGCTGCTCGCGCCCTACATGCCGGTGCGCCGCAGCGAGATGATGTGCGAGGCGATCCGCGAGGCGATCGAGGCGGCGCATCCGGGCGATATCGTCATGCTGTCGCCCGCCTGCGCCAGCTTCGACCAGTTCCGCGACTATGAAGCGCGCGGCGACGCTTTCCGCCAGATCGTCGAGGCTCTGACGGAGCCGGGCGGAAGCGAAGGGGCGCCCTGCTGATGGTCGCGCATCCGCCGCTCGTTCCCGGTGTCGGCCGAACCCCCGAGAGCCGGCCGCGGAGCCGCAGCCGCCGCAGCGAGTTCGTTATCTGGTGGCGCGAGATCGACCGTGTGCTGCTGCTGCTGGTCCTGGCGGTCATGGCGATCGGCGCTGCCGCCGTCGCGGCCGGCTCTCCGGCGAGCGCCCGCCGCCTGTCGACCGGGGCGGTCCATCTCGACGACCTTCATTTCTTCATGTTGCACTTGCGCTGGCTGGTGATCGGCCTCGCGGTGATGTTCGGTGCTTCCTGCCTGTCCAGGGACGCGGCGCGGCGTGCGGGCATTGTCCTCGGCTTCGCCATGCTGGTCGGGCTGATACTGGTGCCGGTGATCGGCAGCGAGGTGAACGGCGCCAGACGCTGGCTCAATCTCGGTATCTCGTTGCAGCCTTCGGAATTCCTCAAGCCGGCTTTCGCGATCGGCCTTGCCTGGATCCTCTCGTGGCGGGTGCGCGACCCCAACCTGCCGGTGATCGGCATCACTTTCGGCATCATGGCGCTGGTGGGGGGGCTGCTGATGCTTCAGCCGGATTTCGGCTCGACCATCCTGTTCGTCGGTGTCTGGTTCGTGCTCGTGGTGCTGTCGGGCATCTCGATGCGCCGCATCGCGCTTGCCGGAGCGGGCGGTGTCGCCGCGCTGATCGCGGCCTATGTGTTCTACGGGAACGCGCGGCACCGCATCGATGCCTTCCTTGGCGGCGGCACCGCTTTCGATCAGGTGGACCTGGCCCAGCGCACGCTGCTTTCGGGCGGCTGGACCGGCACCGGCCTGTGGCTCGGCACGCGCAAGCTGGCGCTGCCCGAGGCGCATACCGACTATATCTTTTCCGTGATCGGCGAGGAGTTCGGCCTGTGGGTCTGCGCGGTCATCGTGCTGCTCTATCTTGCCATCATCGCGCGCGTGCTGCTGCGGCTGGTGCAGGAGGAGGATCTGTTCACCGTGCTTGCCGCGACCGGGCTCACCGCGCAACTCGGCGGCCAGGCCTTCATCAATATTCTGGTGAACCTGCAACTCTTCCCCTCCAAGGGCATGACCCTGCCGCTGATTTCCTACGGCGGTTCGTCCACGGTGGCGCTGTGCCTCGGTGTCGGCTTCCTGCTGGCGATCACACGGCGCAATCCTTTCATCACGCGCGAGGGCCTGCACCTTCGGGACAACCTGCCTGCGCGCGGCCACGGAGCGAAGAAATGAGTGCGGTCAACCGCCATTACGTGCTTGCCGCAGGCGGCACCGGGGGGCACCTTATTCCCGCTTTCGCCCTGGCGAGCGAGCTGGAGCGGCGCGGGCATCATGTCGCGCTGATCACCGATGCGCGCGGAAGCGCCATTCCGGGCAAGCCGGCGGGGCTGACTGCGCATGTCCTTCCGGCCGGGCGGCTTGCGGGCAGGAACCCTTTGAGCTGGATCAAGGGCGCCCGTGCGATCCTCGAAGGCCGCAGCATGGCGCTGCGCCTGTTCGAGAGCTTCCGGCCTTCCGCCGTGATCGGTTTCGGCGGCTATCCGGCGCTTCCCGCGCTGTTGGCCGCGACGGGCGCGAAGATCCCGTCTATCATTCACGAGCAGAACGCCGTGCTCGGCCGGGTCAACCGTTTCCTTGCCGGGCGGGTGAACGCGATCGCCACCGCCTATCGCGCAGTCGACCGGCTTTCGCCCAGGCATGCCGGGAAAGTCCATCTCGTCGGCAATCCGGTGCGCGGCGAAGTGCTGAAGCTGCGCGAGCGGCCCTTCCCCGCGTTCACCGCCGACGGCATATTGCGGGTGCTGGTGACGGGTGGCAGCCAGGGCGCACGGGTGCTGTCCGAAGTCGTGCCCGATGGCCTGGCGATGCTCCAGCCGGCGCTGCGTGCGCGCCTGCGGGTGGTCCAGCAGTGCCGGCCCGAGGATATCGAGGCGGTGCGGTCGTGCTATGGCGGGCATGCCATTGCGGCCGAACTGGGGACGTATTTCGAGGATATGGCCGATCGTCTGGCCGATGCGCACCTGTTTATCGGCCGCGCCGGCGCTTCGACCATCGCCGAGCTGACCGCGGTGGGCCGTCCGGCGATTCTCGTGCCGCTGCCCATCGCTACCGACGATCACCAGGCCGCCAACGCGCGCGAGATGGCCGCTTCGGGCGGTGCGCGCGCGATCCGGCAGGACAGGTTCACGGCGCCCGAACTCGCCAGGCAGATCGAGGCGATGGCGCAGCATCCCGAGGCGCTGGCCCATGCCGCGCATGCCGCATGGAACTGCGGCTATCCCGATGCGGCATCCGATCTTGCCGATCTGGTCGAAAGCTTCGGCGGTGCGCCGCTGATGGACGTGATCCGCGTCGCCGGGCAGACTTCTGCCACGGGGCAGGAAGCGCTGGCGCTGGAGACGGCGGAATGAAAGGTGTCGGCACGGACATCGGCACGATCCATTTCGTCGGCATCGGCGGCATCGGCATGTCGGGCATCGCCGAGGTGATGCACAACCTCGGCTACAGCGTGCAAGGCTCGGACATCGCCGGGAGCTATGTCGTCGAAGGCTTGCGCAAGCGCGGCATCAAGGTGCTGATCGGCCACGCGGCGGAGAACATCGGCGATGCTGCCGTGGTGGTCACTTCCACCGCGGTAAAACGCGGCAATCCCGAAGTCGCCGCTGCGCTGGAACAGCGCATTCCCGTTGTCCGCCGTGCCGAGATGCTGGCGGAACTGATGCGGCTCAAGAACACGGTCGCCGTGGCCGGCACGCACGGCAAGACCACGACGACATCGATGGTCGCCTGCCTGCTCGATGCGGGCGGGGTCGATCCGACCGTGATCAACGGCGGCATCATCAACAGCTACGGTTCCAACGCCCGGCTAGGCACCAGCGACTGGATGGTGGTCGAAGCCGACGAGAGCGACGGCAGCTTCCTGCGGCTCGACGGCACGATCGCCGTCGTGACGAATATCGATCCCGAGCATCTCGATCACTACGGCAGCTTCGAGCGGGTCAAGGAAGCCTTCGTCGAGTTCATCGAGAATGTGCCTTTCTATGGCGCGGCGGTGCTCTGCATCGATCATCCCGAAGTGCAGGCGGTGATTCCCAAAGTGCGCGACCGGCGGGTGATCACTTACGGCTTCTCCGCCCAGGCCGATGTGCGCGGCGAGCATGTGATGCCGATTCCGGGCGGCAACCGCTTCGATGCGGCGTTGCGCCAGCGCGACGGCAGCTTTCGCCGGATCGAAGGCGTCGAGCTGCCGATGCCCGGCCGCCATAATGTCCAGAATGCGCTTGCCGCCATCGCGGTAGCAGCGGAGATGGGGTGTGCCGACGATATCATCCGCTCGGGCTTCGGCAAGTTCGGTGGGGTCAAGCGGCGCTTTACCAAAGTGGGCGAGGTGGACGGTGCCGTCATCATCGATGATTACGGCCACCACCCGGTCGAGATTCGCGCTGCCCTTGCCGCCGCGCGCGAGGGAGCGGCGGGCCGGGTCGTCGCCGTGGTCCAGCCGCACCGTTTCACCCGCCTGCGTGACCACATGGAGGATTTCCAGACGGCCTTCAACGATGCGGACATGGTCTATGCCGCTCCGGTCTATGCGGCGGGCGAGCAGCCGATAGAAGGCGTCACGTCCGATGACATGGTGGCGGGGATGAAGGAGCGGGGCCACCGCTCGGCACAGGTCGTCGCCGGGCCGGAAGCGCTGGCCCGGGTGCTCGCCGGGGAGATGCAGGAGGGCGACGTGGTCGTCTGCCTCGGTGCGGGCGATATCACCAGATGGGCCGCGGGTCTTGCCGATGCCGTCAGGGCGCGGAGGGGGCAATGAACAAGTCCACGTCCGCTCGCGCCGAACCTTTCGCCGCAGGGCTCGATGCGAACGGGGTCAGGGGCAAGCTCACCCCCGAGGCCCCGCTCGCCCCGCTCGTGTGGTTCAAGAGCGGCGGTGCGGCCGAATGGCTGTTCGAGCCGAAGGATCTGGCCGACTTGCAGGATTTCCTGCGCGATCTCGACCCGGCCATGCCGGTGATGGCGCTGGGGCTGGGCTCCAACCTGATCGTGCGCGACGGCGGTGTGCCGGGTGTGGTGGTGCGGCTTGGCAAGGCTTTCGCCCGAGTGAAAGCGATCGATCCGGTCACGCTGGATTGCGGCGGCGGGGCCAGCGGCATTCTGGTTTCCTCGACCGCGCGCGACAGGGGGATTGCAGGCGTCGAGTTCCTGCGCTCGATTCCCGGCACAGTGGGCGGCTTCGTGCGGATGAACGGCGGCGCCTATGGCAGCGAGGTCGGGGACATCCTGGTCGATTGCGATGTCGTGCTGCGATCGGGTGAATTGCGGACGCTGCCCGTCGCCGACCTGCACTATACCTACCGGCATTCGGACCTGCCCGAAGGCGCCATCGTCGCCGCCGCGCGCTTTCGCGGCAGGCGGGGCGATCCGCAGGCGATCCAGGCCGAAATGGACCGCATCTCCGCCTCGCGCGAGGCTTCGCAGCCGCTGCGCAGCAAGACGGGCGGATCGACTTTCAAGAACCCGCCCGGACAAAAGGCCTGGGAACTGGTCGACGCCGCCGGCTGTCGCGGCCTTGTCATGGGCGGCGCGCAAGTGAGCGAGAAGCACACCAATTTCCTGATCAACACCGGCACTGCCACCAGCGCCGACATCGAAGGGCTGGGCGACGAGGTGCGCCGGCGGGTGAAAGCGCGATCGGGTGTGGATCTGGAATGGGAAATTCAGCGCACAGGCATGTTTGCCGAAGCGCCGGCCAAGAATCGCACAGGCATGTTTGCCGAAGCGGCAGGCAAGGATCGCGCAGGCATGTTTGCCGAAGCGACAGGCAAGAAGGACTCAGGCAAGCCGTGACACTTCCGAAGCTTCACGTCGCCGTCCTCATGGGCGGCTGGTCCAGTGAGCGCTCCGTCTCGCTGATGAGCGGCGAGGGAGTGGCCGAGGCGCTCGAATCCAGGGGCCACCGGGTCACGCGCATCGACATGGGCCGCGATGTCGCGCTGAAACTCGCCGAAGCCGGGGCCGATGTCGTGTTCAACGCGCTTCACGGCACGCCGGGCGAGGACGGCACGGTGCAGGGCATGATGGATCTGATGGGCCTGGCCTACACCCATTCGGGCCTAGCCACCTCGGTCATCGCCATCGACAAGGAACTGACCAAGCAGGCGCTGGTGCCGCACGGCATCCCGATGCCCGGCGGCCGCATCGTCGAGACTGCCGACCTCTATCGGAGCGACCCGCTGCCGCGGCCCTATGTGCTGAAGCCGGTCAATGAGGGTTCTTCGGTCGGGGTTGCCATCGTTACTGCGGAAAGCGGCTATGGCGATCCGATCGACAAGAACGCCGAAGGCCCCTGGCAGCAATTCGACCGCCTGCTCGCCGAGCCCTATATCCGCGGCCGTGAGCTTACCACTGCGGTTCTTGCGGACAGGGCGCTGATGGTCACCGAACTCAAGCCCAGGTCGGGCTTCTACGATTTCGATGCCAAATACACCGACGGCATGACCGACCACATCTGCCCCGCCGGGGTTCCCGCCGAAATCACCGGGGCGTGCCGGGCGCTGGCGTTGCAGGCGCACCGCCTGCTCGGCTGCCGCGGCACCAGCCGCTCGGACTTCCGCTGGGACGATACGCAGGGTGTCGAGGGGCTGTTCCTGCTCGAAGTCAACACCCAGCCGGGCATGACGCCGCTCAGTCTCGTGCCCGAGCAGGCGCGGCATATGGGCATGGACTATGCGGACCTCGTCGAAGCGATCATCGCCGAGGCGCTGGAGGACTTCGCCGCCGGCGCGCGGACAAGGGGGGCTGTGTGAGCGGTCAGACGCTCCGGCGCAAGGCGACGACGGCGCGCCGCACGGCAGCCCAGCAGGGCGCAGCGCGCAAAGTGCGCGCCGCCAGGGCGACGACCGGCTCGGCGTTCGACCGGATCATGTCCTGGGTTCCGTTCAGCGAGGAGCAGTTGCACCGCATTTTCCTGGCGGCGATCCTTGGCGGCGCGGTGGTGCTGGCCGGTGTGGCGGCGGGCTATGCCGGCGTGCCGCTCATGGCGGAAGAACAGTTTGCCCGGATTGCCGGCCAGTCGGGCTTCGAAGTCCGCCGCGTCAACGTGCGCGGGGTCAGGCATCTGAACGAACTCAAGATCTATGAGCGGGTGCTGACCGAACACAACCGGGCGATGCCGCTGGTCGATATCGATGCCTTGCGCGACGAACTGATCCGGCTGTCCTGGGTGAAGGACGCGCGCGTCTCGCGCCAGTTGCCCGATACGCTGGTGATCGACATTGTCGAGCGCACGCCCCATGCCGTGCTCAGGAAACCTGGCCGGCTGGTGCTGATCGACGCCGACGGGTATGAACTGGAGCCGGTCAGCCCGGCACGCACCAGGGGCATGCTTATCGTCGGCGGGCCGGGGGCGGGGCGGCAGGTCGTCGCGCTGTCCGCCCTGCTGGGAGCGGCGCCGGCATTGAAACCGCAAGTGCGTGAGGCCGAGTGGATCGGCAACCGCCGATGGAACCTGACTTTCAAAAGCGGGCAAGTGCTGGCCCTGCCGGAAGGCGACCGGGCGGCGAGCCGGGCGCTGATGTCTTTCGCCCGGATGGACGGCACCAACCGGCTGCTTGGCGGCAAGGTCGTTGCCTTCGACATGCGCGCGCCGGACCGCATCTACATGCGCATCCCCGATCGCGGGAAGGAGAATCAAGCCGCCGTGACGAAGCCCGCTGCCGCCAGGAGCACCGATACCGCTCCGGCCCCCTCGGCCATGCCATCGGCTGCCGTGCCGGCCGGCAGGCCGGGCTCCGCTTCGGGCCCTGGGCCGAACAGGAAGGAAAAGGACTGATGGCTTCGCCTCGCATCTCGCGCGTTTTCGGCGCAGTCAACATGGGGTCGTTCTGCATTTCGGCGATGGTTGTGGGGATTTCCGAAACCGGCGAGATGATCGTGCTCGGATCGAGCCACCGCGCCTCGCAGGGGATCAAGCGCGGCTATGTCACCGATATGACGGCCGCCACTTATGCGGTTCGCAATGCGATCGAGCGGGCCGAGCGCATGGCCGACACCAGCGTTTCGAGCGTCTGGGTCGGCTGTTCCGGCGCGGGGCTTGCCAGCCAGGTGGCGCAAGCCGAGATCGATATCGGCGGGCGCCGCATCGAACAGGACGACATCGACGATCTGCTCGTCGCCGGACGCGACGTGATCCAGCCCGACGGCCGTATGGTGCTGCATGCCCAGCCCGCGCATTACACGCTTGACGGCGCGCACGGCGTTGCCAATCCCAGGGGCCTGCATGCCGAGCGGCTGGGTGTCGATATCCATGTCATGCTGGCCGACGGTGCGCCGATCCGCAACGTCATCGAGGCGGTGCAGAACGCGCATCTCAATGTCGAGGCAGTGGTCGGCTCGCCGATCGCCGCCGGCCATGCCTGCCTCTCGCGCGAGGAGCGCGATCTTGGCGTCGCGCTGGTCGAGGTGGGCTCCGAAGTCACCAGTGTTTCGGTCTATCTCTCGGGCATGCTCGTGGGCATGACTTCGATCCCGATCGGTTCGGGCGATATTACCGACGCCATCGCATCCTGCTTCGGCATCCGCCGTTTCCAGGCCGAGCGGCTGAAATGTGTGAACGGTTCGGCGATCGCCAGCCCGGCCGATCACCACGAGATGATCCCGGTCAATGCGCCGGGCGAGGAAATCTCAGGCCCCGTCGCCCGCTATGCCGACGACAGGAACCGCATCCCCCGCGCCGAGCTTGTCTCGGTGATCACGATTCAGCTCGGTCGGCTGATGGAAGAAGTGGGAAAGGCGCTGAAGGCTCTGGGCTTCGCCAGCCAGGCCGGTCAGCAGGTGGTCCTGACCGGCGGCGGTGCGGAGCTTGTCGGCCTTGCCGATTACGCCCAGTCGGCGCTTGGCAAGCCGGTGCGGATCGGCCGGGCGCCGGCGCTCACGGGCCTTGCCGACACGCATCAGAAGCCCGGCTTCGCGACGCTGGCGGGGCTCGTTCTTTATGCCGCGGCCGACCCGGACGACATCCGCGCGGTCGGTCCAAGCTACCAGCCGACCGTCCGGTACGGCGGGCTGGGGCTCGTGGGGCGTGTCTATCGCGCGGTCAGGGATTACTTCTAGGCGGAACCCGTCGGCCTTCCGGCTGTGGACAACGGGTGGAACCGGCTTTGATTTGCTGAATCGAAGCTGCAATTTGCAGGATCAGGGATTTTCCCAAGCGCGCCTGCCGGGAGTATCGTAATGAGCATCAATATCGGACCGCCGGATATCGAAGAACTTCGGCCTCGCATCACCGTGATCGGTGTGGGCGGTGCCGGCGGCAACGCCATCGCCAACATGATCGCCGCCGAGATCGAAGGCGTCGATTTCGTCGTGGCGAATACCGACGCGCAGGCGCTGAACAGCTCGATCGCCGAGCACCGCATCCAGTTGGGCACCGAGATCACAAGGGGCCTGGGTGCGGGCGCTCGCCCCGAAGTGGGCAAGGCCGCCGCCGAGGAAAGCCTCGACGAGATCGACCGCGCGCTCGAAGGCGTGCATATGTGCTTCATCGCCGCGGGCATGGGCGGCGGCACCGGCACCGGCGCCGCGCCGGTGATCGCCAGGGCCGCTCGCGAGAAAGGCGTGCTCACCGTCGGTGTCGTCACCAAGCCTTTTCTTTTCGAGGGCACGCGCCGCATGCGTTCGGCGGAAGCCGGCATCGAGGAATTGCAGCGGCACGTCGATACGCTGATCGTCATTCCCAACCAGAACCTGTTTCTCGTCGCCAAGGCCGAAACCACTTTCAAGGAGGCTTTCGCGCTTGCCGACGAGGTGCTGCAACAGGGTGTGCGCTCGATTACCGACCTGATGGTCATGCCGGGCCTGATCAACCTCGATTTTGCCGATGTCCGTTCGGTAATGGGCGAGATGGGCAAGGCGATGATGGGCACCGGCGAGGGCGGCGGCGAGAACCGCGCGCTCGAAGCGGCGGAGCGGGCCATCGCCAATCCGCTGCTCGACGGCGTTTCCATGCAGGGCGCCAAGGGCGTGATCATCTCGATCATCGGCGGTGACGACATGAAGCTGCTCGAGGTCGACGAGGCAGCGAACCATATTCGCGAACTGGTCGATCCCAATGCGAACATCATCTGGGGTTCGGCTTTCAACCCCGATCTTCAGGGCAAGATCCGCGTCTCGGTGGTTGCCACGGGTATCGAGCAGAGCGCCGAGCAGGCCGAGATCGCGGCCCGGCCGTTGAGCCTTGCCGCCTCGCGCGGCCCCGTCCGCCCGACGGCGGTTGCCCCGGCCGAGCCGGTGCCCGCGCCGCAGCCTGCGGCGGCCGCGGTGTTCCAGCCGAAGCCCGAAGCGGCGAAAGCCGATGAGGCGCCGGTCTTTTCGCCGGTGGCCTCGCAGGGCGACGAGCCGGCACCCGCCGACAAGGATGGCCGGGGCGAGGATGACCGGCACGGGGGCGGCTATGCCGGCCTTGCCGGTGTCCGCGCCGCGGGCAGTGCGCCTCTCGACCTCGGGCTCGAACAGATCGATGAAAAGGCCGGCAGCGGCGGCGGGCAGGACGAACTGCTGCTTGATGCCAGCCGGCTCGTGCAGGAGGACGGCCTGGTCGCGCCGCTGGTGCCGCCTCGCGGAAGTGCTGCGGCCCGGCCGCCGGCGGCCGGCAACACGCTGTTCGAACGCATGGCCAATCTCTCACGAGGCGGCAAGCCTGCTGCGGCCGACGAGGACGGCGACGAGGATGACGACGGTTCTGCCATCAGCATCCCGCGCTTCCTGGGACGCCAGAACAACCAGTAAGAGGTTGGCTTTAGAGCATCGTGCGCAAAAGTGGGAACCGGTTTTGCGCAAAAAACGATGCGACAACAAAAACCTGGAGCAAACTGCGTGATTCATAAATCATGCAGTTTGCTCTAAGCCGGCTCGACAGGCGTTCGTCCGAGGTTCATCGGGGATCGCGCATCCAACGGCGTTTGACCGCGTGATGGATTCGCGCGGCGGATGGTGACGATTGATCGGACGAATGCTGGCTTTGGCTGAGGTGAAGCGCCTCGTAACCATGACAGGAGCAGGCTGCGTGATGCGCGAATCACACGGCTTTATGCCGCGCTTCTGGCAGGCAGCGGTGCTGGCCCTTGCGTGCGGCGGCGGCATCGCCGCGCCGGCGGCGGCACAGGGCGTGACGCAGCGCGCCGCTTCGCCGGCCGCATCCCGGCCTGTCGTGCAGTCGGTTCCAGGCCGGGAAAGAAGGGCGATCGATGCGGCGCTTGCCCGGCTGGCGCGTGATCCGCGAGACATCGATGCGCTGATCGATGCAGGCAATGCCGCGCTCGCCATGGGCGATGTCGATGCCGCCACCGGCTTCTATCGCCGCGCCGATCAGGTTTCGCCGGGCAATCCGCGGGTAAAGGCGGGGCTTGCCGGCGCGATGGTGCGCAACGGCGATCCTTTCGGCGCGATCCCGCTGTTTCAGGAAGCCGAGCGGGCGGGGGCGCTCAATACGACGCTGGCCGCCGATCGCGGCCTTGCTTACGATCTCGTCGGCGACAATGCCGCGGCGCAGCGCTATTACCGTCAGGCCCTTGCGGGCGGGCCGAGCGACGCGGTGACGCACCGGCTGGCACTCAGCTTCGCGATCGCCGGTGACAAGCGCAACGCCGACCTGACTCTCTCGCCACTGCTCGGGCAGCGCGACCCTGCTGCCGGGCGGACTCGTGCTTTCGTACAGGCCATTCTCGGCCAGACCGATGAGGCGGTCACTACCGCCTATACCATATTGCCGCCCGATCTTGCTTCCGGGGTTGCGCCCTATCTGCGCTATATGCCGCGGTTGACGCCGGCCCAACAGGCGGCGGCGGCCAATCTGGGGATTTTCCCGCGCGCTTCGGAAATCGGCCGCGACGATCCGCGTATCGCGCAATATGCGCCGGCCAAACGCCCGAACGTCGCCGTGGCGGATGCCGCTCTGACGCCGCAGGGGGAGCCGCTCGGCGGCAGATCCCGCGCGCGCGACAGGGATCGCGCCGCACGCGATCGCGAAGCGGTGCGCACGGCCGCCGCGACGGTCGCGCTGCCCCCCGCCGTCGCGAAGCAGGCGCCCACGCCGCTGCAATCGCGGCCCCAGCCGGCGGTTCAGCCGGAGCCGGGGCCGTTGCCGCCGGTCACGTCCACGCCGCTGCCGCCTCCTGCCGTTGCGGCGCCGCCTCCGCCATCTCCGCCTCCGGCAGCGCCGCCGCTGCCGCGCAGCCTGGCCGAAGCCTTCGCTGAGTTCGAGAAGCCGAGCATCGATGCGACTCCGGCATCCGGTGCGGTCGACATCCGCCGCCTGTCCCCGAACAAGCCGAAGCTCCAGACAGCCAATCCGCCGCCGCCGAGCCATCCGAGCCGCATCTGGGTGCAGATCGCGACCGGGCGTGACAAGGCGGCGCTGGGCTTCGACTGGCGGCGCATGTCGCGCGAGGCAGCCGAGGCGCTTCGCGGCAGGCAGGCCTACGTTGCCGCCTGGGGACAGACGAACCGCCTGCTGATCGGGCCGTTCCAGAGCGAAGCGGTCGCGGGTTCCTTCATTGCGCAGTTGCGCCGCGCCGATATAGGCGGCGCCTTTGTCTGGACCAGTCCTGCGGGGCAGGTGGTCGATGCACTGGGGGCGGGTAATCCGAAGGGCGCGGGTAATCCGAAGCCCGGCCCGAAGCGTTGAGCCGGGGCTTTTCCACACTTTGTGAACAGGGTTATAGAGTTTTGCGCAGGCCAAATCGGAGGTTCCATTGTCTGCCGGGCAGGGATCGAAGCATCCACCCGGCAGGACGAGGGGGATGAGACGCATTCCATGCGAACAGATCAGGATATGATGAACCGGGACGAGGATGCGGCGCCTGTCGACATGCTCGCTTCCCTGTTCGAAGCGCGCGGCTGGCTTTACGAATTCGTCAGCGAGGACGAAATCACCGGCGAGGTGCAGGGAAGCTGGGCCAAGTACCAGATCCAGGCCATCTGGCGGCCCGAGGACCATGTGCTCCAGTTGCTCTGCCTGCCCGACATCCGCATGACCGACGAAAAGCGCGGTGCGATGTTCGAAGTGCTGGCGCTGATCAACGAACAACTATGGCTGGGCCATTTCGATGTCTGGTCGAACGGCGGCGTGCTGCTTTACCGCCATGGCCTGATGCTGGGCGATGAAGGACTGCTCGGCCCCGGCCAGGCGCAGGCTGCGGTGGAATCGGCGATCGAGGAATGCGACCGCTTCTATCCGGTGTTCCAGTTCATCCTGTGGGGCGACAAATCGCCCGCCGAGGCTCTGGCCGCCGCGCTGGTGGATGCGGCGGGGGAAGCCTGAATGGATTCCCTGCTTCTCATCGGTTGCGGCAACATGGGCGGGGCGATGCTGGCCGGCTGGCTCCGGGCCGGCCTTGCGCCTGCGCGCTTCACCGTGGTCGATCCGGTGCTGGCCGAAGCGCCGGACGGCGTTGCATTGCTGCGCGATCTGCCTGCGGACGGGAGTTTCGATGCCATCCTGCTGGGTGTGAAGCCGCAGCTTCTGGGGGAAGTGGCGCCCGTGGCGGCAGCGCTGGCAGGGCCGGGGACGGTGGTGCTGTCGATCCTTGCCGGGGTCGAGCTGGCGACGCTGGCGAGGCGCTTTCCCGATGCGGGCGGCGTGGTGCGGATCATGCCGAACCTTGCCGCGGCGATCGGGAAATCGCCGATCGCGCTGGCCGCGCTCGCTCTCGATGAAAGGCGCAAGGCGGATGTCGTTGCGCTGATGGAGCCGCTGGGCACGCCCGAATGGCTGGCGGCGGAGGCGCAGTTTGATCTCGTGACCGCGCTTGCGGGGTCGGGGCCGGCTTTCGTCTATCGCTTCATCGACGCGCTCGCTGCCGGCGCCGCCGTGCTCGGCCTCGATGCCGCGCAGGCGCAGCGGCTGGCGCTGGCGATGGTGGAGGGCGCGTCGCTGCTTGCTGCCGCTTCCCCGCATTCGCCGGGCGAACTCGCGGACCGCGTTGCCAGCCCCGGCGGCACTACCCGCGCGGGGCTCGACGTTCTGGATGATGGCGCGGCGCTGGCCCGGCTTGTCGAGGCGACGTTGCGCGCCGCGCGCGATCGTGGCGCAGAGATGGCGCGCGAGGCGCGGAATTAAAGGCGTTCCGGTTCAATCCGCATCGGAACGGTTCCAGCCGCGACAATTTGCCACGCGGTTTTGCTTGAATGTCAGGGCATTCGGATCGATATTGCCGCATGCCGGATTACCGCGTTGGGCGGGCCGGGAAAAGGAGTTTGAAATGGCGAACTGGAACGACCCCCAGCCCAATCATTCGGGCTTCGGAGCGTCTCCGAGCCTGAACGGCAAGGCGATCGGCGGGGTGACCTACGATCAGGGCCTGCGCCGTCATATGCTTTCGATCTACAATTACATGGCGTCGGGCATCCTGCTTTCGGGCGTGGTGGCGCTGCTTTTCGCCGTATCGGGCATGGCCGTGCAGGTGATGTTCACACCGCTACGCTGGGTCATCGTGCTTGCGCCGCTCGGCTTCGTCATGGCGATGAGCTTCGGCGTCAACCGCATGCAGACTTCGACGCTGCAATTGCTGTTCTGGCTGTTCAGCGTGGTCCAGGGCCTGTCGCTGTCGGCGATCTTCCTTATCTATACCGGCCCTTCGATCGCCACGACTTTCTTCGCCACGGCGGCATCGTTCGCCGGCCTCAGTCTGGTGGGCTACACCACCCGGCGGGATCTGTCGGCGATGGGTAGCTTCATGGTGATGGGCCTGATCGGCATCCTGGTTGCCATGCTGATCAATATGTTCCTGCGCTCGTCCGGTCTTGCGCTGGCGATCTCGATCCTGGGTGTGCTGATTTTCGCGGGCCTCACCGCCTGGGATACCCAGCGGCTGAAGAACGAGTATTACGCCGTTGCCGGCACCGACCATGCCGGCAAGGCCGTCATCATGGGCGCTCTCCAGCTCTACCTGGACTTCATCAACCTGTTCCTGTTCCTGCTGAGGTTCATGGGCGACCGCCGCTGATTTCAACAGGCAATGATCGTGCCCGGCGGGCCTTTGGCCGCGCCGGGCATTTTCTTTGCCGGTGACGGGAGGTAGAAGGGGGCATGGGTTTTATGAGGCGTGTGATTTTGAAGACAGGATATTCCCTATCGGCAGGCGTTGCCCTGGTCGGCGCCATATCGCTGGCCGGCTGTACCCAGGCTCCTCCGCCGGCCGCGCCTCCGCCGCCTCCGCCGGTCGTGGTCGTCCCGCCGCAGCCGCAGCCCCCGCGGGGCGCCCAGACCAATCTTCCCGTGCCGCAGGCCGATGCGTCCGGTGTGCGGCAGACGGTCAATGCCGGTATCTCCCGGGATCAGGCCACATGGAATCTGCGCTCGGCGTTCAATGTCGCCGCGCTCAACTGCATGCAGGCGCAGCATTCGCAGATTCTGGAAAACTATCGCGCTTTCCTGACCGACAACGTGAAGAGGCTGGCGGCGGTGAACAAGGCGCTCGATCAGGAATTCAAGACCCGCTACGGCAAAGGCTCCGTCGCCCGGCGCGAAACGTACATGACGCAGGTTTACAACTATTTCGCGCTGCCGCCGACGCTGCCGGCCTTCTGCGATGCCGCGCTGGCAGTGGGCAACCAGGCGCGGACCGTGCCTGCCGCCGGCCTCGATGCTTTCGCCGCGCGCAGCCTGCCGGAGATCGAGCGGGTGTTTCTGGAATTTTTCCGCAGCTACGAACAGTATCGCGTCGATCTGGCCGGGTGGCAGATGAGATATACGCCGTCGTCGCTGCCGGCGCCGATGGCGGCCCGGTCGCCGGTGGATACCCTGCCGGTGCAGGCCGCGGCGCAGCCGTTGGCAAAGTAACCGCGCGCGGCTGCAATTTTGTCTTTCCTGGACGGTGCCTCTTCGCTAAGGGGGCCGTCCGCGGGCGGCCGAAGCCGATTTGGCCCTCGCACTCGCACTGGAACGGGGCCGTAGCTCAGATGGGAGAGCGCGTCGTTCGCAATGACGAGGTCAGGGGTTCGATCCCCCTCGGCTCCACCAGTGCGCGAGGTTCCGCAATCGCCCCGGACCGGCCTGAGCCCGGCGAAGGCCAGGCGCGACATCTGCCCTGCAATCCGTTAGCCTAACGCCATGCACTTTCTCGATCAGGCCAAGATTTATGTTCGCGCCGGGGCCGGCGGGCCGGGCGCGGTAAGCTTTCGGCGCGAGAAATATGTCGAATACGGCGGGCCGGACGGCGGCGACGGCGGCAAGGGCGGCGACATTGTCTTTGAAGCCGTGACCGGCCTCAACACGCTGATCGATTTCCGTTACAGCCAGCATTTCAAGGCCCAGCGCGGTCATGGCGGCGCGGGCAAGAATCGCACCGGCGCGGGCGGCAATGACCTTGTCATCAAGGTGCCGGTCGGCACGCAGATCATCGATGACGACCGGGAGACCCAGCTTGCCGATCTGACCGCGGCCGGCCAGCGTGTGACGCTGCTCGAAGGCGGCATGGGCGGGCGCGGCAATGCCAGCTACAAGACCTCGACCAACCGCGCCCCGCGCCAGCACCAGCCGGGCATGCCGGCCGGGGAGATGTGGGTCTGGCTGCGGCTGAAGCTGCTGGCGGATGCCGGCCTCGTCGGCTTGCCCAATGCCGGAAAATCCACTTTCATCAACCAGATCGCCAATACCAGGGCCAAAGTCGGCGATTATCCTTTCACCACATTGCGCCCGCAGCTCGGCGTCGTGCGGCACCGCAACCGCGAATTCGTGCTGGCCGACATTCCGGGCCTCATTGCCGGCGCCGCCGACGGTGCGGGTATCGGCGACCGCTTTCTCGGGCACATCGAACGCTGCCGCGTGCTCATCCACCTGATCGATATCAACGGCACCGATCCGGCGGAGGCGCTGGGAGTGATCGAGGAGGAACTGGCGGCCTATGGCGCGGGGCTCGACGAGAAGCCGCGGCTGATCGCGCTCAACAAGATCGATCTGGCCGACAGGGAACTGGTGCAGGCGTTCACCAGGGAACTGAAAGCGGCTGGCGCGAAGAAAGTCTTTCCGATCTCGGGCGCGACGGGGCAGGGGATGGACAAGCTGCTCGACGCGGTGCTTGCCCATCTGCCTGCGGCGACCGTGACCGAACGGCCGGAGGGCGAGCAGGAAGAGGCCGACGAAAAGCCCTGGTCGCCGATCTGATCGCCGCTGCCGTGTCCGTGCGATGGCCGCAATCGCTGCAATCGATCCGACGATAGTTGCATCCTGCGTTCATTCCCCTAATTCCCCTTCATGCAGATATCCCGCCTCGCCGATCTTGCCGACAGGGCCGCTTGCCCCCGTCTGGTGGTGAAAGTTGGCTCGTCGCTGCTGGTCGGTGAGGACGGGCTGCGGCGATGCTGGCTCGAAGGGCTGGTCGCCGAAATCGCCGCGGCCAGGGCGAGGGGTCAGGACGTGATCGTCGTTTCCTCCGGCTCGATTGCGCTCGGGGCGGCGACGCTGGGCCTGGACAAGCGCGGGCGCGGCAATCTTGCCGATGCGCAGGCGGCGGCAGCGGTGGGCCAGATCGCGCTTTCCGGGCTCTGGGCCGAACTGCTTGGCCGCCACGGCCTGACCGCGGCGCAATTGCTGCTGACGCTGGAAGACCTTGAGGACCGCCGCCGTTACCTCAACGCTACCGCCACGCTGACCCGCCTGCTCGATGCCGGCGCCGTTCCGGTGATCAATGAGAACGATTCGGTTGCGACGCAGGAAATCCGCTTCGGCGACAACGATCGCCTTGCCGCGCGCGTGGCGCAGGCGGCAGGGGCCAGCGCGGTGCTGCTGCTGTCCGATGTCGACGGGCTTTACGACCGCAATCCGAAAGACCCGCAAGCGCGCCTGCTGCCCGAAGTGCGCGGCGTGACTGCCGAGATTCACGCGATGGCGACGGGCGATTCCACCTCGGGCCTAGGTTCGGGCGGCATGACATCGAAGTTGCAGGCGGCCGAGATCGCCGAGCTTGCCGGCATTTCGCTCGCCATTGCCAACGGCACCTGTGAGGCGCCGATCGCCCGCGTCGTGGGACAGGGCATCGGCACGCTGTTCCTGCCGAGGGGCCGCAAGGCCGGCGCGCGCAAGGCCTGGCTGGGCGGGCGGCTGCGGCTGCGCGGCGCGCTGGTGGTCGATGCGGGTGCGGCGAGCGCGCTTGCCCGCGGGTCGAGCCTGCTGGCCAGGGGCGTGACGTGCGTGGAGGGTGTTTTCGAGCGGGGCGATGCTATTGCCATCCGCGACGGTGACGGGCGCACACTGGCGCACGGTCTGTCCGAATACGATGCGGTGGAATGCGCCCGGCTCATCGGCAGGCATTCGAGCGAGCAGGCCGAGATTCTCGGCTATGCGCCGCGTTCGGCCGTCGTCCATCGCGATCAGATGATCCTGCTGTGACGATCGCGATCACCGGGGGAACCGGCTTTGTCGGCCAGGCATTGATCGATCGGGCGCTGGATCAGGGTGTGCCGGTCCGGGCGCTTGCCCGCAAGGAGCAGGAACCGCGCGACGGAGTCGAATGGATCGCCGGCGATCTTGCCGACGGCAAGGCGCTCATGCGGCTGGTCGCCGGCGTCGCAGCGGTCGTGCATGTCGCCGGAGTCATGACGGCGCACGACTCCGCCGGATTCGAGGCGGGCAATGTCGCCGGAACGCTGGCGATGATCGAAGCTGCGCTGGCGGCGGGCGTGCGGCGCTTCGTTTGCGTTTCCTCGCTTGCGGCGCGCGAACCGGAGCTGTCGGCTTATGGCGCTTCCAAGGCGCGGGCCGAGCGGCTGGTGGAAGCATCGGCGCTCGACTGGACGATCGTGCGCCCGCCGGCGGTCTATGGCCCGCGCGACAGGGATATGTTCGAGCTGTTCCGCGCCGCCAGGTGGGGGCTGGTGCCGGTCCCGCGGGAGGGGCGTGCCTCCCTGATCCACGTCGAGGATCTGGCACGCCTGCTGCTGGCCGTGGTTCCCGGCGGCGAAGGCGTCTCGCACCGCATTTTCGAGCCGGACGACGGGCGCAGCGGCGGCTGGGCGCATGATGAACTGGCGCGGGCGATCGGCCGCGCGGTCGGCCGGCGCCCCCGGGTGGTCGGCCTGTCGAAGCGGATGATGGAATGGGCGGCCAGAGCCGACGGCATGATGCGCGGCCCGCGCGCCAGGCTGACGCTCGACCGTGTCGGTTACATGACTCATCCCGACTGGGTCGCCGGCAGCCATTCCCGCGTTCCGGCCGTGCTCTGGCGCCCCCGCGTCGAGACGCTGGCAGGGCTCGAGGCGACGGCGCGCTGGTATCGGCAAGCCGGCTGGCTCTGAGTATAACTCCTGCCGGGCGTCAGCCCTTCCGTTCCTGCACGCCGTAGCCGGCAAAGCCTTTCGCCGTTTCGGCCAGATCGGCATCGTTCAATATGTGCCCGCCGCCGATCTGAAGGACGTGGAAATACTGGTGCGCCAGCGCTTCCAGCTCGTGCGCCAGCCAGCATGTGCGGGTGAGGTTCGGCCCGCCGACGACCGCGCCGTGATTGCTCATGAGGCAACCTGCCATGCCGTCGATGGCGCGCAGCACCGCGTCGGACAGTTCGGCCGTGCCGTAGCAGGCATAGTCCGAGCAGCGGATCTCCGCTCCGCCGAAGGCCGCCATCATGTAATGTACGGCCGGAATGGGCCGCCGGGCGATCGACAGGATCGTGGCGAAAGGCGAATGCGTATGGACAACGGCGTTGAAGTCCGGCCGCGCACGCATCAGGTCGAGGTGAAAGCGCCATTCGCTCGAAGGTTTGAGCGGGCCTTCCCAGGCGCCGCAGGCGTCGTCGAGCGGCATGCGGGCCAGCATCCGGGGTTCGAGCGCGCGGGCGGGAACCCCGGACGGCGTGATCAGCAGAACATTGCCGCAGCGTGCCGAGATATTGCCCGAGGAACCGCGGTTGAGGCCCGAGGCATCGAGTTCCTGCGTGCAGGCGACGATTTCGTCGCGAAGGGCGCGTTCGGACATTCTCAGCCGGTCCGTTCCGGAAACAGTGCGGCCAGGCCGGCGGCGCTGGCCGGAGCGATGCCGCGTTCGGTGATGAGCCCTGTGACCAGCCGCGCCGGGGTCACGTCGAAAGCGGGGTTGGCCGCCGGCGTCGTCTCGGGGCTTATGCGCAGCTTTGCCAGCGATCCGTCCGCCAGCTTGCCCTGGACCAGCGAAACCTCGTCCCCCGGCCGTTGCTCGATGGGAATCTCGGCCAGGCCGTCGCGCAGCCGCCAGTCGATCGTCGGGGAAGGAAGCGCGACATAGAACGGCACGCCGTTGTCGTGCGCGGCCAGTGCTTTCAGGTAGGTGCCGATCTTGTTGCAGACATCGCCCCGGGCCGTGGTCCGGTCGGTGCCGACGATGACCATGTCGACATCGCCATGCTGCATCAGATGCCCGCCGGCATTGTCGACGATCAGCGTGTGCGGGATGCCGTGGCTGGCCATTTCCCACGCGGTAAGGTGTGCGCCCTGGTTGCGCGGGCGAGTCTCATCGACCCATACGTGCAGGGGAATGCCGGCCTGATGGGCCTTGTAGATCGGCGCTGTCGCCGTGCCCCAG
>JAITWR010000203.1 GCA_031285165.1 Novosphingobium sp.
CAGGAAATCCCCCGTCCGCCCATGTCGGCAACCAACCAGAAACTACTCCCGAAAAAGCAGCTTCCCCGTCGGTGAAGCGCCATATATGGATACCAAACCATACCGTCAAACCCTTTTTCACCATTTTGTCATTTCAATACAATGTTTCAATAAATACAATAGGTTGCCATCCTTCCGGTATTCCGCGAGGCGGCCAGCCGCCCTGTCAAAGCACGAGGTCCGATCGAAATGGCACTGCCCGATGAGCTTCGCGAACGCCTGGTTCTGCCGGCGTTCTGCGCTCCCATGTTCCTGTGCAGCAGCACCGGGCTGGCCATTGCCGCCCGCGAGGCGGGAATCGTCGGCTCGCTCACTGCCAACCACTGCCGCGACCTGGCCGAGCTGGAGAACCAGTTGGGGCAGGTGCACGAGGCGGCGGCCCGCTTCGCCGACGAGCAGCCGGGCCGCAAGCTCGGCCCGCTCGCCGTCAACATCGCGCCGACCAAGGACCGCGACGACTTTCGCGCCCACCTTGCCGCCTGCAACCGCCACGGCGCGCGAATCATCGTCACTTCGGTCGGCGATCCGACACAGAACGCCCCGCTCGTCCGCGAGTTCGGCATGCTGCATTTCCACGATGTCACCACCATCCGCTTCGCCGAGAAAGCGGCCGCGGCGGGAGTCGACGGGATGATCGCGATCGGCGCGGGCGGCGGCGGCCATGCCGGCACGATCAGCCACCTGGCCCTGATCCCGAAGATCCGCTCGATGTTCGCCGGCGCCCTGGTGATGGCCGGCGCCGTCACCACCGGGGCAGCGATTCGCGCGGCCGAAATCCTCGGCGCCGACCTCGCCTATCTCGGCACCCGCTTCATCGCAACGCGGGAATCGGGCGCGCCCGACGCCTACAAGGCGATGCTGGTCGCAGGCGGCATCGAGGACGTGATCTACACGCGCGGCGTCAACGGCCTGCCAGCAAGCTGGCTCAAGGCCTCGCTGCGCGCCGTCGGGCTCGACCCGGACGATCTGCCCATCCCCGAAGGGCGCTCGACCGGGCACCTGCCCGCGGGCAAGACGCCCTGGCGCGATATCTGGTCGGGCGGGCAGGGCATCGGCCTTATCGATGACCTGCCCTCCGTGGCGGAACTGGTGCGGCGGCTGCGGCGGGAATATGTCGCCGCCTGCGCCCTGCCCGACATGGCCGCCGCGGCCCGAATCGGGAACTAGCACGATGACGCAGCGGATTCTCCGCGAGGATCGGGACGGCCTCGCCACGCTCACGCTCGACCGGCCCGACAAGCTCAACGCGCTCGACACGCAGGCGTTCGAGGAACTCGGCACGCATCTGGCGGCACTGGCAGGCCAGACCGGCCGCATCGGCTGCGTCGTGCTCCGGGCGAACGGGCGCGGCTTCTGTGCCGGCGCCGATCTCGCCGCCATGGGCAAGGCCCCCATCGACTCGCGCTTCAAGCCCGGCGTGATCGACCGCCTGGCCAGCCTGCCGCAGCCCGTGATCGCGGCGGTTCACGGCGCCTGCTACACCGGCGGGCTCGAGCTCGCTCTCGCCTGCGACTTCATCCTGGCCGATACCACCGCGCGCTTCGCCGACACGCACGGCAAATGGGGGCTGGTGGGCGCCTGGGGCATGGGCCAGCGGCTGTCGCGCCGGATCGGCCAGCCGGCCGCCAAGCGCATGATGATGACCGCGCGCACGATCGACGCGGCGGAAGCGGGCAGCCTCGGCCTGGTGGACCTGCTCGCGGAACAGGGCGGCCTCGACGCGGCTGTCGCCAGCCTCGCCGCCGAGATTCTCGCCAACAGCCGGCACACCAATTTCGCCGTCAAGCGGATGATGCGCGAAACCGACGGGATGCCGCTGGCCGCGGGGCTGGCGCACGAACACTATCGCTACCCCGGCCAAGCCCCCGATCACCAGGAGCGCGTGGCACGCTTCACCAAAAAGGCGTAGGGACCGTCATGCAGCGGGGAGCCCGGACCGGCAAACCGGGCAAATCGGCCCCGAAAGGCAGAAACACAGGAGAACGGGAATGGGATCGCTTGCAGGAAAATCCGCCCTCGTCACGGGAGCGGGCCGCGGACTGGGCCGGGCCTGCGCCCTGCTGCTGGCGCGCGGGGGCGCCAGGGTCGTGGTCGGCGACATCGACGAGGCCGGGGGCGAGGAAACCGCCCGGCTGATCCGCGATGCCGGCACAGAAGCGGTCTTCGTCCGGGCGGACATCGCCCGCGCAGCGGACGTGCAGGCCATGGTGCAGCGTGCCGTCGAGAGCTTCGGCGGGCTCGACTGCGCGATCAACAACGCCGCCCGGTTCATCAAGCCGAAGCCGCTCGCCGAAATCAGCGAGGAGGACTGGGTAGCCTCCACCTCGGTCAACGTCACCGGCACTTTCCTGTGCATGAAGCACGAGATCGAGGCGATGCTGGAACGCGGCGGCGGGTCGATCGTCAATATCGGCTCGGGGCGCGAAACCACCGGCGAGAAAGGGCTGTCGTGGTATCTGGGCGCCAAGCAGGCGATCTACGGCATGACCAAATGCGCCGCGCTGGAATACGGCGGGAAGGGCATACGCATCAACGCGGTCGCTCCCGGTCCGATGTGGACGCCGGCGCTGCGCGAGACTGCCGCGCAGAATCCCGGCCATGTCGAGGCGCGGCAGGCCCACGTGCCGCTGGGCCGCATCGCCGAGCCGGAGGAAGTGGCCGAGGCCGCGGTCTGGCTCTGCTCGCCGGCGGCCGGATACGTCACCGGCACGACGCTTTCGGCAGATGGCGGCTATACGCTGATCTGAGCGGCATATCATACGGGAGAGCGGAGATGGACCTGCAACTCGAGGGCAAGCGGGCGCTGGTGACGGGCAGCAGCTCGGGCATCGGCCGGGGTATCGCCGCCGTGCTCGCGCGCGAAGGCGCCGCCGTGATCGTTCACGGGCGCAACCGGGAAAGGACCGGGGAAACCGCCCGGTCGATCCGCGATGCCGGCGGCACCGCTCACATCGCGTTCGGCGATCTGGCGACCGATGCGGGAGCGGCGCAAGTCGCCGATGCGGTGGAGCGCGCCACCGGCGGCATCGACATTCTGGTGAACAACATCGGCGGCACCGAATCGACCGGGCCGGGGCCGATGCTCGGCTGGTTCGACGTGAAGCCCGAACACTGGGCCGGGGCGATGGAGCAGAACCTGATTTCCGCGGTGCGCATGATCCACGCCTTCGTGCCCGCGATGCGCGACCGCGGCTGGGGCCGGGTGATCAGCATTTCCAGCGCCGGCGCGATCGCTCCGCCTTCGCAGGTTCCCGAATACTGCGCCGCCAAGGCCGGGCTGCTCAACATGACGGTGAGCCTGTCGAAAGAGCTTGCGCGATCGGGGGTGACGGTCAACGCGGTCTGCCCCGGCTGCACCCGCACCGAGATGTTCGAAGGCACATTGCGCACGATGGGCGATGCCCAGGGCTGGCCGCAGGATATCGACGCGCGCGAAGCCCTGTTCATGGACCTCGGCATCTTTCCCTGCACGACCGAGCGTTACGGCCGCCCCGATGATATCGGCACCCTGGTCGCCTTCCTGGCCAGCCCGCTGGCGGCTTTCGTCAACGGCGCCAATTACCGCATCGATGGGGGACAGGTGCAGTCGATAAGCTGAACCCGCCGGGCGCCGCTTCAGCCCTGATCGGCGGGCAGGGTTATCGTCGCTTTCAAGCCCCTGCCCGTGTTTTCGAGCGTAAGAGTACCGCCGTGGCTTTCGGCGATGGCCTTGGTGATGGCCAGTCCGAGGCCGGTGCCGCCGGTCGTGCGATTGCGCGAATTCTCGACGCGGTAGAAAGGCCGCATGACCCGGTCGAGATGCTCGGGCGGAATGCCCGGTCCGCTATCGCTCACCTCGATCCGCACCGTGCCCGGCGCGCCGGATACCGATGCCCTTGCCGCGCCGCCATATTTGACCGCATTGTCGATCAGGTTCTGGATGGCCCGTTTCAACCGATTCGGCTGCACGTGCAGGACATGCCGCGCCGCGGGCGACCAGGTCACGTCCGCGCCGAGATCCTGATATTCCTCGGCCACCGTTTCCGCCAGCGCGGTGACATCGGTGGGGCGGGTCGTCTCGCGCTGCCGGCCGACCGTCGCCAGCGCCAGGATATCCTCGAGCATGGCCGCCAGTTCCTCGACCTTGCGCACCGCCGCCTCGCGCTCCTCCGGGGGCTCCATGCCCTCGAGCCGGATGCGCAGCGATGCCAGCGGCGTGCGCAGGTCGTGGCCGATCGCGCCCAGCATCCCGTCCTTTTCATCCAGCAGCGAAACCAGCCGGCGGTTCATGGCGTTGAACGCCTCGATCGCCTCGCGCAGATCGTCAGGCCCGCGCGGCTCGACGGCAATCGGATCGGTCCGGCCGCGGAACTGCTGCGCCGCGCGCGTCAGATCCCTGAGCGGCCGGACGAGCGGGCGCGCGATCAGCACCGTCGCGCTCAACACCAGGACATAGAGCAGCAGCGTGCCGGCCGCGAGCCGGGCGGCGAACCAGGGATCGCGCCGCTGCGCCGGCATGGTTCCGGTCAGCCACTGGCCGTCCGGCAGTCTGACCGCGAAAGTCAGGACGTAGCGCACCGGCTGCGCTGCCGGCTGCGCTGACAGTCCGCGCCCGCGCCGGGCCGGGTGCGGCGCCATCGCACGGACGGTCATCGCGCCGTGGCCGAGGCTGCGCAGGTTCTCGGCCAGCTTCGCCTCGATCGGCGCGTTCCTGTCCCGGTCCACGATCCCGCTGTCGGGCTTCACGGCGAAGCGCGCGCCGCGATGGGAAATGTCCGCCACCAGCGCCTGCCGGAAAGAAGGGTCGGCTTCGAGGATGTCGGCCGCCCCGCCGGCGAAGCGGGTGATCGCCGGGCCGTCGTCCTGGGCAAGACTGAGCTTCTGGCGCTCGTTGAGAATGAGAGCCAGATTGGCGAGCTGGGCCACGGCCAGCGCGATGCCGAGCAGCAGCAGCATCCGCCCGACCAGGCTGCGCGGCAGCAGCGGCTTCATATCCGGCGCACTTCGGCTGCGAACATATAACCGCCGCCGCGCACGGTCTTGATCAGTTTCGGATCGCCCGGATCGGCTTCGATCTTGCGGCGCAGGCGGCTGATGTGATTGTCGATGCTGCGCTCGAACGCGGCCAGTTCGCGCCCCTGGGTGATATCGAGCAGTTGATCGCGGGACAGCACGCGCCGCGGATGCGTGACGAAGGCCAGCAGCAGGTTGTATTCGCCCGTCGAGAGCGCGATCGAAATACCGCCGGCATCGACCAGTTCGCGGTCGCCGGTCTTGAGCACCCATTGCCCGAAAGCATAGCCCGCGGCATCGGGCGCATGGACCAGCACGGCCTGCCCGCCCGCCCGCCGCAGCACCGCCTTGATCCGCGCCAGCAGTTCGCGCGGGCTGAACGGCTTGGCGACATAGTCGTCGGCGCCGATCTCCAGCCCGAGGATGCGGTCGACCTCGTCGATCTTGGCCGTGACCAGGATCAGCGGCGTGGCCATGGTCGAACGGACGAAAGCGGCCAGCGAAAGCCCGTCCTCTCCCGGCATCATGATGTCGAGCAGGACGAGGTCGATGGCGTGGACGGCAAGGATCTCGCGCGCCTCGGCGGCACTGGCGGCGGTCGTCGTGCGCAGCCCGTTCCTGCCGAGATAGGACGCCAGCGGATCGCGGATGTCGCGCTCGTCATCGACCACGAGGATATGCGGATTGTTCGCCATGCCTGCCATGCTTCATTGCAGAACAAGCCCCCGGAGCGAAGACTCCGGGGGCGATTTTTCCGGTGATTTTCCCGGTCTGCTCAATAATAGAAGACATTGTCCATAACCGAAAGGACGAGGCCGCTGGTGATGCCGATCAGCACCGCGTCACGGCCCGAGCGCACCCAGCGATAGCCGTACGGCGCAGCGTGCAGGCGGTAACGATAGGGATTGCCGATCACACGATAGTCGCGGGCAAAGCGATAGTCGAAACGGTCGCCCCGGCTCCAGCGGCGGAAATCGCCGTGATGACTGCCCCAGCCGCCATGGCCCTTGTTCCAGCCGCCGTGGTTGCCGTGCCCCTTGTTCCAGCCGCCGTGATCGCCGTGGCTGCCGTAGCCGCCATGCTTGCCATATCCGTCGTACCCGTAGGGGGCGGCCATGGCCGGCGTAGCGAGAGTCGCAGCGGCGAGAGCGGCGATGATAAGCTTTTTCATGATCTTCTCCTTGAACACTGAACGCCGTCGTTTGGCGTTGAGGAGAAAATGCCGCGCCAATGTCGCCGGAATATCCCCGGATCGCTATTGAATTGTGTCGGTTTGTATCGGCGGCCCGGCTCCGGTACGATGCGCCGGCGGCCCCTGCGCGACGACAGGAGGCACGAGCGGAGTTCAGGATGACAGGCTATTCCCCCGACGACGTGCGCGACGACCGGGTGCCCAAGGCGGATTTCCTCGACCGCGCGTTTCACGAGCTGGAAAAGGAACACCTCTGGCCGAAAGTGTGGCAGATCGCCTGCCGCGAGGACGATATCCCGAAGAACGGGGACTATATCGTCTATGACATCATCGACGATTCGATCATCGTCTGCCGCGGGCCGGACGGGCAGGTGCGCGCCTTCCACAACGTCTGCCCGCATCGCGGCACCCTGCTGGCCGAAGGCAGGGGCAACGCGCGCCAGTTCGTCTGCCCTTTCCACGGCTGGCGCTTCGCCACGGACGGCCGCTGCATCAAGGTGATCGACCGGCAGGACTGGGGCTCATGCCTTGCCGCGGGGGATGCCGATCTCGTGCCGGTGCAGGCCGGCCTGTGGGGCGGCTGGGTGTGGATCAACATGGACCCGGCCTGCCAGCCGCTTGCCGCGTTCCTTTCGCCGATGCAGGAAAAATGCGAGCTGTTCGAATTCGCCAGGCTGCACCCGGCCTGGCACAAGACGGTCACGGTCCCCGCGAACTGGAAGACGGTGCTCGGCGCCTTCACCGAATTCTATCATGTGCAGACCACCCATGCGCAGATGCTCACGTACACCAGGGACTATTCGATCAGCCGCGCCATGGGCCGCCACGGCTGGGTATCCTATGCCGGCGGCACGGGGCTTCCGGTCGGCCGCAGCGACCGCCTGCCGCCCAGGGAGATCGCCGATTTCCGCGAGCATCTGTTCGAATATGCCGACCAGTTCCGCAACCACCTCAAGGCGATGCAGACCGAACGCGCCTGGGCCGCGACCCAGCGCCTGCGCAGTGAGGTTTCCGCCGACGCCGCGCCGGAGGAAGTTCTCGGCAAGTGGGGCCAGTTCATCCACGAGGCCGCCATCGCCTCCGGCGCCGGCTGGCCGGAGGGCCTGACGCCCGAATATATGGCCGAAAGCGGGTTCGACTGGCATGTCTTCCCCAACACCGTATTCCTCCATCCCGCGGTGGAAGCGGTGATCTGGTATCGCTTCCGCCCTTGCGGCGATGATCACACGCGGACGATCTTCGATGTCTGGTCGCTCGAACGCTATGCCGATGGCCAGGCGCCCGCAATTGCGCACGAGGTCTATGAGGATTGGCGCGACGGCGATTACCCGCTGATCTTCCGGCAGGATTTCGAGAACATCCCGCGCGTGCAGCAGGGCATGAAGTCGCGCGCGTTCAAGGCCGCCCGGACCAGCCCGGTGCAGGAACGCGCGATCTCGCATTTCCACCGCACCCTGCGCCGCTTCCTTGCAGACCCGCACGCCGACGATGCGCTCGGCCCGGAGCCGCCGGTCGCCGTGCCCGCAGCAGACGGGACGTGATTCTCCCGCCAGATCGGACAGGCCCGATCGGACAGGATCGGCATGGCGCCGCAATCCCGTCCATTCCCGTCACATTTCCGTTTCGTAACATTTCTGCAACACAGTAAGCAATTTCGACATCGATGTCGCAAATCGGGCTTGGTCATCCCCCGGCTATAGAGCAAGCACTGTTTTCCTCGCAGGCGGCCCGTCCGTTCGGGCCGTGCGGGGTGATAGTTCAGCAATTCT
>JAITWR010000027.1 GCA_031285165.1 Novosphingobium sp.
TGGACGTGATCGCGCGACAGGGCACCGTTGATGATCGTCACACCCATCTCGTCGCAGACCTGCCGGATGATCGCGCGCACTCGCAGGCGCATATCGCCGATCAGCACCTTGTACCGATACTTCGGCGCCCACACCAGATGGTAGCGATGGTGAAATGTCGTCGTTTAGAGCATCGTGCGCAAAAGTGGGAACCGGTTTTGCGCAAAAAACGATGCGACAACAAAAACTTGGAGCAAACTGCGTGATTCATAAATCATGCAGTTTGCTCTAATCGCAGCTCCGTCAATGGGGAGGCCTGTGCTTTTTGATCAACTGCCGGCTGCTCGTAGATGAGATCGTAAACGCGGGCGCCCTGGTCCCGCCGGGAATATCGTTTGTCGGGTACAGGGTCGTTTACGCGGTCGGGACATGCCCGCCGCAGGGCAGGTCTTCGAAGGCCGGATCTTCCAATGTGTGACACGCACTTTGCCGCCACGACCGCAAGTGCCTCGACATTTACGGAATGATCCTGTCCGCGTCCCGACAGGGACGATCGATGCGTCCACGGCAAGGACGCTGACGATAGAGAAAGAAGCGGTGTGCTGCTCAGCGCATGATGCGTCTTGCCAACCGATTGCTCGATTCACGCATCGGCGGCAGCCAGGCGCTGGAACAACTCACCAGTCCGGAGCATGGTATGCATGATCACGGCGAGCTTGCGCGCAACCGCGACCGCGGCGCGCTTGAAGCCGATCTTTTCCCAGAGCTTGAGCCCCCGGGTCCGCAGTGCGCTGTCGGTCGTGGTGCGCGTCAGGATCACGGTCGCCGCTTCATACGGCAGCCCGCGAAGATAGTTGTCGCCGCGCCGGGATATATGACCGTCATAGTCGACCTCACCCGATTGATAGCGTCTGGTGGTCAAGCCGATCCAGGCGCCTACCGAACGTGACTTCCTGAAGTTCTCCGGATTCTCGATCGCAGCCACGAAAGACGAGGCCGTCAAGAGCCGACGCCCGGGATCGACGACAGCAACTGACATTGCTCGCCGGTACGCGCCGCGGCGACCAGTTGCTTGCTCAATTCGGCGGCGCGGGTGCGCATGCTCCGCCAGGCCTCGAGCAGCGGCAGGATGATCTGCTCGAGCCCCGCGTTATCGTGCAGCAGGCGACGCACATGGCCTTCAAACACACCGCCGCCGCCCTTGGGCACGACAAGTCCGAACGTCTTCATCAGACCGCGGATCCGGTTTGATAGCCGGATCGTCATCTTGAGCATCTTCTGACGCGCCCCCACCAGCGTGCGGATCAGCATGCTGTCGAAACCCTTCACGCGGACCTCACGGAAAAAGCCGACCTCGACCAGTTGCGCGAAACCGTCCGCGTCGTTCGCATCGGTCTTGTTCGGCGCCATATCGAGCGCCGCCCTGGCATGGCGCGCATCAATGCAGATCGCTGGAACGCCCTCCGCCACCAGCGCATGATAGAACCACACCGACAGTGCTCCCGTCTCGAATACGACGCGCTCTGCCCGTGGAGCACGTTTGCGAACAACCTCTGCTATCAATCGAAGATCGGAAGGGCTTTTGCCCCGCCATATCCGCCGGCCTCCTCGCGCACCGGGATGAAGGTGTCTTTCAAAGATACGTCGAGCCCGATAAACTGCTTCAAGGGTGTCCTCCGTTTGATGCCGGGCCCGGTGTCGATCGTGAGCCCGTTTTCATCCTGTCGGGGGGCAACCACCCTTCCAACGCAACGCAACCGCGCCGGTGCTTCCGCCCCCGCGATTACTCTATGTGTGACAACCGCTCTTGTAGCGCATAGCCTGTACCCGAGTCTGTGGCCGAAGCCAGTTTCCGACTGAAATCGGAAGGGGACTCCCCGAAAGAGGACTCTGAAGGGCGACACCTACCCCTTCCACTCGCGCCGCTCTTCCGCCGCGCGCAGCACTTCATAGGCGAGTTGCAGTGCCTGGAAGGCTCTGGCCGCTTCCGCGTCATCGGGGCGGACGTCGGGGTGGACCTCTTTGGCTCTGGTCCGCCAGGCCTTGCGCACCGCGTCGAAATCGGCGTCCGGCTCCAGTCCCAGCACTTCAAGCGCGCGCAATTCGTCGCGGCTGCGGCTGCCGTCGCCGGACCCCGCCCAGGCATGATGCGCCGATTCCCGAAAGCCCGAGGCATCGCGCCGTTCCTCGCTTTCGCGCATCGCGGCTTCCTCGGCTGTCAGCCCGGCGAAATAGTCCCAGCCCGCATTGTATTCAGCCGCGTGCTTCTGGCAGAAATACCAGCGATCCGGGCTGTTGGGCGATTTCGGCGCCGGGCATTCGCCCGGCTCGTTGCAGCCGTGGCGGTCACAAAGGCGGATATTGGCCGCCGCGCGGGCACCTTCATAGCCCCGCCAGCGGGGGAAGCCCCAGTCGTTCGATCGGCGGGTCCGGTTCATCGTGCCGGGATAGTCGGCCAGCCACGGCCTGCGCAAGACTTGAACCTGCTCCATGGGAGATTAACCGCCAGACAGACCCTGACCCGGCATCATTGCTGCATTGCAAAATCTGCTAACCTTACTTAATATAGGCTCACTGAGTTCGTTGAGGCGATGATGAGCAGGCAACTGGCAATATCGGCAGCGTTTTCCATCCTGATGATGGCTGCCTATGTGCTGTTCGGCGCCGGCACTGCCCACGGGCCGCCGGGAGCCGCCGCCGGGCACGCCATGCAGATTGCCGCGCCCGAGCTTTCCGAGCCCCGCCGTCTGCTGCCTGCGCTGCGCTGATGGCCGGGCCGGGCGCACCGTTCAATCGCGCAGCGTGCCGTGCCGGCGCGTATCGCGCATGGCCAGCGCCGTTGAGAGCGCAAGCGCGCTCATCCCGGCAGCGTACCAGTAGAAACCGCTTTCGCGGCCCGCTGCCTTGAAAGCCAGCGCGACATATTCGGCCGAGCCACCGAAAACGGCATTCGCCACCGCATAGGAAAAGCCGACACCGAGCGCGCGCACTTCGATCGGAAAAAGCTCGGCTTTGAACAGGCCCGAGATCGAGGTGTAGAAGCTCTGGATCAGCAGCGCCGCCATGATCAGCAGGAAGGACGTGGCCGGGTCGGGCGTGGCGCCGATGGCGCCCAGCAGCGGGACGGTGAGCACCGTTCCCGCCAAGCCCCAGAGGATCAGCATGGTGCGCCGGCCGATCCGGTCCGACAGCAGGCCGAACAGCGGCTGAACCAGCATGAAGCAGAGCAGCGCCAGCGTCATCACACCCGTTGCGGTCCGGGCCGTCATGCCCGCGGTATTGACCAGGAACTTCTGCATGTAGGTGGTGAACGTGTAGAAGCCGAGCGAGCCGCCCGCGGTCAGCGCGATCACCGTCCACAACGCGCGCGGGTGGCGCAGCAGGGCGATGAGCGTGCCCGCTTCCCGCGAAGCGGCGGCGCCCGGCGAAGTCTCGTGCATGCCGCGCCGCAGATAGAGTGCGGTAACGGCCAGCAGCGCGCCGATCAGGAAAGGGATGCGCCAGCCCCAGGCGTGGAGCGCCTCCTCGCTGATCGCGCTTTGCAGCACGAAGACCACGAGCACCGCGGCAAGCTGGCCGCCGATCAGTGTGACATATTGAAACGAACTGTAGAAGCCGCGCCGCCCGGCGATCGCGACTTCGCTCATATAGGTTGCGCTGGTGCCGTATTCGCCGCCGAGCGAGAAGCCCTGCAACAGCCGCGCGGCGAGCAGCAGCACCGGCGCCGCCGTGCCGATCCGGCCGTAGGTCGGCAGGCAGGCGATCAGCAGCGATCCGCCGCACATCAGCAGCACCGAAAGCAGCATCGCCGCCCTGCGCCCCTTGCGATCGGCATAGCGGCCGAAGAACCAACCGCCGATCGGCCGGGCCAGGAAGCCGATGGCATAGATGCCGGCGACGTTGAGCAGTTGCGCGGTGCGGTCCGCTTCCGGAAAGAAGCTCGCGGCGAAGTAGAGCGCCGTGAAGGCATAGGCGTAGAAATCGTACCACTCGACGAGGTTGCCGGTAGAGCCCGCGACGATCGCCCTGATCCTTTGCCGCGGCGTAAGCACGGGCGCGGCAAGTGCCGCCGCCCCCGCCGGGGTGCCCGGAACATCGGCCGTGATGATCGTCATGGGCAATCCATCGGGGTTACGTTCATGCAAACGAAAAGGGCGGACCTTGCGGCCCGCCCTTCGCGATCGGTCCGTTGCGCCGAAATCTCAGTGTGCGCGCGGCGCCGCTGCTGCGGCGTCGCTCGGCAGGCCGCCGAGCTGCATGACCAGCTTGGTATAGGCATCGAGATAGGCGAGCACGATGATCTGGCCGATTGCGGTGTTCTGGTAGCCGCCGCCGGCAGCGCCGCCGAACGTGTTCCAGAAATTGCCGCCGCCGCCGCCGGCACCGAAGCTCACGTCGGACTTGCGGGCATAGCCCTCGGTCAGCGCGGTTTCCTCGGTGGTGCGCGCATCGACGACCGAGAGCGTGACATTGGCCTCGCCCTTCTTCACGTTGATACTGCCCGCCAGCGCGCCGAAGCCCTTGCCGAACAAGCCGCCGCCGATGCTGCCGAGCACCGCGCCCGCGCCGCCGCCGCCCGAATTGCGGTTGGCGCTGACGATGTTCGGTTCGAGGAAGTAGTCCGCCGCGCGGACCTGGCCGCGGCCCAGGTTCGAACCGCGTTGCAGTTCACCCTGGTCGGCCATCGCCCGCTCCATCGAGCGGCTCTGCATCGAGCGGCCGCGGTTCACCAGCGTAAAGCAGCCCGACTGCTGGACGAAAACCCGCAGGATCGCTTCCGGGCTGCCCAGGTTGAATTCACGCCACCACTGGTTGTCCGGCTCAACGATCGCGATCGCGCCCAGTTTGTGCATACAGCGCGGAATCTCCTGCGTGCCCCGGGCCTGCTGCTGGTGGCCCGAAGATCCCTTGGTGTCCTTGGCCGAAACGGCCGTTCCACCTATGGCAAGGGCAAATGCGACTGCCCCGCAGACCAATTTTTTCATCAAACCGGCTCCTTATATCCTGTTACATCGGGTTCTCCATGGAACGTCCGGGCTGAACCTGCCCTGTCCCATGGACTGTTTCTGTGCTGAAAAGATTTCCTGGAATCGTTCCGTTGCAATCCGAAACAGAACGATTCCAACGCCCGTCCGCCTGCTCATAGCCTTGTTTCGGTCCTTCGCCAAAGCGGAAAATCACGCTTGCGGCGCTACCGCCATGTTATCGATCAGCCGCGCGCGGCCGATCCGCGCGGCAACCAGCAGCCGTGCCGGCAAGGGGCCGGGCGCGGCCAGCGGGGCAAGCGAATCCGCATCGCACAACCGGACATAATCGACCGAGGCGAAACCGCCGGAAAGCAGCGCCTGTTCGAGCCCGGCAAGCGCTGCGGCGACATTCCCGCCAGCTTCGATCATCGCGATCGTCGTGCACATCGCTCGCGGAAGTTCCGCCGCCCGCGCACGCTCGGCAGCGGAAAGATAGGCGTTGCGGGAACTCATCGCGAGCCCGTCGGCCTCGCGCACCGTCGGCACGCCATGGATCGCATCGGCACAGGGCCGGACGAGATCGAGGTCGCGCGCCATGCGGCGGATCACCGCGAGCTGCTGCCAGTCCTTCTCGCCGAAAAAGGCATGGTCGGGCCGCACCTGATTGAACAGCTTGCAGACGACAGTGGCGACGCCGTCGAAATGGCCGGGCCGGGCCGCGCCGCACAGCCCCTCGCTGACGCCCGAGACCGAGATGCCGGTCGCATAGCCCGCCGGGTACATCTCGGCCTCGGAAGGCGCCCAGACGAGCGAGACGCCCGCGCCTGCGAGCAGTTCGATATCGCGCTCCAACTGGCGCGGATAGGCGGCGAGATCCTCGCCCGCGCCGAACTGGCGGGGGTTGACGAAGATCGACACGGCGACATGCGCGGCGTGCTTGCGCGCCTCGCGCACCAGCGTCAGATGGCCGTCATGCAAGGCCCCCATGGTGGGCACCAGCGCCAGCGGCCCGTCCGCCCGGAGCACCCGCACGGCACGGCGCAGTGGAACAAGCTGATGGACGGTTTGCATGGGCATGCCCCCTCCGATAAGAGCTTTCGACAGGGGGCCGCTCTGCCAAAACCGCTGGGCAATGGCCAGCAACAGTTTGAGAAAGCGAAAGCCACGTCGTGACTGCGCACCGCATCGTCTTTGCCAATGAGAAAGGCGGCACCGGCAAGTCCACCACCGCCGTCCATGTCGCCATTGCGCTTGTCCACCAGGGCGCCAAAGTCGCGGCGATCGATCTCGATCCGCGCCAGCGCACGCTGCACCGCTATCTCGAAAACCGCGCGGAAACGCAGCGCCGCCGCGGGATCGAGCTGCCGACCGTCCGTTTCGACGTGTTCCGGGGCGAAACAGTCGAAGAACTCGAAGCACAGGCCGCCACGCTTGCCGAAGGCCAGGACTTCCTGATCTTCGACACGCCCGGCCGGGACGATCCCTTCGCCCGCCACGCCGCCACCACTGCCGACACGCTGGTCACGCCGCTCAACGACAGCTTCGTCGATTTCGATCTCATCGGCCAGGTCGATGCCGAGACTTTCAAGGTCCGCCGCCTGTCGTTCTATGCCGAACTGATCTGGGAAGCGCGCAAGAAGCGGGCGATGGCGACGATCCGCGACCAGCGCCGCGAGATGGACTGGGTCGTACTGCGCAACCGCACCGGCTTTACCGAGGCGCGCAACATGCGCCGGATCGAGAACGCGCTGACCGAGCTGTCCAAACGCGTCGGCTTTCGCATCGCCAACGGCCTGTCCGAACGCGTCATCTATCGCGAGCTGTTCCCTTCCGGCCTGACCCTGCTCGACAAGGGCCATCTCGGTGAACTTGGCACCAGCCACCTCGTTGCGCGGCAGGAACTGCGCCAGATGATCGCCGGGCTCGCCCTGCCGATGCCCGATCTGCCGCTTGCCGCACAGGCATGACGAAACTCCTGCTTCTCGTCGCGCTGGGCGTGCTGGCCTGGCGGCTGATCGTGCAGCGCTGGCCCTGGGAGCCGCGCCGTGCGGCCACGCGCTCCGTCGCCGAGGCGCACGCCAGGGCCTTGCTCGGGCTTGGCAAAACTGCCAGTCGGGAAGACATAATAGACGCCCACCGCCGGCTCGTCGCGCAGGTCCACCCGGACCGGGGCGGCACCGGCGAGCTGGTCCACGAAGCCAATTCAGCGCGCGACCTGCTGCTTGCCAGGTTGCCGGTCCCCCGGACGGAGCCGCAATGAGTCATCAATTCCACCCTACCGTTCTTCGTGAATACGACATCCGCGGCATCGTCGGGGAGACGCTCGGCGTCGAGGATGCGCGTGCAATCGGCCGCAGTTTCGCCACGCTGCTGCGCCGCGCCGGCGGCAGCAAGGTGGTTGTCGGCTATGACGGCCGCACCAGTTCGCCGATTCTGGAAAGCGCGCTGGTCGAAGGGCTGACGGGCTCAGGCGTCGATGTCGTGCGCATCGGCATGGGAGCGACGCCCATGCTCTATTACGCCGAGGCATCGGCCCCGGACGTGGATGGCGGCATCCAGATAACCGGCAGCCACAATCCCGCCGATTACAACGGCTTCAAGATGGTATTCCAGGGGCGTCCGTTCTTCGGTGAGGACATCCGGCAGCTCGGGCGGATGGCGGCGGCGGGAGACTGGCTGCACGGCAGCGGCACAAGCGAGCGCCGCGAAGTGCTCGACGCCTATGTCGACCGGCTGCTGCAAGGGCTCGACGGCATCGATCGTGACAGCCTTGCCGGCCTGCGGATCGCCTGGGATGCCGGCAACGGTGCCGCCGGGCCTGCGCTCGAAAAGCTCACCGCCCGGTTGCCGGGCAAGCATTTCCTGCTTTACACCGAAGTCGACGGCAATTTCCCCAACCATCATCCCGATCCCACCGAGGAAAAGAACCTTGCCGACCTGAAAGCGCTGGTCGCCGGAAAGAATCTCGATTTCGGCCTGGCTTTCGATGGCGACGGCGACCGCATCGGCGCGATCGACGGCAAGGGCCGGGTGATCTGGGGCGATCAACTGCTGATGATCTTTGCCGAGGACGTGCTGCGCGAAGTGCCCGGCGCCACAATCATCGCCGATGTCAAGGCTTCGCGCGCGCTGTTCGATCGCATCGCCGAGCTTGGCGGCAAGCCCCTGATGTGGAAGACCGGGCACAGCCTGATCAAGTCCAGAATGAAGCAGACGGGGGCACCGCTGGCCGGCGAGATGAGCGGCCACATCTTCTTCGCGCACCGCTATTACGGGTTCGACGATGCGCTTTACGGCGCGATCCGGCTGATCGCCGCCTCGGCGCATCTGGGCAAGTCGGTAACGGAGCTGCGCGGCGCCATGCCGGCGCTGGTCAACACTCCCGAGCTGCGTTTCCAGGTCGACGAAAGCCGCAAGTTCGCCGTGGTCGGCGAAGTGCGGGACCGGCTGGCCGCGGCAGGCGCCGATGTCGACGCGACCGACGGTGTGCGCGTCGCCACGGCGGACGGCTGGTGGCTGCTGCGCGCGTCGAACACCCAGGACGTGCTGGTCGCCCGCGCCGAAAGCGGCAGTCGGGAAGGACTGGAACGGCTGATGGCCGAAATCGACGCCCAGCTCGCGCAGTCGGGCCTGAAGCGCGGGGCCCAGGCGGGGCATTAGAGACTGTCCGGTTCAGACGGAACCGCTTCGCTCTCCTTCTTCCTTCTTCCTTCTTCCTTCTTCCTTCTTCCTTCTTCCTTCTTCCTTCTTCGTCACCCTGAACTTGTTTCAGGGTCCATGGTGCCGCCAACCCGGCGGCCTCAGGTGTAGAACTGCCCGATGGACCCTGAAACAAGTTCAGGGTGACGATGAGGGTGACGGTTAAGGGAAACGGGGAGCGGAAAGAACGGGGACGGCGCAGGGAGGCCAACATCGCAAGGGGAGTCGGACAAACGAAAAGGGGCGGATCGCTCCGCCCCCCTTGCGTGTTTTTCGGCCGCGTGTTTGCCAGCCGGACGGCGGGAAGCTACTGCCCCGCCGCCTTGCCGAATTCCGCGAACTGCTCGTTGCCGACGAAGCCGAACTTGGTGACTTTCGAGCCCTTGATGATGTTCAGCACCTTGGCCGAAAGATCGTAGCTGGCGTCCTGATCGGGCTGGAACTGCAATTCCGGCTCGGGCTGCATCGTCAGCGTCGTCTTCAGGTTCGTAACCAGTTGCCCGCCCGTGAGCGGCTGGGCGTTCCACAGGATCTGGCCGTCGCGCGTGAGCGTCACCTTGTTGACGACCGGCTTGACCAGCGGCGGCGGCGGATCGTTGGGATTGGGAACCGGCAGATCGATGTCCGTCGAGTGGGTCGCGACCGGGATGGTGATGATGAACATGATGAGAAGCACGAGCATGACGTCGATCAGCGGCGTCGTGTTCATCTCCATCATCGGCGAGCCATCGTCCTTGCCGCCTGACATTGCCATGGGAAACTACTCCTGCGTTACGGGCCGGCGCGCTTACGAGGCGCTCGGGTCGATCGGGTTGGAGATGAAGCCGACCGTCGGATAGCCGGAAATCTGGACATTGTAGATCGCACCGGCAACGCAGCGCCACGGGGCGTTCACGTCACCGCGGATATGCACCTGGGGCACCTTGTCCGGGTTGGCTTTCAGCGCCTCGGGGCCGCCCTCGCGCTTGACGATGGCGTCCAGCCGCTTGAATGCCTTATCGCGCAGTTCCTCCGCCGTTACCGGGGTGATATTGTTGAAATAGACGCGGCATTCGCCATAGCGCGATGCACCTTCGAAACCCGGATCGCCCGCGCTGCGGCCGGCCTGGTCGGTGGTGCTGACCGTCAGCAGCAGGTTTTCGACCTTGTCCTTCGATTCCTGCGAGACGATGATCGGAATCTTGAGCTTCTCGATCGTCTGGATCGCGACCGGAACCGCGATGAGGAAGATGATCAGCAGCACCAGCATCACGTCGACGAGCGGCGTGGTGTTGATGTCGGACATCGGGGTTTCGTCCCCGCCGCCTACTGCAACTGCCATAGTAAGATCCTATCCTAGCATTCTGTCCCGAAAGGGCGGCAGGCCCGCATGCCGCAACCTGCCGCTTCCGGTTTCCGCGGAAAGGGCGGCGGTTCCTGCCCGCCGCCGGTCCCGCAGATCAGGGCTTCGTCGCGGCGGGCGCGGCCGGCTTGGCAGCAGCCGGAGCGGCCGGCGCAGCCTTGGCGGCCGGCGCGGCGGCCACGGCGGGCCTTACGGCGCCCTTCGAGTTGATATTGGCCAGCACGTCGGTCGAGAAGCCCGAAAGCTGTTCGGCGATGCGCTTGTTGCGCGATTGCAGGTAGTTGTAGGCAAGCACGGCCGGGACGGCCACGAGCAGGCCGAGCGCGGTCATGATCAGGGCCTCACCAACCGGGCCGGCGACCTTGTCGATCGAGGCCGAGCCGGCGATGCCGATGTTGATCAGCGCGCGATAGATGCCGACGACGGTGCCGAACAGGCCGATGAACGGCGCGGTGGCGCCGACAGTGGCAAGGAACGGCAGGCCGGCGGCGAGACGGGCGTTGATCGAGGATTCCGAGCGGGCCAGCGAACCGTGCAGCCAGTCATGGGCTTCCATGCTGTCGGTCATCTTGGAATGCTGGTCCTCGGCGACGAGGCCGTCATCGACGATCTGGCGCCAGGCGCTGTTCTTGTCGAGCTTGTTGGCGCCTTCGCGCAGCGTGGCGCTGCGCCAGAAAGTGCCTTGCAGACCATTGCCCTGGCGCATGATCTTCGACTGTTCGAACCATTTGGTGAACAGGATGTAGAACGAGCCGAACGACATGATGCCGAGGATGGTGACGGTGGCATAGGCGATGAAGCCGCCCTGCTGGAGAGCTTCGGCAAAGCCGAACCTGTTCTGCGGCGCCGCCTGTGCAGCATCGGCGAGAAGATTGATGATAAGCATGCGATGGTCCTCTCAAAGATATGGAGAATAGAGTGGTCCGCGCCGGCGGCAGGCCGGCGCGATCAGGCAATCAGTCCTTCGGAATCTGCCAGCGGATCCGGTTCGAGTAGCTCCCCGAGGTCGGGTTGCCCTCACCGTCGGTTGCCGGCGTGAAGCGGGCACGGCGGCGCACGTTTTCGCAGGTTGCCGCGTCGAGATCGGCATGGCCGCTGGAACTGGTGACGTCGCAATCCGTGACGCGCCCGTCGGGACCGACGGTGACACGGAACCCGGTCGTCCCCGAACGCTCTTCACGCAGGGCGCGCGCCGGATAGTCGTTGGTCGTCGCCCAGTTGGCGGGACTGCCTTTCGGCACGGCAGCTTTCGGCGTGAAGCGCGGCGGCGGCGGCGCGGACGGCGGCGGCGGCAGGATGACCGGCGGCGGAGCCGGCGGCGGCGGCGCGTCAACCACCGTCACAGGCGGCGGCGGCGCCAGGTTGATCTTCGGCGGCGGCGCCACGATCGGCGGCGGCGGCAGCTTCTCCGTCTGCGGAGGCGGCGGCGGCGGCTCTTCCTTCTTGACTTCCTCCTTCACGTCCACGGTGGTCACTTTCTGGATGACCTTCTTGGCCGCTTCGAAGGCGAGCCCCGTGACGAGAGCATAGATTACAACAACATGGATTAGGGCAACGATGATCAACGCAGTAATACGATTACCGCTCATCTTTTGGTCAGCGTAAGCCATTCCGACGCATCACTCCATAACAATGCCCCGGAAGTGATCCGAGGCGACCACAGGGCGCACCCGCAGGCACGGCCCATGCCAAGTCTTAATGTCACCACCCCTGCGGTCGTCCGTTTCCCCTCTCGGAGCCGCGGCGCCCGATCAGGCGAACGCATGGGCCTTTTTTGTTTTTGCCCTGATTTCGGCCTAGCTTTAGCTTCGTTGCCGGACCCGCGCAACGCCTTATCCGCCTGTCCAAAAGGTTAAGGCGGGATTCACGCGGGCTGGGCTGGAAGACTGCGGGAAATCGGCTATGCCGCAAGTGCCGGCCGGCAGGAAAACCGGGAAATTTCGGGAGTTCGACCGTGATACATCCAGCCAGGCGCTTCGCCGGAAAGATTCTGATGACAGCGGCCGCGCTGGCCGTCGCGCCGCATGGCGCACCGCTGCACGCGGCTGCGCCGGGCGGTGCGCCGGCCGCGCCGGGCTATGCCGATCTCGCCGATCTGGCCGATTCGGCGCGGCTGGTGGTGCTGGCCGAAGTGCGCAAGGCGGCGCCCGTCGAAGCGGAGCGGGCGCCGGGCGTCCGGCTGGGCTGGGGGCGCTTCTATATGGAAGCGCGCACCCGCACGCTGATTGCCGGCAATGCCCCGCTGGGCGAGGCGATCCGCTATCTCGCCGACATGCCGCTCGATGAACGCGGCAAGCCCCCCCCGATGAAGAACCGGCAAGTGCTGCTGTTCGCGCGGGCAACGCAGGGCCAGGCCGGCGACCTGCAACTGGCCGCGCCCGATGCGCAAGTGCCGTGGGATGCCGGCACCGAGACCCGGCTGCGCGCGATTCTGGCCGCACTCGTCGCGCCCGACGCGCCGAAGAAAGTGACCGGAGTGCGCGAGGCGATCCATGTTCCGGGCAATCTGGCGGGCGAAGGCGAAACCCAGTTCTTCCTCGACACCGCCGACCAGTCGGCCGCGGCGATCACCGTGCAGCATCGGCCGGACGGCCCGGCGGCCTGGGGCGTTTCCTTTTCCGAAGTCGCGGCCGCGGCGGACAACGCGCCGCAGCGCGACACGCTGCCCTGGTATCGCCTCGCCTGCTTTCTGCCCGGAAGGCTGCCGGCCGATGCCGATCTGTCCGGAACGCCGGAAAACAAGGCCCAGGCCCAGGCCGACTATCGCCTGGTGCTGGACCAGCTCGGCCCCTGCATTCGCAGCCGGGTCTATAAGGCGCCCTGAGAAGGCTCTGGCCTTTGATCCGGCGCTGGCCTAGGGCGCGCTGCCGAAAGGGAGCTTTATGGCCGAACCGCTACGCATCGCCCTCGCAGGCATCGGGACCGTCGGGGCCGGTGTCATCCGCCTGATCGAAACCAACGGCGCGCTGATCACGCGCCGGGCGGGCCGGCCGATCGCGATCACCGCGGTCAGCGCGCGTGACCGCGGCAAGGACCGCGGCGTCGACATTTCCGGCTATGGCTGGGAAGACGACATGACCGCGATGGCCGCGCGCGGCGATGTCGATGCGGTGGTCGAACTGGTCGGGGGCGCCGACGGCCCAGCGCTGACTCTGGCGCGCAATGCGATCGCGCATGGCAAGTCGCTGGTCACTGCCAACAAGGCGATGATTGCGCACCACGGCCTCGAACTGGCCGCGCTGTCCGAGCAGGCTCGCGTCGCGCTGAAATTCGAAGCGGCGGTGGCGGGCGGCATCCCGGTGATCAAAGGGCTGCGCGAAGGCGCCGCGGCGAACAGGATCGAGCGGCTTTACGGCATTCTCAACGGCACCTGCAATTTCATCCTCTCGGCGATGGAGGACACCGGCCGCGATTTCGCCGATGTCCTCGCCGAAGCGCAGGCCAGGGGCTATGCCGAGGCCGATCCCGGCTTCGACATCGAAGGCACCGACGCGGCGCACAAGCTGGCGATTCTTTCGGCAATCGCTTTCGGCACGCGGATCGATTTCGCCTCGGTCGATACTGCCGGCATCACCCGCATCCAGGCGGCGGACATCGCGCAGGCCGGCACGCTGGGCTATGTCATCCGCCTGATCGGTATCGCCGAAGTCGACAGTTTCGACGAGAACGGGGCAGGCGGCACCCGCCGCCTGTTCCAGCGCGTCCAGCCGCATCTCGTGCCTTGCGGCCACCCGCTCGCGCATGTCGACGGCGCCACCAACGCGGTCGTCGCCGAAGGCAATTTCGCCGGACGATTGCTGTTTCAGGGCGCCGGCGCCGGCGACGGGCCGACCGCAAGCGCGGTGGTTGCCGACCTCATCGACATCGCCCGCGGCGACCTGGGGGGCGAAGCGGGGGCGCCTTTCTCGATCCCGGTGGCCGAGATGGAAACGATGGCGCCGGCGCCTTCGGGCCATCGCCGCAGCCGCGCCTATATCCGCTTCACCGTTGCCGACCGCCCCGGCGTGCTTGCCGAGATCACTGCCGCCATGCGCGATGCGGGGGTTTCGATCGAAAGCCTGATCCAGCGGGGCCGGGCCGAGGAAGGCGGCGATGTCATGGTTGCGATAGTGACGCACGACGGCCCCGAGGTGGGCGTGCGCCGGGCGCTCGCGCTGCTCGAAGGCTCGGCCAGCCTCTCCGAAGCGCCGCTGGTGATGCAGATTCTGGGCGAGTGACCGCTTGCTCGGCGCCGGGCCAGCAACTTCGTCCGGGCAATCTCGACAAGCGCCGCACTGCCGCCTAGAGCCTGTCCCGCGCGTGTGCGCCATATTGAGCCATATCGAGAGGAACCGCCGTACCCATGACTGCCACTCCCGCCAGCAAAATGCTCGACCGCGTCCTCGTGCTCGAAATGGTGCGAGTCACCGAAGCGGCGGCGATCGGCGCATCGAAGCTGATCGGCCGCGGCGACGAGAAAGCCGCCGACCACGCCGCCGTCGAGGCGATGCGCGCGGCATTGAACGAGCTTTACATGGACGGCACCGTCGTCATCGGCGAGGGTGAGCGCGACGAGGCGCCGATGCTCTTCATCGGTGAAAAGGTCGGCGCCGCGCAGGGCACAGGCCCCAAAATCGACATTGCGCTCGACCCGCTCGAAGGCACGACGATCACCGCCAAGGCCGGTCCCAACGCGCTGGCGGTGCTGGCGATCGCCGAGGAAGGCTGCCTGCTCAACGCACCCGACGTTTACATGGACAAGCTTGCGGTCGGTCCCGGCTATCCCGAAGGCGTCATCGATCTCGCCAGGTCGCCGACCGAGAACGTCAGGGCGGTTGCCGCTGCCAAGGGCGTCCAGCCCGACGAAATCATCGTCTGCGTGCTCGACCGTCCGCGTCATGCCGATCTCATCGCCGAACTGCGCGGCATCGGCTGCGGTATCCAGTTGATTCCCGACGGCGACGTTGCCGGCGTGATCGCCACGACCGACGAGGACACCACGATCGATCTCTACATGGGTTCGGGCGGCGCCCCCGAAGGCGTGCTCGCGGCCGCGGCGCTGCGCTGCGTCGGCGGCCAGTTCAACGGCCGGCTCCTGTTCCGCAACGACGACGAGCGCGCCCGCGCGCGCCGCTGGGGCATCGAGGATCTGAACCGCATCTACAAGCTGGAGGATCTCGCCAGGGGGGACTGCATCTTCGCCGCGACGGGCGTGACCGACGGCTCGCTGCTCCAGGGCGTCAAGCGTCTCAGGGGCGGTGCCGTCACTACGGAAAGCGTGGTCATGCGTGCGTCCTCGGGCACTGTCCGCTGGGTCAGGGGTGAACATCGCAAGGCCTGGTGAGCGCCGATTTTCCGCACCTGCGAAATATTGCAATTCCGCGACGCTCGGCTAGAGGCTGCGGCGGCAGCACCCGGAACCGTCCGGGCGGGAAAGGGCAGCGCGCAATGAAACTGATGGCCGGCAACAGCAACCTGCCGCTCGCAAGGGCGATCGCGGGCTATCTCGAACAGCCGCTGACCGATGCCAGCGTGCGCCGCTTCGCCGATGAGGAAGTCTTCGTCGAGATCCACGAGAACGTGCGCGGCGAGGACGTTTTCGTCCTGCAATCGACCAGCTTCCCGGCCAACGACAACCTGATGGAACTGCTGATCTGCATCGATGCGCTGCGCCGCGCCTCGGCCAAGCGGATTACCGCGGTGGTGCCCTATTTCGGCTATGCCCGGCAGGACCGCAAGCCCGGCCCGCGCACGCCGATCTCGGCCAAGCTCGTCGCCAACCTGATCACCGAGGCGGGCGCCGACCGCGTGCTCTCGGTCGATCTGCACGCCGGCCAGATCCAGGGCTTCTTCGATATCCCGACCGATAACCTCTATGCCGCGCCGGTCATGGCCGCCGACATCCAGGCGCGCAGCGGCGGGCAGGAACTGATGGTCGTCTCGCCCGACGTGGGTGGCGTGGTGCGCGCCCGCGCGCTGGCCAAGCGGCTCGACAACGCGCCGCTGGCCATCGTCGACAAGCGGCGCGACCGGCCGGGCCAGTCCGAGGTGATGAACATCATCGGCGATGTCAAAGGCCGCGCCTGCATCCTGATCGACGACATCATCGATTCGGGCGGCACGCTGTGCAACGCGGCGCAGGCGCTGATGGACGCCGGCGCGGCAAGCGTCACCGCCTATATCACCCACGGTGTACTTTCGGGCGGCGCGGTGGCGCGAGTCGGCGGCTCGGCGCTGAAGGAACTGGTGATCACCGATTCGATCCTGCCGACCGGGGCGGCCCGCGATTCGGACCGCATCCGCATCCTGACAATCGCCCCGCTGATCGGCGAAGCGATCCGCCGCATCGCCGACGAAAGCTCGGTTTCCAGCCTGTTCGATTGACCTTGCGCCAGAACGGTTGACGCAGAAACGGGAGGGGCCGTTCCGTTGGGAACGGCCCCTCCCGGCGATCGGTGGCACCGGCCCGCAATCCGCTCCCTGGCGAATTGCGCGAAACAGCCTTTCAGGCCGTGGCCGCCGCGGCCGTTTCGTAATACTTCGGCGCATGCTCGTTGAGGATCGCCAGGATCTTCTGGAGCGCGGCCGGCTCGTCGGTCTTTTCCATCGCCGCAAGCTCACGCGCGAGGCGCGACGAGGCGGCTTCGAAGATCTGCCGCTCGGAATAGCTCTGCTCGGGCTGGTCGTCGGCGCGGAACAGATCGCGCGTCACCTCGGCAATCGAGACGAGATCGCCCGAATTGATCTTGGCCTCGTATTCCTGGGCACGGCGGGACCACATGGTCCGCTTGACCTTGGGTTTGCCCTTGAGCGTGTCGAGCGCCTCGCGCAGCGTCTTGTCCGAGGACAGCTTGCGCATGCCGATCGCCTCGACCTTGTTTACTGGGACGCGGAGCGTCATCCGCTCCTTCTCGAAACGCAGCACGTAAAGCTCGAGCTGCATGCCGGCGATTTCCTGATTCTGCAGCTCGATGACCCGACCTACACCGTGCTTCGGATAAACAACGTAATCACCAACGTCGAAGGCGTTAGCCTTGGCTCCCATGTATTATCGTCCTTTCACTTGCAGGGGCGATGCCGAATATGTGCGACCGGCGGAGGAGGCCGGACCGGCGATCCGGCTGCGCGGTCCAATGCTCCATCGACCGGGTTTTCGGCCCCGCCTTTCATGATGCCGGCTGCCGTGATGGACAGAATGGCCCCGACAGTCGCAGCCCGCTATAGCATCGCCGCAACAAAAATACCAGAGGCGAGAAGCAGGCAGGATTTCCGTGCATGATCGAGGCCGGAACTGCTGCGAACCCTTGCCACCGCCCATGGCGGGCAAACGGCGTTCGCAGCTTTGCCCTGAAATGGTGCGCCCGACAGGATTCGAACCTGTGGCCCCAAGATTAGGAATCTTGTGCTCTATCCTGCTGAGCTACGGGCGCCCGGTGGCGGTGTTATACGCAGCCGGGGGCGAGGGCAATCGCCTATGATCAGTTGACTTTATCCGGCGGGGCGATCGGGAAAGGCAGCGGCGCCACGGCGATGCCTTCCTCGCAGAGCGCCCTGGCCTGATCGAGCGTGGCCTCGCCGTGGATCGTTTCCGCATCACGCTCACCGTAATGCATGGCGCGCGATTCTTCCGCAAACCTGTCGCCCACCCAGCGCGAATCCTGAAGCGCCGCGGCCTGCATGGTGGCGAGCGCGTGCATCATCCTGGCCGCTTCGGGCGGCATTGCGCCCTTGCTCATCGGCTGCGAAGCCCCGGCCCCGCCGGTGCCGCAGGAATCCGGTTGCCCTTGCGGCCCAGATTGGGCGCCATCGGCGCCTTGATCACATCCGGGGAACCGCATTCCGGGCAGGACACCAGCCCCCGCTGCTGCTGCGCAGCGAAATCCTGGGACGAGCCGAACCAGCCTTCGAAGCGGTGGCCGTGCGCGCGACATTCGAGATCGAAAACAATCATTGCAATTGCTCAAGTGGCGATATTTCTGCGATTGGCAAGGCTCGGCAGTTGCGCGCGCACTTCAGCGATGCGTGCCGGGTCGATTTCGGCGAAACCCAGGCCCGCCGCCTCGCCACCGAGGTCCAGCAGCACCTCGCCCCAGGGATCGGCCACCAGGCTGTGACCATAAGTGCCGCGGCCGTCCTCGTGCCGCCCGACTTGCGCGGCCGCAACGACATAGGCGCTGGCTTCCACCGCACGGGCGCGCTGAAGCAGATGCCAGTGGGCCTGGCCGGTCGGGACGGTGAAAGCCGCGGGAATGGCGATCAGATCGCAGCGGGCGCGGCCCAGCGCCTCGAACAGCGCGGGGAAGCGGATGTCGTAGCAGATGGCAAGGCCGAGCCGCCCGGCCGGCGTTTCCACCGTCACCACCGCGTCACCGGCGGCATAGGCGCGCGATTCCCGCCAGCTCTCGCCCGTCGGCAGGTCGACGTCGAACATATGGATCTTGTCGTAGCGCGCCACGATCGCCCCCGAACCGTCGATGACGAAGCTGCGGTTGGCCCAGCGCCCGTCCTCACGCGCCACCGCCAGCGAGCCGAGCGCCACCCAGATGCCTGCCCGCGCCGCCGCCTCACGCACCGTGCCGAGCACGCGGTCATCCTTCTCGGCAGCGACATGGGCGAGCGCGCGCTGGCGGTCGCGGTCGACGAGGCCCGACATTTCCGGCGTGAACAGCATCTCCGCGCCATTGCGCGCCGCTTCCCCGATCGCGGCGGCGATAGTGCGGGCATTGGCGCCGGGATCGATTCCCGAAGTCATCTGAAGGACGGCGATGCGGGTCATGTCGGCAGTCCGGCAGTCACAGGCCCAGCAAAGGGTCCAGCCGGCCCTGGCGATCGAGCGCGGCGATGTCGTCGTAGCCGCCACAGGCAACATCGTCGATCAGCACTTGCGGCACTGTCACCGCTCCGGGCACGCGGGCGCGCATCTCGTCGCGCTTCGCCCCGCCCATGGTGATGTCGTATTCCGTGAAGGAAACCCCCTTGCCGTCGAGCAGCGCCTTGGCCGCGGTGCAGTAAGGGCATCCCCATTTCGTGTAGATTTCAACTTTTCGCGCGGACATTCTCGCTCGCTTCACACCTCTTGAAAGACGGGCGCGCTATCATATCTCGGTGCGCGTGTCATGCAGTGCAAGCCTGTCCCAGGCGAAGGCGCAGCCTGTACGGCGCGAAACAATGCGAGGCGCCGATTGCCGGGCCTCGTTCGTCTGAAAATTGCTCATTGGAGGATTTTTGCCATGAACCGTTTCGATTTCGCCCCCTACCGCCGCTCGATGGTCGGCTTCGACCGGCTGTTCGACCTGCTCGAGAAGCAGGCGCAGGGCTCGGAAGACAAGTACCCGCCGTTCAACATCGAAAGGCGCGGCGACGATGCCTATCGCATCACCCTGGCGGTGGCCGGCTTCAAGCCCGGTGAGATCGACATCACCGCGCAGCAGAACCTGCTGGTCGTCCAGGGCCGCAAGGATGCGGAAACCGCTGCGTCCGGCCAGTTCCTCCATGTCGGCATCGCCCAGCGTGCCTTCGAGCGCCGCTTCGAACTCGCCGACTATGTGCGCGTAGGCGCCGCCGACCTCGAAGACGGCCTCCTCGTGATCGACCTGGTCCGCGAAGTGCCCGAAGCGATGAAGCCCAAGAAGATCACCATCGGTGGCCAGAAGCCGCTCTCGGTCGTCGAGAACGGCGCAGCCGACAAGGCCGCCTGACCTGAGCCACCCGATCGGAGCATGATTTCCGGCCGGACAACTTTGGGGGGCGAACCGCGGATGGTTCGCCCCCCCATGTGCCTGATTTCCGATGCGATCGTCCGGGTCGCCGATGACGCCCCCGAAGGCAGGCACCATCCCTGGATTTGCTATACCAGCCGGGCCTGGCGCAAGGCGGCGGCAATGAAGCCGGCGAAAAGCGGATGCGGATCGAAAGGCTTGCTTTTCAGTTCCGGGTGGAACTGCACGCCCACGAACCAGGGGTGATCCGGCCGTTCAACGATCTCGGGCAGCAAGCCGTCGGGCGACATGCCCGAAAAGACCAGCCCGCCCTGCTCCAGTGCCTCGCGATAGGCGGCATTCACTTCATAGCGGTGGCGATGCCGCTCGGAAATCGTCGTCGTGCCATAGATCGCCGCGACATGGCTGTTGCCGGCAAGCCTGGCCTCATAGGCGCCGAGCCGCATCGTCCCGCCGAGATCGCCGCCCGAGGCACGGGTCTGCAACCCTTCGGGGCTCATCCATTCGGTGATGATGCCCACGACCGGCTCGCTCGTCTCGCCGAACTCGGTCGAGGAGGCGTTCCCGATCCCGGCGGTGTTCCTTGCCCCCTCGATGCAGGCCATCTGCATGCCGAGGCAGATGCCGAAGAACGGCACTTCATGCTCGCGCGCGAAGCGGACCGAGGCGATCTTGCCTTCGCTGCCGCGCTCGCCGAAACCGCCGGGCACGAGGATGCCGTGCATCGGCTCGAGACAGGCGGCGATTTCCGCATCGCCCTTCTCGAACAGTTCGGCGTCGATCCAGCGGATATTGACCTTGACCCGGTTGGCCATGCCGCCGTGGACCAGCGCCTCGTTCAACGACTTGTAGGCATCGGGCAGGCCGACATATTTGCCGACGACACCGATCGTGACTTCGCCTTCGGGGTGGTGAAAGCGGTCGACGATGTCCTCCCACCGCGCGAGCGCCGGCGCCGGCGCTTCCATGCCGAAATGGCGCAGCACTTCGGCATCGAGGCCTTCCGCGTGATACTGCAACGGCACGGCATAGATGCTCGGCGCGTCCAGCGCGGGAATGACCGCTTCCTTGCGCACATTGCAGAACAGCGCGATCTTGGCGCGCTCACTGTCGGGCAGCGGCTTCTCGCAGCGGCAGAGCAGAATGTCGGGCTGCACGCCGAGGCCGGTCAATTCGCGCACCGAATGCTGCGTCGGCTTGGTCTTCAGCTCGCCAGCGGCAGCGATATAGGGGACCAGCGTGACATGCACCGCGCATGTGCGCTCGCGGCCCAGTTCATTGCGCATCTGGCGGATGGCCTCGACAAACGGCAGGCCCTCGATATCGCCCACCGTGCCGCCGATCTCGCAGAGGATGAAATCGAGATCCTCGCCGTCGGCCAGCGCGAATTCCTTGATCGCATCGGTGACATGCGGGATCACCTGCACCGTCGCGCCGAGATAGTCGCCGCGCCGTTCGCGCGCGATGATGTCGCGATAGATGCGGCCCGAAGTGATATTGTCCGACTGGCGCGCCGAAACGCCGGTAAAGCGCTCGTAATGGCCCAGATCGAGATCGGTTTCCGCGCCGTCGTCGGTGACATAGACTTCACCGTGCTGATACGGGCTCATCGTGCCGGGATCGACGTTCAGATAGGGATCGAACTTGCGGATGCGAACACGATAGCCGCGCGCCTGGAGCAGTGCCGCGAGGCTGGCCGCCATAAGACCCTTGCCAAGCGAGGAAACCACGCCGCCGGTGATGAAAATATACCGCGCCATGGGGGACGAGCCTTAGTGCGAAGAGGGAGGATAGGGCAAGCCGGCTGCGCCGCGCCGCGCGCGGCAATCCACAGCTAACGCCGCGACCCGCGCGATGCGGGCCGTCGCCATTGCATCGACCGGACGGTTTTACTTCCTGGCGGCGCCCGCGAGCGGGTCAGCCGGTGCGGCCCGGGGCGAAGGCGCCTGGGTCGGCGGGGCGCCTGCCGCCGCAGGAGAGCCCGGCTGCGCCGTCCCCGCCAGCGGATCGGCCGGCACCCCGCCGGCAGGCGCCGCAGGCGCGCTGCGGTCCAGCGTCGTGTCGATCGATCTGTCTGAAGACCCCTTCACCGCCATCGCTGCCAGAATGATGCTCAACACCACGAACACCGTCGCCAGAATCGCGGTCATGCGCGTCAGGAAATCGGCAGCGCCGCGGGCCGACATGAAGCCCGACGGACCGCCGCCACCGACGCCCAGGCCGCCGCCTTCGGAGCGCTGCATCAGGATCACGCCGACCAGCGCGGCGGCAACGATGGCCTGAACGACCGTGAGGAAAATGAAGAACGACATGGCGATCCGTATAAAGCGAAATTCGCCGCGCATCTAGGGCGTGATGCCGCCGCGCGCAACCCGCGCGGCGCGCACGCAGCCGCAGGCGAATGCGGCCGGGGCTATTCCCGCCCGGAAACCGCGGCGACGACGATCGCGGTAAAGCTCTCCGCGGTCAGGCTGGCACCGCCGACCAGCGCGCCGCCGACTTCGTCGGCCGCCAGCAGCTCCGCGGCATTGCCGGCATTGACCGAACCGCCATAGAGGATGCGCACGTCCCCGCCCGCCTCGCCATAGGTTGCGGCCAGCCTGGCGCGGATGGCGCGGTGCATCGCGCCGACATCATCGATCGATGGCACGCGGCCGGTGCCGATCGCCCAGACCGGCTCATAGGCGACCGAAAGCTTCACCGTGGCTTCCTCGCCCTGCGGCAGCGAACCGGCGAGCTGGCGCGTGACCACCGCCTCGGCCTCACCCGAATCGCGCTCTGCCTCGGTTTCCCCGACGCACAGGATGATGCCGAGCCCCGCCGCTTGCGCAGCCTCGGCCTTGGCGCGGACGATCGCATCGGTTTCACCGTGCATTGCGCGCCGCTCGCTGTGGCCGACGATGACGAAGCCGGCGCCCGCATCGACAAGCATCGGCGCGGAAATGTCGCCGGTGAAAGCGCCGCTCGGCCGGACGTGGCAATCCTGCGCCCCGATGCCGATGTCGTTGACCGCCTCGCGCATCGCATGGATCAAGGTGAACGGAGGCGCCAAAGCCACCTGCACGTCCCGAAGGCGGCTGGCCGCGCGATCGATCGCACGGGCTTCGGCCAGCATGGCGCGCGTCCCGTTCATTTTCCAATTGCCCACGATATAAGGCGGATTAGCCATTATCATTCCCCGTTGAACGCCGAATCCCGCTCGATTGGCCGTACCTTGCGGGTGCTGCTATTCCAGCCGCATCGCGCTTGTCAAAAGGCCTGGGGAAAAGCCTGCGGGAACAGCCTCTGAAGTGGGCGCGACAGTGGGCGCGGCCGGGCCGGGCATTGCGGGAAACCGCTTTGCCTCCTAAGGGATCGGAAACCCGGCCCGGAAGGACGCTTCCGGGCGCCTTTTGCAAGCGATGGCCCATGCTGCATTTCTTTCGGAGTTTCATATCTTCCAAAATCGGCGCCGCAGTTGCGTTGCTGGTGCTCATGCTGATCGCCTTCGCTTTCGCGGCCGGCGACATAGCGGGCCTGCGCAGCTTCGGCTCGGACGGCAGCGATCGCGTCGCGACCGTAGGCGGCCAGCGCATAGCGGCTTCCGCACTCAGCCAGGCGGCGAACAATGCGGTCGAGAACCTCAAGGAGCAGAATCCGCAACTGTCGATGAAAGCCTTCATCGCCGAGGGCGGGCTCGAAAAGGTGCTCGAGGATATGCTGAACCGCACTGCGATCATGGTTTTCGGCAAGGCCCACGGCCTTGTCGCCAGCGACCGCCTGATCGACAGTGAAATCGCCAAGAACCCGGCATTTCACGGCCTCGACGGCAAATTCAGCGAAACCGTCTTCCGTCAGCTCCTGGCGCAACGCAGGATCAGTGAAAAACTGGTGCGCGAGGATCTGGCGCAAGTCCTGGTAAGCAGGCAGGCGCTGCTGCCCGCAATGGTCGGGACGACAGTGCCGCGCGAGTTGGCGATGCGCTATGCGATGCTGCTCAAGGAGAGGCGCAACGGCGCCATCGCCCTGCTTCCCTCGCCGCTCTTCGCACCCAGGACGCCGCCGACCGACAAGGAACTGGCCGGCTACTACGCAGCGCACCGCAATCGCTTCACCCGCCCCGAGCGCCGCATCGTCCGCTTCGCCAGCTTCGGCGAGGAAGCGCTCAGGAACGTCGCCCCGCCCACGGAAGCCGAAATCGCCGCACGCTATAACGCCGACAAGGCGCTCTACGCCGCCCGCGAAACGCGCCGCCTGACACAGCTCGTCGTACCGACCGAGGCCGCAGCCAGGGCGGTGGCGGCCGAAGTGGCCAAGGGCAAGACGCTCGCCGCCACCGCCGCGGAAAAAGGGCTGTCCGCAACCGGGCTGGGCTCGGTCGACAAGGCCGGATTCGCCACCGCGAGCAGCCAGGCGGTAGCCGACGCGGCATTTTCCGCCGCCGCCGGCACGATCGCCGCGCCCGCGCGCAGCGCGATCGGCTGGCACGTCGTCCATGTCGACGCCATCGAGAACCACCCGGCACGCACGCTCGACCAGGTGCGCGGCGAGATCGCCGGGCAGCTCGCTGCCGCCAGGCGCCGGGCCGCGCTGGGTGATCTGACCGCGCGAATCGAGCAGGAATTCGACAACGGCGGCAACCTGCCCGATGCGGCGAAGGAACTGGGCATCACCATCCAGCAAACGCCGCCGATCACCGCCGATGGCAAGTCGTACAAAAATCCGGCCGAGGCGATGCCGCCGCTGCTGGGCAAGATCGTCCCGACCGCCTTCTCGATGGAGAAGGAAAACGAACCGCAGCTTGCCGAGGTCGAGCCGGGCAAGACCTTCATGATCTTCGATGTCAGCGACATCGCCCCTTCGGCGCCCGCGCCGTTCGCCGAGATCAAGGATGATGTCCGCGCCGCCTTCCTGCTCGACAAGGGTGCGGCGGCCGCCAGGGCTGCGGCCGAAAAGCTGCTCGCCGAAACGCGCAAGGGCGTCCCTCTCGCCCAGGCCGCGGCGGCGCTGGGCGTGACGATTCCGCCGGTCCAGCCGATCGATATGAGCCGCGCGGAGCTGACGGCCCAGAACCGCCAGCCGCCCCCGCCGCTGGTGCTGATGTTCAGCATGGCCAGGGGCACGACCAAGCTCCTGCCGGCAGCCGGCAATCGCGGCTGGTTCGTCATCTCGCTCAAGGACATCGTGACGCAGCCGCCGCCCGCGAACGACCCGATCGTGGCGGCAGCGCAGCGCGAACTGGGCCAGGTGGCCGGCGAGGAATATGCCCAGGGCCTGCGCCGCGCGATCCGCGCCGAAGTGACGGTCAAGCGCAACGAAGCGGCGATCAAGGCGGTCCGCACCCAGTTGAGCGGCGGGAACTGAGCTGCACCCCATGTCCGCAGGCCGCCTCGAGAACCGGGATGCCGCCGCCGCCGCGTTGGCCGGGGGGCAGCCGGCGCTCGTCTGGCGCCGGCTGATTGCCGACACGGAAACCCCGGTCGGCGCCGCGCTGAAACTGATCGTGCCCGGCCGGGGCGACTTCCTGCTCGAATCGGTCGAAGGCGGCGAAGTGCGCGGGCGCTACAGCCTGCTCGGGCTCGACCCCGACCTCGTCTTCCGCGCCACCGGCCATGGCAGCGAGATCAATCGCCGCTGGCGTGCCGATCGCGAGGCTTTCACGCCGCTCGGCGGCGACAGCCTCGACGAATTGCGCGCACTGGTCGAAGGCTGCCGCATCGCAGTGCCCGCGGCGCTGCCGCCGACACTCGCCTGCGTGGTCGGCTATTTCGGCTACGAGACGATCGGCCTCGTCGAAAAACTGCCGCGCGCACCGCAAAGCAGCCTCGAACTGCCCGACATGCTGTTCGTCCGGCCGACGCTGATCCTGGTGTTCGACCGCCTCAGCGATGCCCTGTTCTGCGTCGCGCCGGTCTGGCCGTCCGATGCAGAGCCCGAACGCGCGCTGGCCGATGCGCAGGAACGGATCGACGCCGCGCTGCACCGCCTGGCAAGCACGGCCCCCGTCGCCGTGAGCGACGCGACGCTGCCCGAACCCGAGCTGACGCCGACGATGCCGGCCGCGGACTATGAACGCATGGTCCTCAGGGCCAAGGACTACATCGAGGCTGGCGACATCTTCCAGGTCGTCCTGGCCCAGCGCTTCACCTGTCCTTTCACTCTGCCCCCGTTCGCGCTTTACCGCGCGCTGCGCCGGGTGAACCCCTCGCCTTTCCTCTATTTCCTCGACCTGCCCGGTTTCGCCCTGATCGGCTCGAGCCCCGAGATCCTGGTGCGCGTGCGCGACGGCAAGGTGACGATCCGCCCGATCGCCGGCACCCGTCCCCGCGGCGCAACGCCCGAACAGGACAAGGCCAACGAGGCCGACCTGCTCGCCGACCCCAAGGAACGCGCCGAGCATCTGATGCTGCTCGACCTCGGCCGCAACGATGTCGGCCGCGTGGCGAGCGCGGGCAGCGTGCGCGTGACCGAAAGCTATACGATCGAGCGCTACAGCCACGTCATGCACATCGTCTCCAACGTCGAAGGCAGGCTGGACGAAGCCAGGCACGATGCGATGGATGCGGTTTTCGCGGGCTTTCCCGCGGGCACCGTCAGCGGCGCGCCCAAAGTCCACGCCTGCGAGATCATCGCCGAACTGGAGCCCGAAACACGCGGCGCCTATGCCGGCGGCGTCGGCTATTTCGCCCCCGACGGCTCGGTCGATACCTGCATCGTGCTGCGCACCGGCATCGTCAAGGACGGCATGCTGCATGTCCAGGCCGGTGCCGGCATCGTCGCCGATTCGGACCCGGCCTGCGAACAGCGCGAATGCGAAGCCAAGGCCGGCGCACTGATCGCTGCGGCGCGCGAAGCGGTGCGCGTGGCCCGGGAAGCGGGTTACGGGCAGTAGGAACCACCTTGCGAAGCGCCGGCGCTATGGCCGCATCAGCGCGCCGCCATTGACGCTGATGACCTGCCCGGTGATGTAGCTGCCTTCGTCGGACATCATCAGCGCGGCCATGGCGGCGATATCGACCGGCCGCCCCAGCCGGCCGAGCAGCGTCGAATCGGTGAACGCCTCGACGATTTCCGCCGGCAGCGCCGCCTCGAAGCGCGGGTGCGTGACGACACCCGGGCAGATGACGTTGGCACGGATGCCCTGCGGCCCGAAACGGTGCGCGACATGGCGGGCAAGCGCATGCATCGAGACTTTGCTCATCGCATAGGCAAGGCGCACGACTTCACCCATGAAAGCGGCGTCCGAACTCGTATAGACCAGAGAACCGCCGCCGCGCTTGAGCATTTCCGGAATCGCATGGCGGGTACACAGCACGAAACCGCGCGATCCGACCCGCATGACATCGTCGAAATCCTCCATCGGGATGGTGGTAACGTCGTGGAGCGAATCGTTATCGTTGAAACCGGCATAGTTGGCGTGAAGCCCGTCAAGCCCGCCGAAGCGGCCGACCGCAAGATCGATCGCGGCCCTGATCGAGCCTTCGTCGCCGCCGTCGAGCAGTGTACCGATGCAGGCCGCGCCGGTTGCGGCGATGGTTTCGGCCGTGGCGATCGCCCGGTCGCCATCGATATCGCCCAGCACCACCGCAGCACCTTCGCCGGTATAACGCCGCGCCAGCTCGTCGCCGATCCCGCCGGCACCCGCGACCACGATAACCTTGTCCTGAAGCCTGTTCACATCCGCTCTCCCATTCGTCCGGCGAGACGATGCCGCGGCTGTGAGGCGAAGTCGAGACAGCCCGGCTATTCGCCCGAGGGTTTATCCTGCGCAATGCCCAATGCTTTTGTCGCCAGTTCGCGCACCACGCTCGATTTCACTTTCTCGTTGCCGGTCACGGCATAGTCGCCATCGGTGAAGAACAGCACGCGGCGCGGCACCTTGAAGCTGGCGATCTCGGCTTTCACGAAAGCAATGATCTCGGCCTCGACAAGCGTGACGCCGTCCACCGGCACGATGCAGGTGACGACCATTTCGCCGAGCAGGTCATCGGGGACACCGACGGTCTGCGTTCGCTTGACTCCATGGAAACGGGCAACGACATCGTCCACTTCGAGCGGCGAGACATTGGCGCCGCCGGTCTTGATCATGTCGGTAAGCCGCCCTTGCCAGTGGAAGCAGCCTGCCTCATCGACATGGCCGCCGTCGCCGGTGCAGAAGAAACCCTGCTCGTCGAAGCACTCCTCCTGCGTCTTGCCGAGATACCCCATCATCAGCGTCGGGCCTTTGATGCAGAATTCGCCTTTCTCGCCGCGCGGCACGATCCCGCCGGTCAGCGGATCGACGATATTGACGATATTGCCGGCGAAAGGCGGGCCAAAGCTGTCCTTGTAGAATTCCGCCGGCGTTTCGGCAGTGAAGCCGGTACAGACGGTCATCGTCTCGGTACAGCCGAAGGCATTGGGGACGCGCCAGTCGGTGTCGACAGTCGGGTGCTCCCACATCAGTTCGCCGCGCGGGATGTAGCGGAGGCTGGAAAGGTCGCTGCTCGCCCAGTTCGCCGCTGCCTGCAACCGCGCCCACTGGTGCGGGCGCCCGTTGATGAAGGCGATACGCTCCTGCTCGATCAGTTCGAGCGCTTCCTCGGCCTCGAAATAGCGCTGGAGGATCACCGCACCGCCGGTGGTCAGTGCCGCGCCGAGCACCATGCTGACATTGCCCGACCAGAAAAACCCGTTGCCGGTCCAGGCGCGGACAGGCTCGTGCATGCCGAAATTGCGCGGCCAGCGCCACCACTGGACGGCAAAAGCACGCTGGGCGTGGACGATGCCCTTGGGCAGACTGGTGGTGCCCGAGGAAAAGAAGATGCCGCCGATGTCGCCCGGCCCCACGGTATCGGCGCGCGCGAGGACTTGCGCCTTGCCGATACCCTCGCCGCGCGCGAGGAAGGTCGCCCAGCTTTCGACCGCACCGCCGGTTGCGGGAAGCACGGGCTCGCCGGCGCCTTCGACGCCGCCGAGCGAGACGAGGTGACGGAGGAACGGGTACTTCGCGGATGCGAGCGCGCCCGGCGCACCTTGCGCGATCGCCGGCTCCAGCCCGGCGATCATGTCGCCGAAGTCTTTCTTCAGGACGTGCCGCTCGAACAGCAGCAGCGAAATCTGCGATGCCTTGAGCAGATAGTCCATCTCGGACGGCGTCGAGAAAGTGCTGAGTGCCACCGGCACGCCGCCCGCCAGCGCCGTGCCGAACAGCGCGGCAAGGAATTCGGGGCGGTTGGTCATCAGGATGCCGACCCGGCTGTCGCGCCCGGCGCCGCTGGCGATCAGCGCGGCGGCAACCTCGATCGAGCGCGCCAGCAGTTCGTCGTAGCTCCACGACAGGCGATGCGCGCCACCGGGTCCACGGGTGCGCAGTACCAGCGCCTCACGCGGGCCATGGCGCGCGGCGACCTCACGGAGATAGCCGCCGATCGTCAGCGCACCCTGCCCCGGCTCTTCGGCCAGCGGGATGCCATGGATCAGCGAAAACGACGCTTCCTGCACGCGCGATGTCCTTCCAGTCGTGCCCAGGCCGCCTGCGTAACAGGCGGTGCCGGGCATGGGAACGCGCGCGGCGCGACAGTCACGGCGCTGCGCCGATGGAGACAAAACCGCCTCCCGCCAACTTTGCAGGTGCAAGCCCGCGCTATTCGTGGCTAGTGCGGAACCACACGATTCACGGGAGACGGACATGAAGCAGGCGACGGTTCAGAGCGGCAAGGGCATCGGGACACTGGCGGTAAAAGACGTGGCCGTCCCCCGGCCCGGCTCCGGCGAGGCACTGGTGCGGCTGCATGCAGCGACGCTCAACTTCCGCGACCTCATCATCGCCAAGGGCCTGATGCCGGGTCTCGGCAAGGAGCCCGAGGTGATCCCGCTGTCCTGCGGCGCAGGCGTGGTCGAAAGCATCGGCTCCGGCGTGACGCACGTGCAGCCCGGCAACCGGGTGAGCCCGATCTTCGCGCTCGGCTGGCTCGACGGCCCGACACCGACGATGGAAATGCTCGGCGGCCCGGTCGACGGTGTCGCGCGGCAATATGCGGTATTCCCGGCCGAGAGCCTGGTCCACAACCCGGACCAGCTAGGCGACCTCGAAGCGGCAACGCTGACCTGCGCCGGTCTGACATCGTGGTCCGCGCTCACCCGGCACCGCCCGACGCGGCCCGGCGACTGGGTGCTGGCGCACGGCACCGGCGGCGTCAGCCTTGCCGCGCTGCAATTCGCCAAAGGCATGGGCGCGCATGTCGCGATCACCTCGTCATCGGACGCCAAGCTCGCCCGCGCCCGTTCGCTGGGCGCCGACCTGACCGTGAACTACCGGACAACGCCGAACTGGGCCGAAGCGATCCGCAAGGCGCTCGGCGGCAGCAAGATCGCCAATGTCATCGACACCGTGGGCGGGACGCAGTTCGACGACAATGCCTCGCTGCTGGCCGAGGACGGCCAGATATCGGCGATCGGCATGCTCGGCTCGCAATTCAGTTGGATGAAAGGCGAAACCGGTGTGAATATGGTGCCGATTTCGGTCGGCAACCGCGCCCAGCACGAAGCCATGCTGGCCTTCATCGTCGAGCACGACATCAAGCCGCCGGTCGACGTGGTCTTCGACCTCGACCGCATCCAGGATGCCTACCACGCGCTCGAAGCGGGCCGGTTCTTCGGCAAAGTCGGCATCAATCTGCTGTGAAACCGCGTCAGGAACGCGGTTTCAATGCCTTGAAGATGCCCTCGGTCGAGCCGACGACCTCATCGTCCGCCTTGAGCAAGCCTCGCACGAAGATCAGTTGCGAGGTCTTGCGCACCAGTTCCGGCGCGCAAGTGATCAGCCTGCCAACCGGAACGCCGCCGGCGAACTGGTACTGAAGCTGGGCCGTCACCAGCGATTCGGCCGCGAGCGCATCGGCTGCACCCACGCCGAGCGCGATGTCGGCGAATGTCATCAGGGCGCCGCCGTGAACGACGGCGCCGTAATCGTTGACGATCCCTTCATGCGCGAGCAGCGCCACGGTCCGCCGCCCCGGCCCGCCTTTCACCCAGGTCGGGCCGATCGCGGCGGAAAACCTGGCCGTGGGCAGGCGCTGCCATCCCGCAGCTTCGAGCGCAGCCTCATCCATGAACGGCGGCCCGCTCAGAGCGCGGCGTTGTCGAGACCCGCGGCATGTTTGGCGGCGATCCAGCCGAAACACATCGACGGGCCGACGCTGGCGCCGGCGCCCGGATAGATCCGCCCCATCGGTGAAGCAGTGGAAACGCCCGTCGCATAAAGCCCGTCTATCGGCGTGCCGTCGCCGCGCAGCACGCGCGAATGGGCGTCGGTAAGAATGCCGCCATAGGTGCTGACATCGCCCGGCACGACATCCACGGCATAATAGGGCGCGCGGTCGATCCGGCCGATCGTAGTGTAAGTGCCGTTCTGGAAGGGGTCGCCGAGGAACTTGTCGTAATCGCGATCACCGCGGTTGAAGTCCTCGTCACGGCCCTTGTCGACCATGGCGTTCCAGCGGTTGACCGTGGCCTGCAACGTCGCGGGATCGACCTTGATCAGCTTGGCCAGGCCCTCGACCGTATCGGCCTTCTTGAGATAGCTGCTTTCCAGCCAGCCCTGCGGGATCTTCTTGCCTGCACCGCCGGCCGCGACAGGATACTTGTCCCAGAACTGCTGATCGAAAATCGCCCAGCTCGGCACCGCGGGAGCAACGCGGTTGCGCTTGAGCATGTTCTCGCAATAGGCTTCGTAGGAGCCGCCCTCGTTCATGTAGCGCACTCCCGTCTGGTCGACGAGGATCGCGTGCGGCTTGGCCGTCACGGCCTGCATGCCCGGCGCAACATAGTCCTTCTCCCACCCCGGCGCGAGAGTGAACTGGAAGCCGACCATCTCGTCCATCTGCGCGAGCACGCCGCCGTGGCGCTCCATCTCACGGTGCATGTCGCCGGTGTCGCTCTCGTTGGCCATCGACCATTCGGCGCGGGTGCCCGGCATGTACCGATCGCGCATTTCCTGATTCTTGGCGAAGCCGCCAGCATTGACCAGCACGCCCAGGCCCGCGCCGATACGCCAGGGCTTGCCGTCCCTGACCGTGATCACGCCGACCACCTTGCCGTTCTCGACGATCAGTTCGGAAACGGCGGAATTGAGACGGATATCGACGCCCGCGGCCAGCGATGCCTTGAGCATACGCCCTTGCAGCGCCGCGCCCGCCGTTACCCAGTGCTTGCCGGTGACCTTGCCGGCAACGATCTTGAGGCCGGTCTTGACGATCATCAGCTTGATCGCCCAGCTATTGCGGGCGAACGGCAGCTTCATGGCATCGTCGAGCCGGATCGGAGCCTCGGCGAAACCCTGGCGCAGCCTGGGCGCCCAATCGCCCAGTTCCTTCTTGTCGAAAGGCTTGGCGGTAACGGTGCGACTGGTTTTGCAGCCGCCCGGCAATTCGTCGTAATAGTCGGGCCAGAAGTGCGAGCCGCGCTCCAGCTCGACGCCCTGCCCAACCAGGAAATCGATCATCCTGGGGCCTTCGACCACATAAGCCAGCCGCTTTTCATGCGTGCTGCCCGGCGCGTCCGACGTGTCGCCGACCACTGCATCGAGGTAGGTGATGCCCTTCTCGGTCGAATCCTCGCCCGGGTCCATGAAGGGGTTGTTGGGAATCCACATGACACCGCCCGACTTGCAGGTGGTGCCCCCGGCGAATTGCGATTTCTCGAGAATCACGACCGACTTGTCCGCCTTGCGCATCAGCAGGGCGGAACTCATCGAGCCGCCGCCGCTGCCCACGACCACCCAATCGAAAGTCTCGTCGAAATCGGCCATGTCCGTCCTCTCCGTCACCTTGCCCCGTGGCAGCGACCATGCTGCACGTCTGTTCAGCAGGAACAGCGCGGCTTGGCAAGCCGCGCCCCGAGAAAATCGCCGGCAGACAGGCGGCAAGGTTCGACAGGCCCGATGTGCCCGATGCGAAATTCGCTCTTTCACGAATTTCGCATCGGATACTATGAGAGCCGGGAAGGGAGCCCCGGCCATGACCGAAACCATTCCAGACCTGCCGAAACTGCGCACTATCGAGTTCACCCGTGAGGCGCGGCTGCTGCGGCTGACGCTCAACCGGCCCGACGCAATGAACGCGATCAATCTCGAACTGCACGACGATCTTGCCGATGCACTGTGGTTCGCGCAGGGCGATACCGGCTCGGATGTCGTCGTGATCACCGGCGCGGGCCGGGCCTTCTCGGCCGGCGGCGATCTCGACCACATCGCCCGCAATGCCGCCAATCCGCACCTGTTCGATCACGAGGCGCGGATGGCCAAACGGATCGTTCAGACCCTGCTCGACATCGACAAGCCGGTGATCTGCCGGCTCAACGGCCACGCCGTCGGCCTCGGCGCGACACTGGCACTGCTGTGCGACATCGTCATCGGCGCCGAAGGCGCCAGGATCGGCGATCCGCATGTCGGCCTCGGTCTTGTCGCCGGCGATGGCGGCGCGGTGATCTGGGCACAGCGTATCGGCCTTGCCCGGGCGAAGGAATACCTCTTCACCGGCGAACTGCTGACCGCGCAGAAAGCGGCCGAGATCGGCCTCATCAACCATTGCGTGCCGAAGGAAGAACTGGACGCCGCAGTCGACGCGTTCTGCCAGCGCCTGCTGAAAGGCGCGATGGGTGCGATCCGCGCGACCAAGATCCTGACGAACCTCGAACTCAAGCGCCTCGCCACGGCGGTAATGGACGCGGGCATCGCCTATGAGTCGGTAAGCGTGCGCAGCGCCGACCACCTCGAAGGCATCGCCGCGCTGCGCGAGAAACGACCGCCCAATTTCGGCGGCAAGTAACCGCCGGACCGCCACCCCCGCCCCGTTCCGCGGAGCGGGGAGAGGTGGCCCGGACGAGAATCAGCCGCCGGCCTTCACATAGTCGTCGCATTCGACGAAGAACGCGGTGTAGGTGGTCGCCATGTCCTGATAGATCGCCGGCGTCATCTTGCCCGACTGGGCAAATTCACCCATGCCCGCCAGAAGCGCGCCGGGATCTTCCACATCGGCATCGTAAATGGCGAGGAACTGGTTGGTGTCCTCACCCATCAGCTTGGCGACGAGCCGGAAACGCTGCGCCCCCTCGAAACCGGGCACCGAGGTCACTTCCTTGAGATGGGTGTTCTGATACCAGTCGTGGAATTCGGCTTCCTTGCCGGGCAGCGGTGTAGTCAGGGCGATCAGCTTGCATTTGGCCATCGTGGCATCCTCCTCGAAAAAGACGCGCCACCATCGGCAATAGTCCGGCGCGATGCAAGCCGTGCCTTGATCCGCAATGCTGATTCGATCCTGCCCGGCAAAGGCAGGGCCAGAGCTACTGGAGCGTCTCGCCGGCAAAATGCACGAAGGCTTCGCGATCATGCGGCAAGCCCGCATGTTCGGTGCATTCACCGCGGAATTCGCGCGGGTTCACCTTGAACACACGCTTGAACATGCGGCTGAAATGGGCCGGGCTCTTGAAGCCGACGCCATAGGCGATCTCGCTGATCGATATATCGCGCGGGTCGGAGGCGGAAAGCCAGTTGCGCGCCTTTTCCAGCCGCTGCTCCCAGACCAGTTCGGAAAAGCTCGTGCCCCTGAGGCGCAGCAGGAACGACAGGTAGCGCGGGCTGATGCCGCAGCCCTTGGCGACCATCGCGGTCGAGAGCCGGGGATCGGACAAATGCACCTCGATGAAGCGCAGCACGTCCTGCAACCGGCGGTCGGCGATCGTCTGGCGCGCGGGCGTGGCCTCCTCGCAGCCGCGCACCGCGTTGCCGATGAGCGTCAGCGCCGTCTCGACCAGAAGCCGTGCCGATTCCTCGGCCAGCGCGCCATCGTCCTCGAAAACGTCGGTCAGGATATTTTCGGCGATGGCCAGTTCGGGCCGGTTGGCCGGCATGAACAGTCCGGTCGAGAAGTCCTGCGGAATATGCGCGCGCAGAATATGCGTCGGCACCGTCAGGTGCAGCAGTTCATGCACCGAATCCTGATCGGCCTGGCATTCGATGAAGAACGGCGACATCGAGCGCGTGATGGCGAAATCGCCCGGCTGGGCAACTTTGTTGCCGCACTGGTTCGAGAAAGCGAGCCGGCCGTGCTTGACGAACCACAGGATCGACAGGTCGGTCGCATCCTCGCGGATGTGCTGGCGCGTGCGGCGGAAGAACAGGTTCGTCGCCGAGCGTTGCTTGATGATGGAAATCGGGCCGACCGCCTTGCGTTCGGAACGCACTTCGATCGTCGACGCATCCTCGATCCAGCAATCGCCGCAATAGTATTCCTGCTCACGCTCACCGCGAAACTTGGCCTGGCAATCGCGATAATTGCGTCGGTCGAAGGAGAACAGGGTTTCCGCCATGGCTCTCTCCCAGGTGGGCGGGCCGATGCGCGCCCTTCTTATACCCCCTTTTCATAAAATAATGCGCGGGCCACGCCATGCAGCCCGCGCATCGGTTTCGATAATCGGCGCAATTCCTCCCCGGACAAGCCAGGGGGAAACCCTTACTTGTCGTTGCTCTCGCGCCCCTTCTTGCTGAGGCGCCAATCGGCCGGATAGTTGAGGTCGTTGCTTTTCACGACCTGACCGATGCCCTGCTGGAACGTGCTGCCCTTGCCCAGATTCACGTCGTTCGCGCCATCGTCCTTCATCAGCGGCAACATGCCCTCGAGCCAGCCCGTCAGCAGCGAGCCGAAGTATTCGCCGCGGTACTGTTTGTAGGCCTCGATGAAAGTCTTCTGCGCGACGACGACATCGTTCGGACGCGTGATCGAGCAGGCATGTGCGTACTTGGCTGTCGTCGCCTCGAGCTGGTCGCGCGGAACGACGCAGTTCACGAAACGATTGGCGGTGTACATTTCCTCGGCGGTGACCGGGCGGCCGGTGAACAGCATCTCGCTGAAAGCGCGCAGACCGACGGTTTCGAGCCACTGCCACATGCGCGGCCCCCACCCGGCATAGCGGAAAGAGGGATGGCCGAACAGCGCATCATCCGAAGCGACGATGATGTCGGCATCGGCGCACTGGTAGAAGTGCCAGCCGTAGCAATAGCCCTTGGCCTCGACGATCGATATCTTCTTGAACTCCTGTAGCGGCCGGTTGCCCGAGCGCGCCTTGGCGTAGAAGTCGGTCAGGCCGTGCAGGTAGCGATAGGTGCCGATCGGCGGGTATTTCACATCGGGATCGTCGATCTCAAGGTCGACCAGGAAGTTGTCGCCGGGCTTCGGGCTGAGATAAAGGTCGCCGTGTTCGTTGAGGTCGCCGCCGCTGCCCAGGTTGTCGCCATCGCCGCGGATGACCAGCACTTTCACGTCGTCGTCGATATTGGCCTTGTGGACGAGCTGCGCGAAGCGCGAGCGCATGCCGATCGTGGCCGTATTGTGCTTGTCCAGCCGGCTGAACGTGATCGTCGCGATCCGCTTCGCCTTGTCCTTTTCATAGAGAACGTGCTTTTCGGCTTCCCTGCGATGGTCCTCGATCGTCTCCAAGCTCATGCTTCTCTCCCTCGCTGATGGCGCAAATGTCCAAGGTCGCATTGCTGCTGCCACAGGCAAGTCAAACGGTATTGGCATTTGGCGCAGCAGTCTCGATATTGCACGCCACAGGATGCAAGCGAAAAGCAAGGTCGTACGGAAATGGGCCAGGAAAGTTTCTTCAGCCTCGACGGGCCGCTCGATATCGCACCGGGCGGCGGCCAGTGCCGCGCTGCGAATTTCAGCGGCCTGGCCGCCGTCGCGCGCCAGTTGGGCCGCGATGCGCGGGGCATCGTCGAGCGTCACGGCATGGAAGCGCGCGTCCTGACCGATCCCGAAAGCCTGATCGCACCGCAGCAGCTTGCCGACACTCTCGAATATTGCAGCACGCTGTTCGACGATCCGCTGTTCGGCCTCCACATCGCCACGACGCAGGATCCCGAGGTGTTCGGCTGCGTCACCGCATTGTGCCGATCGGCGCCGACGGTGCGCGCGGGCATCCGCTGCCTGATCGACTATCTGCCCGTCGTCCACGCGCCGGATTGCGAAGTGGTGCTGATCGAGGGGCGCGAAACCGCCGAACTGGCCTGGCTGGTCAATACCGACATCGGGGTCAACGACCAGGCCAACTACCAGGCGGCGATGCTCAATGTGAAGCTGTTGCAGTCGATCGGCGGGCCGGGTTTCAAGCCCTCGTGGGTCAGCCTTTCGGCCGAGACGCGGGGCAGCGACATGCCCGAACTGGAGAAGCTGCTCGGCTGCAAGGTGACGAGCCGCGATTCGCACAATTCGATCGCCTTTCCGGTCCATACGCTCGACCAGCCGGTGCCCAGCGCCAACCGGCTGCTGTTCCGGCTGCTCGGCGGCTATCTGGAAACGGTCAAGACGGCGCACAGCCAGTCGGTGATAGAACGGGTGGAAAGCTATATCCGCGGCTCGCTGGCCTCGGGCAACTGCACGATCGAGCGCTGCGCGGAGAAAATCGGCACGTCCGTCCGAACGCTGCAAGCACGGCTGGCGGCCGCAGGCGCGCGCTTCTCCGAACTGGTCGAGAAGCAGCGCGCAGCGCTGGCGAAATCGCACCTCGCGCAGCGGCAGCTTTCGCTCGACGAAATCGCCGACCGGCTCGGCTACGGCGAGCAGACCAGCTTCGGCCGCGCATTCAAGCGCTGGACCGGAATGACGCCGCAGCAGTTCAGGGCGGGTTGCCAGATGTAGTTCCTCCCCATCGCCTGCGGCGACGGGGAGAAATTTTTCAGCCGACCTTCATCACCACCCGGCCGGCGCGCTCGCCGGTGAAGGCGGCATTCATCGCCGCGCGGTAATCCTCGAAGCCATAGACCTTGCCGATCATCGGTTTGAGCAGGCCCTGCGCCGCAAGCGCAAGGCACTGTTCCATATTCGCCGCAGCCCTGCCGGGCTCGTTCTCGCCGAACGTGCGCAACTGGACTCCGATCAGGCTGGCGGTCTTGACCAGCGGCAGGTTGGTCTTGAGCGAGGCTATGCCGCCGGTGAAGCCGATGACCAGATGGCGGCCGTTGTAGCCCAGCGACCGGAATGCCGGATCGGTCGCGGTGCCGCCGACAGGGTCGAACACCACGTCAACCGGCCGGCCCTGCGCCGCGGCCCTGACCTCGTCGCGCCAGTTTTCGCTGCGCGTGTTCACCACCGCATCGGCTCCGGCGGCAATGCACAAGTCCCGCTTCTCGCCGCTCGAGGCGGAAGCGATCACCCGGGCTCCCAGGTGCTTGCCGATCTGGATCGCGGCGATGCCGGTCGCACCAGCCGCGCCGAGCACCAGCAGCACTTCGCCGGGCCTGAGCTGCCCGCGGTCGACAAGCGCATGATAGCTCGTCGTATAGCTGGGCGGGAAAACCGCGGCTTCCTCCAGCGACAGGGCTTCGGGCACCTTGTTGAAACTGGCCGCGCGGAACGTGCCGGCCTCGGCGAAGATGCCGCCGAAGCTGCTGCCCATCACCCGGTCGCCGACCGCGAGGTGCCCGACCTCCTCGCCCACGGCCTCGACGATGCCGGCGCATTCGCTGCCCGGAACGAACGGCAGCGGCGGCGTCACCTGATACTTCCCCGCAGCGGTCAGCACGTCGACATAGGAGATGCCGATGGCCTTGATCGCAACGCGGATCCGGCCCGGCCCGGGCTCCGGAACAGCGTGCTCGCGGATATCATAGACTTCGGGCGGACCGAACGCGTCGGCGATGATGGCGCGGGGCATAAGACGGACTCCCAATAGGTCTTCAATTTCCCCTGCCGCTTGCGGGAGGGGAGATGGCGGGCCGCCGGTAACTCAATGCTGCCCGCCGTCACAGCGCACCAGCGAGGCGGTGACGTTGACCGAATGCGGGCTCGCCAGGAACAGTGCTGCGGTGACGATATCCCCGGGCTCGGCCGCATGGCCGCGGGGAATCGCGATCGGACCCCGCCCCTTGTCGGGCCAGGCCTCGACGATATCGGTGCGGAAGGCGCCGGGCGAGAGCGTGTTGACCCGCACATGGGGCGCATACTCCCAGGCCAGGCTCCTGCCCATGGCGTTGAGCGCCGCCTTGGATGAGCCGTAGGGAACGACTCCCGGCAGCGGCATCAGCGAGCCCGATGAGGTCACGTTGATGATGCAGCCTCCCTCGCCCGTTTCACCGGCCCGGTCGAACATCCGCTTGCCGATCCGGCTGGCAAGCCGGAACGGGCCTTTGAAATTGAGGTTCACGACCGAATCGAACAGTTGCTCGGTCACCTCATGGCTCGGCATCCGCGGGCTCATCCCCGCATTGTTCACAAGGATATCCACACGCCCGAAAGCCGCATAGGCTTCCTCGATCAGCCGGTCACACTCGGGCCATTTGCCGACATGCGCGCCGATGGCGAGCGCCTTGCGGCCGAGCGCGCGCATTTCCCCGGCCACTTTCTCGCAGTTCTCCTGCTTGCGGCTGGCGATGATGACATCGGCGCCGCGCTCGGCGAAAGCCCTGACCATCTGGTAGCCGAGCCCGCGCGAACCGCCGGTGACAAGCGCGACCTTGCCGGTGAAGTCGAAGAGCGGGTCCATCTCAGCTCCAGTTCTCGCGGGCGTTCGGATAGCGTTCGAGCGCCGCGGCAAGCCGGGTCGGGATATGCTCGGTCGGGAACATGCCGGGGGCGGGCACAGCCTTCTTGAGATGCGCGCGGGCAAGCTGTGAGCGGTGAACGTCGGTCGGGCCATCGGCGAAAGCCAGCGACATGTACCCCCCGAAGGCCTGGGCTAGCGGCATGTCCAGCGAAATGCCGAGCGAACCGTGCAGTTCGAGCGCGCGGCCGCAGATGTTGCCATAGACGTTTGCCATCGCGACCTTGCACATGCCGATATGGTTGCGGGAAGCGCCGTGCGGCATCCGGCCGGCCTCGATCTCGTCGATGATCCAGGCGGTCTTCAGCACCATGCAGCGGAACTGCTCCAGTTCGATAATCGAATCGGCGATCTTGCCCTGGGCGAACTGATGGTCGCCCAGCATCCGGCCGCGAGTCTTGCGCGAGACGGCGCGTTCCAGCATCATGTCGATGAAGCGCTGGCACTTGCCTACCGTGCGCATGGCATGGTGGATGCGGCCACCGCCCAGACGCGCCTGCGCGACCTTGAAGCCTTCGCCCGGATTGCCCAGCATGTAGTCGAGCGGCACGCGCACCTTGTTGTAGCGCACATGGCACTGCGCGCCGTCCGCGGGATCGCCCTCACCGGCAATGGCGACGTTGCGGATGATCTCGAATCCGGGCCTGTCGGTCGGCACGATGAACATGCTCATCCGCTCCGTCAGCCTGGCTTCGGGCGCCGTGACGGCAATGACCAGGCAGAAAGCGGCATAGCGGGCATTCGACGAGAACCACTTCTCACCCTCGATCACCCATTCGCCGTCCTCCTGCCAGGCCTTGCAGACGAATTCACCGGGATCGGCGCCGCCCTGCGGCTCGGTCATCGAGAAGCAGGAGACGATCTCCTGCGCCATCAGCGGCTCCAGGTACTTCTTCTTCTGTTCGGGCGTGCCGAACAGGGCCAGGATCTCGGCGTTGCCGGTATCGGGCGCGGCCGTGCCGAAAACGGTCGGCGCCCAGTTCGAACGGCCGATGATCTCGTTCATCAGGGCCAGCTTGACCTGGCCGTAGCCCGGTCCGCCGAGATTGGGGCCGAGATGGCAGGCCCACAGGCCCTGGGCTTTCACCTGATCCTGCAACGGCTTGAGATGATTGCGCGAAGGCTTGTGCGTGACATCGTAAGGCGTTCCCATTTCCGGAAACAGCAGGTCCATCGTCTCGCATTCCTCGCGGACGAATTTCTCCATCCAGTCGAGCTTGGCCTGGAATTCGGGCTCTACGCTGAAATCGATCATGTTCTATCTCCTGAATCCCTCTCCGGGCGAGCGCCGGGAGGAAGCAACGCATTTCATTTCATCCGGTCATTTCATCCGGGCAATCTGGGCTTTGGTTTCCTGAAAGCAGTTCTCGACGATGCGCGCGAAAAAACGGCCCGTCTCCCTGGGCAGAATACCGGCCTCGGCCTGCGCCACCTTGTATTCGAGCAGGCAGCCGGACTTGAACCTGGCGAGCAGCGAGAACCACTCGAAATCGCGGATGTCGCGGCCGGTGCCCGCGCAGTAATAGCGCGCCAGTTCCTGCTTCGTCGGGAAATTCGCCGGGTTGTTGAGCGCGGTCGGGAACTCCTTGTCCGGGTTCTCCTCGTCGCGCATGCCGCCGGTGAACCAGCCCATGTCGATCATCGGATCGCCGATGGTCGAAAGCTCCCAGTCGATCATCGCCGCAAGCCGGGCCGGCGGCCCCCATTGGAACATCATGTTGGGCGTACCGACATCGCCGTGGATGATACCGCGCACTTCCTGCGGCAGCTTGCTGTGACGCAGCCATTCCTCGGTCTCGGCATAGCCGTCGAGCCGGCGGGCCTCATAGCCCTTGTAACGCTCCGGGTAAGAGGCGAGCTGACCGGCCCAGCGGTCGACCTGGCGTTCCAGAAACTTGCCCGGCTTGCCGTAGTCCTCGAGGCCGATGGCGATATAATCGACGTTGGCAAGCGCGATCAGGCCATCGACGATCGCGAAAGGGATGCCGTATTCATAGGGCATCGCGTCGAACGGCGGTTCGTTCCAGATCTTCTCGTCCCGCAGGTTCGGCGCCCAGCCGTCGACTTTCTCCATGACATAGAACGGCGCGCCGACGACCGAGGCGTCGCCGCACGAGCCGTAGCAAACGGGGTGCGGCACGTCGGTCCGGTTGAGCGCGGTGAGAATCCGCGCCTCGCGCAGCACGCCCTTCTCCGCGCCCGGCGGCGGCACGGCGGGGGGACGGCGCATGACCATGGGCTTCTCGCCGCGGCTGAGAGTGAGCACGACATTCGACGTGCCACCGCTGAGTACGCTCGTCTCCAGCGGCCCCTTGCCCAGTTCGGGCACGTTGGCGTCGAGCCAGTCGGTCAGCGGGCCTTTCGGCGCCAGCTCGTCGATGTCGTAAGTCATGCTCGTCATCGTTTCTCTCCAGTGCGCAACCGCGCCTCCAATTGCCTGCGGATGGTGTTCAGAACGGCCGTAGCCTCGCGGATGAGCCGGGGGTCGAGCCCATCGCCGATTGCGGCGGCGACAGCATCGGCACGGGCATCCATCTCGCGCTTGAGTGCCGTGCCGCGCTCGGTCGGGCACAACAGGACGGCGCGCTTGTGATCGGGATTGGGCGCGGCCTCGATCAGCCCGGCCGCCATCAGCGCATTGGCCGCGCGCTGGATGAGCTGGCGCGGCTGGCCGAGCGAGCGGCCGATTTGCGGCACCGTCGGCGGCCGCTCGGCCTCGACCACCGCGTTGAGCACGGTAAGCCCGGAATCCCCCAGCCCTTCCGACCGCCGCGCACCGGCGAACATGCTTTTCATCCGGCCGTTCAGCCGGATCAACTCGTCGGAGAGGCCCACCAGCGGGTGTCGGGAATCGAACTTGCCGCCCATGATTCGAATCGTGTCATATTGACATGATCATGTCAAATTTCAAAGGCACTGGCCCCCCGGCAAACAGAATGGCGCTTCGCCGGACCCGCCATGGCGATGGCGAGCGGGCGGGAATCAGCAACGCCCGTGTGAAACGGGATTGCCGTAGAGCTTGCGCAACTCGTGCTTGGCGAGCTTGCCGGAGGGGAGGCGCGGCAGTTCCTCGACGAATTCGTAGCTTTTCGGCTGCGTCACTCTGGATATCCGCGTGCTTACCCACGCGCGCAGAGCGGCTTCGAGTTCAGGCCCCGCGTCGGCCCGGACTTTGGGCTGGACAATGGCTTTCACCGCTTCGCCGTATTCGGGGTCGGCGATTCCGATCACCGCCGCGTCGAGCACTCCGGGGTGGACGATCAGGCAGTCCTCGACCGCTTGCGGGTAGATGTTCACCCCGCCCGATATGATCATGAAGTCCTTGCGGTCGGTGAGGAAAAGGTAGCCATCGTCATCGAGCCTGCCGATATCACCGACGGTGAACCAGTTGGCGTGCCGCGGATGCGCCGCGCGCTTCGTCTTGTCGGTGTCGTTGAGGTAAGCGACCGCCCTGCCCTGCGGCACCTCGAAATAGATGAGGCCGGATTCGCCCGCCGACAGCTCGCGCCCGTCCTCGTCGCAGATGTGGATCGGCCCCATCGCCGACCTGCCGACCGAACCGGGCTTGCGCAGCCACTCCTCCGAGGTGATCCCGGTGACGCCGACGCCTTCGGTGCTCGAATAGTATTCATAGATGATCGGCCCGAACCATGCGATCATCCGCCGCTTGATCTCGACCGGACAGGGCGCCGCGGCGTGGATCACCTTCTTCAGCGAAGATATGTCGTACCCGGCCCTAACCTCGTCGGGCAGTGCCAGCAGCCGCACAAACATCGTCGGCACGAACTGCGCTTCGGTGACTTGCCAGGTCTCGATCGCCTTGAGGACCGCCTCGGCATCGAATTTCGACAGGGTGACGGCAGTGCCGCCGAGCCGCTGCGGCACGACCATGCAGGACAGCGGCATACCGTGATACAGCGGGCCGGCATTGAAGACGACGGGCGGCCCGGCGCCTTCCTCCAGTGCCCCACCGCCTTCGAGCGGGTTGAACTCGTCGATCGGGCCGGGCGTGAAAGGCAGGACGACGCCCTTGGGGCGCCCCGTCGTGCCGCTCGAATAGATCATGTGAAAGCCCGATATCTCGTCATCCACCGGGCTCGCCGGCATCGCCGCCAGTGCCGCCGTCAGCGAATCGGCCCCCGCGACGGCCGCGTCGTCCGCATGGTAGATCCGCTCCACGCCCCCGATCAGTTCCGCCCGTGCGGCCGCCAGCATGCGCGGCGTCTCACCGAGCGAGCCCGAAAGCACCAGCACGCGCGAGCCGGAATCCCCGATGATATAGGCCGCTTCAGCCGGCTTCAGGTGCGTCGACAGCAGCGTGATGAATACGCCGCAGCGCGTTGCGCCCCAATAGACGATCGGAAAAATCGTCGAATTGCACAGCATCGCCGCAATCCGGTCACCCGGCTTCAGCCCCAGCGAGCGCAGCAACCGGGCAAACCGGTTCGAGCCCTCGTCCAGCGCGCGATAGGTCAGCACCTCGCCCGTATCCGCGATCACCATCGCCGGATGATCGGGCCTGGTCAGCGCGTGGCGGGAAGGATGGTGGCCGGGCATGGGAATGCTCCTTCGAATATCGGACGCGGAAGCGGCCGAGCGCCTCGTCGCTGCGACCGCGCAGGGCCGGCAAACCATCGCTCATGGCTGTCGCTCATGGCAAGGCCGGGTTTGCGGCCTGCGGCGCGGCCGGTTATGATCTCTGCCGCCGGCACCGGAGTCTACCCGTCAATAGACCCCGCCCTGCTCCTCGGCGAAGTCGCGCGCTTCGCCGGCCCTGGCGGCATTTTCCTGCGCCTGCCGATGCGCCTGCCGGCCGCGGCCGATCGCCGCCATCAGCGCCTCGCGCTGGTTGGCGAGAAGGTCGGCGCGGGTGGTGCGCATCGGCTCTGTATCGGGCTTGAATGCCTCCCAGATCACACCCGACCTGGGATCGGAGCCCGGCGTGACGCCGAACACGCGCTTGCCCGTGACACGGTCGATCCGAACCATGCGGATGCCTTCCGGCGCGACGAAAGGCAGGCGGCTCCAGCGCTCGCGCGTCGCCTGGAGGAACTGCTTGAAAATCGGCGCCGCGATCCGGCCGCCCTGGGCGTAGCCGCCGAGCGAGCGCGGCTGGTCGTAGCCGAGATAGACGCCGGCGACATAGCGCTGCGAGCCGCCGACGAACCAGACATTGGTGGGGCCGCTGGTCGTGCCGGTCTTGCCGAACAGCGGCAGGCCCAGGTCGCGCAGCACGACCGCGGTACCGCGCGTGACGACGCCTTCCAGCATGTGAACCACCTGATAAGCGGTGCGCGGGTCGAGCACCTGCTTGCCGCGCGGTTCGAACCGGGGCATCGGCTTGCCGTCCCACTGCGCCATGTTGCAGTTGAGGCAGCGGCGGTTGTCCGCACGCCAGATGATCTTGCCGTTGCGGTCCTGGATATAGTCGATCAGCGACGAGGGATATTGCACGCCGTTATTGGCCAGCGCCGCATAGGCGTTCACCATCTGCGCCACCGTCGTCTCGCCCGCGCCGAGCGCGAAGGACAGGTAGTTCTGATACTTGCCGATGCCGACCCGATCGATCGTTCCGGTCACGCGGTTCATGCCGACATCGTTGGCCACCCGCACCGTCATCAGGTTGCGCGACTGTTCGAGGCCCCAGCGCATCGTGTGCATGCCGCTGCCGCCTCCGCCGCCGAAATTGCGGAAACACTTCTGCGAAGAAGTGCCCTGATTGACGCAGAACGTGCCGTCGAGCACCATGCTCGCGGGGGTCATGCCGCTGTCGAGCGCGGTCGCATAGACGAAAGGCTTGATCGTCGAGCCCGGCTGGCGTTCCGCCTGGGTCGCGCGGTTGAACGATGCCAGCCCGGAATCGAAGCCTCCCTGCATGGCCAGGATGCGGCCGTTGAACGGGCTTTCGATCATCATGCCGCCCGACACCTCGGGAATGATGCGCACGGCGAAAACCCCGTTGCCCGCGGGCGCGGCGGCGATCACATCGCCGGCGCGCAGCGAATCGGGCAGCGCGACAAGCTGGCCGGTCTGGCCGTCGGGAAAGCCGATACGGGCGCTGGCCCCGTTGCGTTCGATCACCAGACCGACGCGCCAGTCCTGATAGGAAATCGACTTGTTGAGCGTAACGAGCTGGGCCTGCCACTTGTCCGGGTCGACATCGATATGATCGATCGGCCCGCGAAAACCCATGTTCCCGTGATAGCGCAGCAGTCCGGCGCGCAGCGCATCCTGCGCCGCCTTCTGCATTTCGGAATCGAGCGAGGAACGCACCCACAGGCCGCCGGCATAGACACTGTTCGGCCCGTCCTCGGCCTTTTCGCCATAGCGCTGGATCAACTGGCGGCGGACTTCTTCCATGAAGTAGCCGACCGAGGGATCATAGGTGTCCACCCGCCGCGGGATAATGCCCAGCGGCTGCGCCTTGGCCTCGGCCACTTCCGCCGGCGTCGCCCAGCCGTTCCGCTGCATCTGGTCGAGCACGTAATTGCGGCGCTCGATGGCCAGGCCGGCGTTGCGCGCGCGGCCATAGCGCTCGGGCGCTTTGGGCAGGATCGCGAGGAAAGCCGCCTCGTGCAGCTTGAGATCGTTCACGTCCTTGCCGAAATAGGCGCGCGCGGCGGCCTGGACGCCGAAGCTCTGCCGCCCGAGCGGGATCTCGTTCAGATAGAGTTCCAGGATCTGCTGCTTGTTCAGCGTCGCCTCGATCCGCCGCGCCAGGATCATCTCCTTGAACTTGCGGCCGAGCGAATACTCATCGCCGATCAGGATATTCTTGGCTACCTGCTGGGTGATCGTCGAGCCGCCCTTGGCGCGTCGGCCCGAACCCACTTTCGAGACATAATCGACCACCGCGCCGGCAAGGCCGGTGTAATCGACGCCGCCATGCGTCCAGAACGTCTTGTCTTCGGCCGAGAGGAAGGCGTTGATCACCGGCCTGGGGAAATCGGCGAACCGCAGTTGCACGCGCCGCTCGCGCGCATAGGAATAGACGATCTGCCCGTCGATGCCGCGCACGATGGTAGGCAGCGGCGGCTGATAGGTCAGCAGCTTGTCGGCCGAGGGCAGGTTGCGCGTGATGAGCAACCACACCGCCAGCCAGATCAGCAGGAGCACGCCGGCCGCGTAGCCCAGCCGCCGGAGCCAGGGCTTCCCGCGCCAGGACTGCCGGAACCGGCCCCAGGCCCCGCCCGCCTCGCGGCGGATACGGTAGTGCAGGTTTTCGTTTTCGGGCGCCGCGGAGTCAGCCATCGTGATGGACCCTTATCGCGTGTGCCGCCCGAGGGAAAGCCCGTTCACGGGTGCGACTGCCGCGCGAAGTAGAGACGGATGGCCCGTGCCGTCGCCTGGGCGAACGTGGCGCGGCCCTCGGGCGAGGCGAGCTTCGCGGCCTCGCCGGGATTGCTGACATAGCCGCTTTCGAACAGCACCGAGGGCATGTCGGGAGACTTGAGAACGACGAAAGCCGCCGACTGCACGTGCTGGTCGTGCAGCGGCATCCTGCCTGTCGCCTCGCGCAGAATCAGCCGGGCGAATTCCTCGGACTTCGCCTGCGCCTCGCGCTGCGAAAGGTCGACGAGGATCGCGCTGACGGCATCGCTGGTGCCGGCAAGCGATATGCCGTTGATCGTGTCGGCCCGGTTTTCCCTTGCGGCAAGCAGTGCCGCGGCCTCGTTACCGCCGCGCTCGGACAGCGTATAGACGCTGGCGCCATGGGCACCCTCGTTGTTCTCCACGCTGTCGGCATGAATCGAGAGGAACAGGTCGGCGTTGAGCCGCCGCGCAATGCCCGAACGCTCGGGCAGCAGCAGGAAGCGGTCGTCATCGCGAGTCATCGCGACACGGATGCCGCCGCCTTTCAGCAGTTCGTCGCGCAAGGCTTGGGCAAGTTGCAGCGTCAGCGTTTTTTCGGCCAGGGGCTCTTTCCCGGCGCCGGGATCATGCCCGCCATGGCCAGCATCGAGTACCACCAGCGGACGGCCTGCACCCAGCGGCCCGCGCACTTCGGGAAGGCCGATCCGGCCGCTGGCCGGCGGCAGCGCGATGCGCTGGATATAGGCATAGCCGCCCGACACGGCGGATACGCGGGCGGCTCCGACCAGTGCCCCCGCAAGCGCCAGCGGCACGGCAACGAACAGGGCGAACTGGAAAGGATGCGGCATTGCGCATCCTGCTAGAGCCACCCGGATGGAACCGCAATGGCCGAGCTGCCGCTTGCACGGCTTGCCGATCGGGGGATTGGCTGCTAGGTGACAGGCGCCGGACAAGCCGGCCCGATCCTCACGCACCGGAAACAACGCTGAACGGGCGCAATCGGGCAGGCAAAATCGGGCGGGCGGGCGAAATCGGGACTGTATTCCCACACCGGCCAATTTTCGGGTGTCTTACCCGGACCGAACAGGTTGATGCGAGCCATGAGAAGCCATTTGCCGTTTTGCCAGCCGCAGCCCTCACAGGCGCGGAAGGCATGGACGGCGAGCCTACCGATCATCGGTACTGCGCGTTCGTTTTCGCCGCGCATTCTCCCGCTTGCAGACACACAGCAAGCCGCCCGGGCGCTGGTGCGCCGGGGCTTCACCTACAAACCCGACAGCCGCCTGCCCTTCCCTCATCGGAACGGAGCCGGCGGCGTCATCCAGAATACCCGCGCCGTGCTGAGTGGAAGCCGCCCTTCGGGCTCTTCCATACCGCGGTGCGCATGGAGATATCATAATGACAACGCGCATGCTTATCGATGCGCGCCACCAGGAAGAAACCCGGGTGGCCGTCCTCAAGGGCAATCGTATTGAGGAATTCGACTTTGAATCCGCCGATCGCAAGCAGATCAAGGGCAATATCTATCTCGCCAAGGTAACCCGGGTCGAACCGTCGCTACAGGCGGCTTTCGTCGATTTCGGCGGCAATCGCCACGGTTTCCTGGCCTTCAGCGAAATCCATCCCGATTACTACCAGATCCCCAAGGAGGATCGTGAGGCGCTGCTCGCCGAAGAAGCCGCGCACGCCGAGGAAGAAGCCGCCCTGCGCGCTGCCGACGAAAGCGACGAGGACTTCGGCGACGACGAGTTGGGAGAAGGTCTGGCCGACGACTTCGCCGGCGAGGAAGGCGTCACCGAGATCGACACGTCCGAGAAGGACCAGATCGCCACGATCGAGGGCGGCCATGTCGAGAACGGCTTCGAATATGCCGAGGAAGAAGGCGAGGAACGCGCCGGAACCGCCGGGGAAAGCGAAGCCGGCGACGACGATGCCGCCGGGGACCGCCAGCGTCGTGGCCGGCGTCGCCAGGGCGGCCGCGGCCGCTCGAAAGAGGCCGACGAACTGCGCGCCAAGCGCATGGCCCTGCGCCGCCGCTACAAGATCCAGGACGTCATCCACCGCCGCCAGGTGCTGCTGGTGCAGGTCGTCAAGGAAGAGCGCGGCAACAAGGGCGCGGCGCTGACCTCCTACCTGTCGCTTGCCGGCCGCTATTGCGTGCTGATGCCGAATTCGAGCCACGGCGGCGGCATCAGCCGCAAGATCAACTCGGCATCGGACCGCAAGCGGCTGAAAGCGATCATCGGCGAGCTGGACCTGCCCAAGTCGATGGGCTGCATCGTCCGCACCGCCGGCCTCTCGCGCACCAAGGCCGAGATCAAGCGCGACTTCGACTACCTCGCCCGTCTGTGGGACGAGATTCGCGAGAACACGCTGAAGTCGAGCGCGCCGGCGCTGATCCATTCGGACAGCGACCTGATCAAGCGCGCGATCCGCGACATCTACAACCGCGACATCGAGGAAGTCGTCGTCGAGGGTGAAGCCGGCTACCGCGCCGCGCGCGACTTCATGAAGCTGCTGATGCCCAGCCACGCGCGCCGGGTGAAGGCCTATGCCGATCCCGTGCCGTTGTTCCAGCGCTATGGCGCCGAGGACCAGCTCACCGCGATGTACGATCCGGTCGTGCAGTTGAAATCGGGCGGCTACATCGTCATCAACCCGACCGAGGCGCTTGTCTCGATCGACATCAACTCGGGCCGCTCGACCAAGGAGCACGGCATCGAGGCGACCGCGCTCAACACCAATATCGAGGCGGCCCGCGAAATCGCCCGCCAGTTGCGCCTGCGCGACATGGCCGGCCTCGTCGTCATCGACTTCATCGACATGGAATACGGATCGAACATCCGCAAGGTCGAAAAGGCGATGAAGGAAGCGCTGCGGAACGATCGCGCCCGGCTCCAGATCGGCCGTATATCGAGCTTCGGCCTGATGGAGATGAGCCGCCAGCGCCTGCGTACCGGCGTGCTGGAAGCGACGACGCGCATATGCCCGCACTGCGACGGCACCGGCCTCGTCCGCACCGCCAGTTCGGCGGGCCTTTCCGCGCTGCGCCTGATCGAAGACGAAGCGGCAAAAGGCCGCGGCTCGATCATCACGCTCTACGCTTCGACCGAGGCGTCGATCTACCTGCTCAACGCCAAGCGCGCCGATCTCGCCGAGATCGAGGCCCGTTACGGCGTGCGCGTCGAGGTGATTCCGGAAGGCGAGAACGAAGGCGCCAAGATGCGCGTCGGTTCCTCCGGCCCGCGTCCCGAATTCGTCCCCCGCTTCGAGCCGATCGTCGACGACTATGACGATGCGGACTTGCCCGCAGAGGACGAGGATATCGAGGAGGAGGAAGCGGAAGCCGAAGAGACCGGTGGCCGGGGCGAAACCGATGGCGAAGGTCGCCGCAAACGGCGCAAGCGCCGCCGCAGCCGCGATCGCCGCGACGAAACTTCGGCCGGGGAAGTGACCGAAACGCCCGAGGATGGCGAAGATAGCGCCGAGGATGCCGGCGAGGATGGTGCCGAAGACGGCGCCGAAGATGGCGAAAGTCCGCGCAAACGGCGCCGGCGCGGTCGCCGCCGGCGCGGCGGCCGCGGCCGTGGCGAAGCCGGTCAGGAAGCGGCAGACGAGGCCGAAAGCGAGGCTGAGGCCGAGCCTGCGGCAGCCGGGGCCGAGCCGCCCTCAGAGCCCTTAAGCGAACCCGAAACGGCTGCGGAAGCCGATGCTGCGGAAGCAGCCGGGGAAGCGCCGGCCAAGCCCAGGCGCACTCGCCGCAAGAAAGCGGACATCGCGGCCGGGGAAGAGGCACCAGCGGAAGCTGTGCCCGTGGAACCCGCTCCTGCGGAAGCGGCCGGGGAAGCACCCGCCAAGCCCAGGCGCACTCGCCGCAAGAAAGCGGACATCGCAGCCGAAGCCGCCCCGGCAGAGGCAGCTCATCCGATCGAACCGGCTCCCGAAGCGGCGGAAGCCGTCCCGGCCAAGCCCAAACGCACCCGCCGCAAGAAAGCCGAAGTCGAGGCTGAAGCAATGCCGCCCGTGCCTGAAACTCCGGCCGTGGAAGCTGAAATCGCCGCAGCCGAACCGGCTGCCGAAACGACAATGGCAGCCGAGGCCAAAGCCAATGCCGCGAACGAGCCGCCCCGCCGCGGCTGGTGGCAGCGCACTTTCGGCAACTGATCGTCCGCATACCGACAAGCGCAAGCCCGTCGCCGACACCGGCGGCGGGCTTTCCTTTGCCATGCCGCGAACGGCCGGGCAGGTTTCGGAACGGTTGACGGCGCGCATGGGCAGCGACAAAGTCCCGTCCATGCTGCCGCCCGACCCGCCCGCCCGCCTGCCGCAAGTCCGCGATGAGGACTTCACCGACGAGACCCGCGCCTTCTTCGCGCAATGGAGCAAGGGGGCCGTCAAGGGCGCTGCCCCGCCGAAATACCCGCCGATCACCAATCCGGTGCTGCGCACTTTCGCGCACCACCCGGTTCTGGCCAACGCCTTCTCGCCGCTCAATCTCCATATCCTCGGCGACAACACACTGCCGGTGAAGCTGCGCCAGATCGCCATCATGCGCACCGCCTGGATCACCGGGGCGACTTATATGTGGTCGAGCCACCTCGAAACGAGCGTGAACTGCGGGCTCGACCCGGAGATGTACGGGCCGATCCAGCGCGGTGCCGAAGATCCCTATTTCACCCCTTTCGAAGCCACCGTCATCCGCGCCACCGAGGATCTGGTGAACAACCGCATGATCGGCGACGCCAACTGGCAGGCATTGCGGGCGCAATGGGATGAGCAGCAGATGCTCGACTTCATGTTCACGGTCGGCTGCTATGTGATGATCGCCGGCGTGATGCGTTCGACCGGCGCAGAACGGCAGGACAACTTGCTGGAGCTGGCCGAGAAATACGGCGCCCCGCCGCAGGGCTGAGGCTACCCGGCGTCAATGCCCGATGGGATTCACACCGTCGTCATGGCTGCATGAAACGCCCGCACCGCGGCAGCTTCGTCACCGTTCCACACCGCACCCGAAACGGCGAGGAAGTCGGCACCGGCCTGCACCAGCGGCACACAGTTCGCCGGCGTGATGCCGCCGATCGCAACACAGGGCAGCTCGAACAGCGCTTGCCACCAGGCCAGGATTTCCGGCTCGGCGTGATGTTCGACCTCCTTGGTCGTGGTCGGGAAGAAAGCGCCGAATGCAACATAGTCGGCGCCGGCCTCGCCCGCTTCCATGGCCAGATGCCGGCTGGCGTGGCAGGTCACACCGATCTGCGCATCGCGCCCCAGCCGCTCGCGCGCCTCGCCGATGGCGCCGTCCGACTGGCCGAGATGCACGCCGTCCGCGCCCAGCCGCTTCGCCAGAGAGATGGAATCGTTGACGATGAAGGCCACCTCGCGCTCGGCGCAGATGCGCTGCAACGGCTCGGCCAGCCGCGCGGCGGCATGTTCGTCGATGCCTTTCACGCGAAACTGGAATGCCGCCACCGGCCCGGCGTCGAGCGCATGCGCCAGCCGGCCGGGAAACCCGCCGCCCACGTCGAGCGGCGAGATCAGGTAGAGCCGGGCGGCGAGGCGATGGTCGTCAGCGGATTCGATCATCGCACGCTCCTGGGATAACCGGAACCGCTTCGTCCCCAGCGTCAACAGCGCCGCGCGGGGATCGGGGATCAGGCGCCGGCCGCAGCGCCCGTCTTCTGCGTCGAGCCCCGGTAGATCTCGTCGATCGCCCCGCCCAGCGACGCGTCGAACTCCGCATCGCTCATCTGCGCACGCAGGTCTTCGAGCAGCGCACGGCTGAAGCTGGCGATGATGCCGCGGTTCTTCGACAGCTCGACACAAGCCTCGGGCCGCTTGTAGCCGCCCGACAGCGCGACGACGCGCAGCACTTTCGGGTGGTCGACCAGCGGATCGAACAGGCCCGGCTCCACCGGCAGGCTGAGTTTGAGCATGACCGTCTCGCCTGCGGGCAGCGCGTCGAGGTTCCTGAGAATCTCCGCCAGCAAAATCCGGTCGCAGTCCGCGCGGGTCTCGCTCTTGATGTTCACTTCGGGCTCGATGATCGGCATCATGCCATGGCGAAGCACCTGCCGGCCCACTTCGAACTGCTGATCGACCACTGCGGCAATGCCCTCGCGGTTGGCCGAATTGATCACCGAGCGCTCCTTGGTGCCGAACACGCCCAGCGCCCGCGAACGTTCGAGCAGCGTGTCGAGGCCCGGAATCGGCTTCATCAGTTGCACGCCGTTGGCCTCATCCTCCAGGCCCTTGTCGATCTTGATGAAGGGAATGATGCCCTTGTCGATCAGCGCCCGGGGCACCGGCTTGCCGCCGGCCCCCTTGTCATCAACCGTACCATCCATCGTGCGCTCGAACAGGATCGCGCCGAGCACTTTCTCGCCGGTGAAGACGGGCGCGGTGATGATGCGGCTGCGCATCCGGTGGATCAGGCCGAACATCTCCTCTTCGCTCGCCCAGGCACCTTCCTCGATGCCGTAGCCCTTGAGCGCCTTGGGAGTCGATCCGCCCGATTGGTCGAGCGCGGCGATGAAACCCTTGCCTGCGGCGATCTTGGCGGTCATTTCAGAGGTGTTCATTGCGCTTGGTCCTGCTCTTTCTGGTTCCGGGCGGGTATGGCGAGGGCCTTAGCTTCCCCTCCATGATCCCGCAACGGTGTGATTGGCCCCGGATTCGCTCCGGCGCGAAACCATCCTAGCCCCTGGCCAGGGCCGCCACGCCCGGCAGTTCGCGGCCTTCCATCCATTCCAGAAAAGCACCGCCCGCGGTCGAGATATAGCTGAAGTCTGCGGCCACGCCGGCATGATGCAGCGCCGCCACCGTATCGCCGCCGCCAGCAACCGAGATCAGCACGCCTTCCCTGGTCAGGGCCGCGGCGGTCTTCGCCAGCGCGACGGTCGCAGCATCGAAAGGCAGCGTTTCGAAAGCCCCGAGAGGGCCGTTCCATACCAGCGTGCGGCAGGTCTTGAGCACGTCCGCCAGCGCCTCGACCGCCGCGGGGCCGACATCGAGAATCATCTCGTCGGCGGCAACCTCGTGGACGTTCACCGTGCGCAGGCTCGGCGGATTGGCGGCGAATTCCTTCGCCACCACGACTTCGTAAGGCAGGTGGATCGTGCAGCCAGCCTTGTCGGCCGCCGCCATGATCTCCTCGGCGGTGCCGGCAAGATCGTGCTCGCACAGCGACTTGCCGACAGCGACCCCGCGCGCGGCAAGAAACGTGTTGGCCATGCCGCCGCCGATGATCAGGTGATCGACCTGGCCGACAAGGTGCCTGAGCACATCGAGCTTCGACGAAACCTTGGCCCCGCCGACCACTGCCGCGACCGGCCGCTGCGGATTGCCCAGCGCCTTTTCCAGCGCCTCAAGTTCGGCCTGCATCGAGCGGCCGGCATAGGCCGGCAGCACATGCGCGAGCCCCTCGGTCGTGACATGTGCGCGATGCGCAGCGGAAAAGGCATCGTTGACATAGAAGTCGCCGTTCCCGGCGATCGCCCCGGCCAGGTCGGGATCGTTCTTCTCCTCGCCTTTCCAGAAGCGCGTGTTTTCGAGAATGGCGATGTCGCCCGGCCGCAGGATGCCGACCGCCTGCGCGACAACGTCGCCGGCGATTTCCGGCACGAACATCACTTCGCGCCCGAGCACGCTTTCCACCGCGCCGACGACCATGGACAGCGACTGGGTCGAGACGCGCTCGCCCCCGGGCCGGCCGAAATGCGCAAGCAGCAGCACTTTGGCGCCCGCGTCGGCAAGCTGGAGAATCGTCGGGGCGGATGCACGAATGCGCGTGTCGTCGGTGACGGCGCCGTCCTGCATCGGCAGGTTGAGGTCGACACGCACCAGCGCCACCTTGCCTGTAACATCGCCGAGATCATCCAGCGTGCGGAATTTCGTCATGCGTTCCTCCAACGGCCTGCGTCCCGGCGAAAGCGGGGACGCAGGTGCTTGTGCCGAAAGGCTCAGAGCAGCCTGGCGATCGCGCCGGCCGTGTCGATCATGCGGTTCGAGAAGCCCCACTCGTTATCGTACCACGACAGAAC
>JAITWR010000075.1 GCA_031285165.1 Novosphingobium sp.
CGGACCCGCGCGCTATCCCCGCTTGCGACTATGGGATTGTCGCAACCAAGAGTTATCATAGTGACGCCGCTGCCGGAGCCACGGCGCATGCGTTTCAATCGGGCGTGCTCTGCTCGTTCCAAAACGGCATCGGCAACGAAGAGGTGCTGGCGCAGTACGCGCCGGCGGTGATTGCGGGCGCGCTGTTCATGGGAGGGCGCATATTGGCGCCAGGACGAGTCCTTTGCGACACGCGTGGAACAAATCTGATAGGTTCGTTTGAAGGTCGTCACACACCCTTTTGCAAGGTTGAAGCGCTGGCCAGCTTGCTGACGTCAGTGGGGCTGGAGACGCGATCCTGCACCGATGTGCGCGGCGCAAAATGGGCCAAGTTCATCTTCAATTGCGCGGCCAATCCAGTCTGCGCGGCGACCGGCCTCAAGTTCGGCCAGGCCTAAGGCGATACGGGGCTGCGTCGGCTCATGGAAGCGATCGTCCGTGAGGGATTGGGGGTGGCAGCCGGCCTTGGCATCACCCCGACGTCGGACCCGCTCGCGGCGCTGGAGAAAGCGGGGCGCGAGGCTCAGGAACACCAACCGAGCATGCTGGTGGATGTGCTGCGGCGGCAGCGTACCGAAATCGCCGTGCTCAATGCTGCACTCGTAGAAGCGGGAGAACGGATCGGTTGTCCTGTGCCCTTCAACGAGGCGATCACGGCTATCGTGCAGGGCATCGAGGAAAGTTGGAAAACGTAGTAATAAATATACAATCGTTTCAAGGAGAAGCAGGATGAAATGGAACATTGTTCCGGTGTCGCTATTGGCACTGATCTTGGCAACACCCGCTCTGGCCGGGGACTATCGCGGCCCGATTATCGACGCCCATACTCACTCCGGCGAGGGCGTTGAAACATTCTTGCCCGCCGGTCCTCCCAATCACTATTGCCACGATCCGTTCGAATTCGTCGATCCGACCGCTGCGCCGATGAAGCGCGCCAAGCCAAGTCTCGACGATATCATCCGCTGCAACGGCAAGGTGATGACCTCGCCCATGACCGATGATGATTTCCGTCGCAAGACCATGGCCGAGTGGCAAAAGAACAATTTCGTTCTCGGATATAACAGCGATACCGATATCGCCCGGATGGATAAATGGGCCGCCGAAAGCCCAATGCCCCTGGTTCCTGCGTTGCTGGTCCACACAGGGGGGCCGAGTCCGGAGCAAGCGCGCGAGCTGGTCAAGGCCGGCAAGCTCAAGATGATTGGCGAGATCGCCGTTCAATACAACGGTCTCGGCCCGGCTGACCCGTATCTTGACCCCTACTATGCCATCGCACGCGAATTCGATCTGCCTGTCGGCGTCCATATTGGCCTGGGAGCCCCGGGTAACAATTATATCGGTTATTCGGAAGTCAACGGTTATAAGGCGGACGTCGGCCGACCGCTGGCTATGGAGGGAGTGCTTCGTAAATATCCGGGTCTGCGCCTTTATGTCATGCATGCGGGCTGGCCCCATCTGGAGGAGATGATCCACCTGCTTTACCAGCATCCGCAGGTTTATGTGGACATATCCATGATCAACTGGACGATTCCACGTAAAGAATTCCACCGTTACCTGAAACAACTGGTCGATGCCGGCTTCGCCTCGCGCCTGATGTTCGGGACCGACAATGCCGCCTGGCCCGAAGCAGTGAGCGAGGGAGTCGATGCGATCAACGCAGCCGAGTTCCTGACCGATCAACAAAAGGCGGACATCTTTTTCAACAATGCGATCCGCTTTTTCAGGCTGGACCCGAAACAGGTGTTGGCCGGAGCGCGCGGGAAAACGAGAACTGGATATTGAGAAGGCACCCTGACGATGCGGCCATAAGGTTCCGGCGGTAGCGGTATATCCTCCGGCCGACGCTTGCTGCTCCGTAGCAGGCTATTTCCATGGAATGCCTGATCCAGACGCTGGCGGTCGCCGGGCATCCGAGCTTCCGTCATGCGGCGAGTTCGCTCGGCATCACCGTGTTCGAGCGCAGCACGCGCGCTGTGCGGATCACCGGTGCGGGGCAGCAATTCGTGGACGGGGTCGCCGATGGCGTGGTCCCGATCGAGCTTGCGGCAGAAGCGGTCGGTCAGATCGACCGCACCAATATCCTTTGAAAATAAGGATACTTTCCGCTGCGCTGGCCCAGCGCGCCAAACCCTGCCCGATCAGTCATTGCCCCTGGCCACCGGGCAAACCGTGATATTCCTCGGGATTTGCCGTTGACGCCAATGGCGTTTACCGCGGTTTTCGATCAGCCTTCGGCTATGTGATCGGGAATACGGTGCGGGAGACCGGAGGAGATGGCATCATCCGCTGACGAATCGCTGCTGCCCGGCCCGGTGCTGATCGTCGAGGACGATCCGCCGATGCAGGTGCGACTGTGCGGGCTGCTTGTCGCGCTGGGCTACCCCGCCGGGGATCTGGCTGTCGTCGCCGACATGGCCGATGCGCGGGCGCTTTACGACGAGCGGCCTTTCGCCCTGGCGCTGATCGACATCCACCTGCCGGACGGTTCGGGCATCGACCTCATCGGCGAGTGGCATGAGGACGATCCGGGCCTGCCGATGCTGGTGGTCTCGGCTTTCAGCACCGCCCCGCTGATCGTCTCGGCGATCCAGGCGGGAGCAACCGGCTATCTGCTCAAGCAGCGCAGTGACGACGAGATCACGGCGGCTATCGGCGCTTCCTTACGCGGCGGCGCACCGATCGACCCGTTCGTCGCCCGTCATATCCTGGGCCTCGTCGGGCAGGACCGGCCAGCGGGCGCGGCGGCGGCCCTTTCAGCCGATGGGTTCACCGAGCGCCAGATTGAAATCCTCAATCTGGTGGACCAGGGCCTGACCAACAAGGAGATAGCCGAGTGCCTGTTGCTGTCGCACCGGACCGTCGAGGGCCACATCAAGAGCCTCTACCGGAAGCTGGCTGTCCGCTCGCGGACCCAGGCCCTGTTCGAAGCCCGCGCGCGAGGCTTGCTGTCCAGGCCCTGATCGTCCTGGCCGTCATCGCCCTGGCAATCGCTGCGATCTTCGGCCCCTACCTCACATCCGCCCCGGCGAGCGACGGGCGGGGCTATGCCTTCCATGCCGAGGCGGCGCGCACGGGCCGGGATGCGCAAGCGGCGCCGGTGGAAGGATGGGTGCCGGTCACTTTGCCCGATGCCTGGAAAACGCGCTGGCCCGATTATGACGGCGTGGTCTGGTATCGGTTGAGCTGGATGCAGACGGACACCGCGCCGACGACCGGCCTGCTGCTGGAAAACGTGAACCGTCTTGCCGAGGTTTCGGTCAACGGCAGTCTGCTGATGCAGCGGGCGGCGGATGCCGCGCCATCGCGGCAGGCGCGTGGTGAGCCCCGCTACTGGCTGCTCAGTCCGCCGCTGTTGCGGCATGGCGAGAACAGCTTGCTGGTACGGGTGCCGGGGCTGGCGAGTTACGGCGCGGGCCTGGGCACGGTGCGCATAGGCGACGCGGCCGGACTTGAGGCCGGCTATGCGCAAATTCGGGCGCACCGCCTACAGCCGCTCACCGCCCTGATCATGCAACTGACTCTGGGCGGCCTGTTTCTGGCGCTGTGGCTGATGCACCGCCGGGAAACCGTCTATGGCTGGTATGGCCTCAATGCACTGTTGTCGTTCAGCGCCGGTCTGCTTGCCAGTACGGCGGACGGCTTGTGGTTCCTGCGCGACATTCATGTCTGGCACCGCGCCTGGCTGCTGATGTTCCTGCTTTCCAACGCGGCGTTCGTGATCTTCATCCTGCGCTTTTGCGATCTGCGCCGGCGGCGCGCGGAAGCCGGGTTGTGGTTGCTGGTGGCCGGCGCCGCCGCGACGGTGGTGCTGATGCCGCCGCAATCGCTGTTTCTGCTGGCGGATATTCTCATGCCGACCCTCTTCGTCATCGTTCTTGGCGCCGAGTTGACGGCTTTGTGGCGCACCTGGCGGACATGGCACCTGAAACGGATCGACCTGCGGATATTGAGCCTGTTTTTCGTGCTCTCCATGGCCGCCTATGTTCAGGATCTGTGGGCGCAGTCGAGCTATGCTTTCTGGTACACCTATGCCGAATTGTCGGGTGTGGCGCTGGCGCTGGCCTGGCGCTTCGCCGACAGCCTGCGCCGCATTGCAGGTTTCAATACCGAACTCATCGGCAAGATTGCCGCCGCACGCGGTGAGCTTGCCCAGACCTTGCAGCACCAGCACGAACTGGAAGTCGCCAACGCGCGGCTGGGCGAGCGGCTGGCGCTGGCGGGCGACCTGCACGACAGCCTGGGCGGCACGCTGGTCACCAACATCCTCGCGCTCGAACAGGAACCGCGCGATCCCGCCGACGAGCGGCTGCTGACGGTGCTGGGCGAACTGCGCGACGAGCTTCAGGACATCATCGAGACAGTGGCGACCGGCTCGACCGTGCCTCTGCCGCTGGCCCGGCAGATCGCGCCGCTGCGCCACCGCATCACGGGGCTTTTCCAGCGGCGCGGCATCGCCTGCCGCTGGAAGCTGCCGGGATCGGACGCGGTGGGCCTGGTCGATACGCGGATATCGGCCGACGTGATGCGGCTGGTGCAGGAATGCCTGACCAATGCCCTGCGCCACAGCGGCGCCAGTGCGGTGGACGTGGAACTGGCGGCCACGGGCACGGTGCTTTCGATGTCGATCCGCGATGACGGCTGCGGCTTCGATCCGGCCGCGGTGCCCGCCGGCCTCGGCCTGCGCTCGATGCGCGCCCGCACCGAACGGCTGGGCGGCACGTTCGAGATCCGCTCGTCGGGCGCGGGAACCGAACTGCGCTTTGTCCTGCCCGGAGCGGTGCGGGACGAGAGCGAGGCGGACGGCGCGGCATCGCGATAGTACCGTCCGGTATCCGGCGCGAAATCACTCCGGGGCAAATATCCCGCTTCCCGCCGGAGCGGCGCCCGACTATCACCGGCGCAGGAATCGACGGAGAGGCGGGGGATGGCCGATCGGCTGGTGGGCAAGAAAGCCCTGGTAACGGGCGCCGCGCAAGGGCTCGGCGCAGGCATCGCCATGGCTCTTGCATGCGAAGGCGCCAGCGTAGTGCTGACCGACATCAACCCGGCCGGGGCGGAAGATACGGCGCGGCGGATCGATGCCGAATGCGGGCCGGGCCGCGCTTTCGCAGCGCGTCACGATGTTACCGACGAGGACGACTGGAAAGCGGCGCTGGCTTTCGCGCAGCAGCGGCTGGGCGGGCTTTCGGTCCTGGTCAACAATGCCGGCATCGTCACCATGGGCAGTATCGAGGATCTCGACCTCGCCGAATGGCGGCGGGCCATGGCGGTCAATGCCGACAGCGCCTTCCTCGGCTGCAAGCACGCCCTGCCGCTGCTGCGTGAAAGCCAGCCGGGCTCGATCGTCAATATCGCGTCGGTTTCGGCGCTGATCGCCTCGCACAATCTTACCGCTTACAATGCGTCGAAAGCGGCGCTGTGGATGCTGACAAAATCGGTGGCGCTCCATTGCGCGCGCAAGGGCTGGGCGATCCGCTGCAATTCGATCCACCCGACATTCGTGCGCACGCCGCTGCTCGACGGGATCGTCGGCAGTCACGAGGACGAGGCGAGCCTTGCCAAGCTGGCGCGGCAGGTGCCGATCGGCCGGATCGGCGAAGTGGCGGACGTGGCCGCCGCCGCCGTCTATCTGGCCTCGGACGAAAGTGCGATGATGACCGCCTCGGAAATCAAGCTCGACGGCGGCATGTCGGCCCAATGACGGCGGGACAGGAACGGACAGGATCGATCATGCGTGAACAGACGATGCAGGCGCTGCTGTGCGAAAGCTTCGGACCGCCCGAAAATCTGGCGCTGCGCGAGGTGCCGGTGCCGCAGCCCGGCGCGGGCGAGGTGCTGATCCGCATCCGCACAGCCGGCCTCAACTTCCCGGATTCATTGATCATTCAGGACAAGTACCAGATCAAGGCGCCGCTGCCTTTCGCGCCGGGCGGTGAGCTGGCGGGCGTGGTCGCGGCAGTGGGGCCGGGCGTGACGCGGCTGCGCGCCGGCGACCGCGTGGCGGCGCTCACGCACTGGGGCGGGTTCGCCGAATATGTCGCCGCGCGCGAGCAGAACGCGACCGGCGTGCCCGACACGATGGACCTCGATGTCGCGGCCGCCTTCACGCTGGTCTATGGCACGGCCTATTACGCGCTGAAACAGCGCGGCGCGTTGCAGCCGGGTGAAACGGTGCTGGTCCTCGGCGCCAGCGGCGGCGTCGGTCTTGCCGCGGTGGAAGTGGCCAAAGCCATGGGCGCGCATGTCATCGCCGGTGCTTCCACTGCCGCCAAGCTGGCGATCGCCGGGGCACACGGGGCCGATGCGCTGATCAACTATGCCGAGCAGGATCTCAAGTCCGCGGTCAAGGCGATGACCGGCGGCAAGGGCGTGGATGTGATCTACGACCCCGTCGGCGACAGGCTGGCCGATCCCGCTTTCCGCACGATCGGCTGGGGCGGGCGCTATCTCGTCATCGGTTTCGCCGGCGGCCAGATCCCGGCGATCCCGCTCAATCTGGCGCTGGTCAAGGGCGCGGCGATCGTCGGCGTCTTCTGGGGTGATTTCGTCGAGCGTGAATCGGCTGCGCACCACCGCAACATGGCCGAGCTTTATGCCATGCATGCCGCAGGCAAGCTCAGGCCGCTGATCAGCGCGCGCTTTCCTATCGCACAAGGCGGCGCGGCGATCCGCATGATGATGGACCGCAAAGTCACCGGCAAAGTGATCGTGACCGGCACGGATGGCCGATGACCGTGAGAACGACAGGGACATTGCCTGACTTCCGCCTCGATGGCCGCACCGCGCTGGTGACCGGCGCATCCAGCGGCTTCGGCGCTCATTTTGCGCGGGTGCTGGCAAGTGCGGGGGCAAACGTGGTGCTGGCCGCGCGGCGCATCGACCGGCTGGCCGAAGTGGCGGACGGGATCGCCAGGGCCGGCGGCGCCTGTTCGACCGTTGCCCTCGATGTTGCCGACGCAGCCTCGGTCGCGGCGATCGGGCCGGTGCTGGCGACGGTCGACGTACTGGTCAACAATGCCGGCATCACCACGCAGGGGCCGGCGCTCGATCGGGACGAGGCCGATTGGGATGCGGTGCTCGACACCAATCTCAAAGGCATGTTCCTGATGGCGCGCGCCGCCTGCCGGGCGATGCGTGAACGCGGCACCGGCGGGGCGATCGTCAATATCGCCTCGATCACGGGGTTGCGCCAGGCGGGCGGTATGCTGCCTTATGCGGTATCGAAATCGGGCGCGATCCAGTTGACCAAAGTGCTGGCGCTCGAAGTCGCGCGTTACGGCATTCGTGTGAACGCGCTGGCCCCGGGCTATTTCGAAACCGATCTCAACGCGCATTTCTGGCAAACCGACCAGGGCAAGGCGATGCTGAAGCGCATTCCGCAGCGCCGGCTGGGCCGGCTCGAGGATCTCGACGCGCCGCTGCTGCTGCTGGTATCGGATGCCGGGGCATATATGACCGGCACGGTGCTGACGGTCGACGGCGGCCATATGGTCAGCACCTTGTGAGAGAGGCGGAACCGGCCGCCGGACGGATCGATGGCGAATCCGGCTTGATGCCGGCGCCGCGCCGCTTCAGGATCGGCGCGGCCGCGGCGGAAATGAAAAGGAGATGGCAATGAGCGTTCCCCACATCGGACGAATCGGTATCTGGTCGATGGAGCTGCGCTTCGGCGACCCCGGCGAGATCGCCGAGGCAGCCGCCGACCTCGACGGGATGGGCTATGGCGCGATCTGGTTCCCCGGCGGCATCGGCGGCGATGTCACCGGCGATTTCAGCCGGCTGCTGGCGGCAACCCGGCGCATCACCATCGCCACCGGCATCATCAATATCTGGAAGCACGAGCCGGCCGAGATCGCCGGCTGGTGGAAAAGCCTGCCGGACGCGGACAAGCGGCGCGCGCTGCTGGGGCTCGGCATCAGCCACGGCCCGCTGATCGGCGAGAACTGGGGGCGCCCGATCCCGGTCACGCGCGACTATGTCGAGCGGCTGACTGCTGCCGGCGTGCCCGCCGACAGCCAGTGCCTTGCCGCGCTGGGGCCGAAAATGCTGGAACTGTCGCGCGATCTCACTGCCGGCGCGCACCCCTATCTGGTGACGCCCGAGCACAGCGGGATCGCGCGCCGCATCCTCGGCCCCGGCAAGCTGCTGGCGCCCGAGCAGGGGGTGATTCTGGAAACCGACCCCGGCCGCGCCCGCGAACTGGGCCGCGAGGCGCTCGCCTCGTACCGGCAGCTTCCCAACTACCGCAACAACTGGCTGCGGCTCGGCTTCTCGGAAGACGACATCGCTTCGGCAAGCGACCGCCTGATCGACGGGCTTTTCGCCTGGGGCAACGTCGAGCGCATCGCCGAGCGGGTAAAAGCGCACCTCGCCGCAGGCGCCGATCACGTCTGCCTACAGGCGATCCATCCGCAAGGCACCAGCATCGCCAAAGCCCGCGAAACCTGGCGTACCCTGGCGGGTGCGCTGGTTTAACATGACAATTGCAGATCGATCGGAATCCTGAATCAACAGGCATCCATGGCAAGGAAGCCGTGGATGGCGACGGCAATTGAGGTGATGGGCGGCAGGGCGGTGGCGAAGATGCTTGTGGACATCCGGTAGCCGCGCCGGCTTGACCTCTCCGGCGGGCTCGCTGAACAAGGGGGCGGCAGAATCGGGAGATGTCATGGCCGGGGAATTGAAGCCGCGTATAGGCAACCTGCCGCGCGAGGAATGGACTGCGCGGCGCGGGAGGTTTTTGCTTTCTGGGGCGAGCCCGGCGCATGGGAGAATGGGTCCAGGACCAATATGTCGATGGTGCTGGCCAACCATCCGCCGCTGGCCAATGCCTATCATACGTTCGGCAAGCACCTGCTGCTCGGCTCGACGATCGCGGCGCGCCCGCGCGAGCTTGTCGTGCTGCGCACGGCCTGGTTGCAGAAGTGCGAATACGAATGGCATTATCATGTCGGCTATGCGGTGACTGCCGGGCTGACGATGGCAGAGGTTGCCGCCATCCGCGACGGCTGGCAGTCGCCGGTGTGGGACGGCAAGGGCGAGGATCGCGCGGTGCTGCGCGCGGTCGATGAACTGGTCGAGAACCAGCGTATCGGCGACGAGGCCTGGGATCTGCTGGCCGGGCATTTCGACAAGCGCCAGATGATGGACCTGCTTTTCACCATCGGAAACTATGTGATGCTCGGCTGGGCGGTCGCGACGTTCGGCATTCCGGTGGAGCCCGGAGTCGATCCCATCGGCTTCGATCTCAAGACCCGCTCGGGCAAGGATCCGGCCGGCAGCTTCCGTCCTTTCGAGAAGGGCTGACCGGCATCGCCGGGAGAGAGGATATTGCGATGACGATGGAAGACCGGCTCGCCGCGATCGAGGCGCGGTTGCAGGCCGCCGAGGATCACCTCGCCATTTGAGATTATTCCCTCGCCGTTGCGAGGGGTGAAGCCCCGCGGTAATCCGGGGCGTCTTGCCAGGACGAAGGAGATGTTCGTGCAGATTGCAGTGCTGACGTTCGAAGGGTTCAACGAACTGGACTCTTTCATCGCGGCAGCAATCCTCAATCGCATGAGGGCGCATGGCTGGATGGCGCACATCACTTCGCCCACCGAACGGGTCACGTCCATGAACGGCGTGACCGTGCAGCGCCAGAAGCCGCTGGAGTTCGCGGCCGAAGCCGATGCCGTGCTGATCGGCAGTGGCGTCAGAACCCGCGCCATCGCCGCCGATGCCGATCTGCTTTCCCGCATCGGGCTGGACCCCGCTCGCCAGCTTGTCGGCGCGCAATGTTCCGGCACGCTTCTTCTGGCCAGGCTCGGGCTGGCGGGCGATCTTCCCGCCTGCACCGATCTGACGAGCCGGCCCTGGGTGATCGAGGCAGGCGTCAATGTGATCGATGCTCCGTTCGTCGCGCACGGCAATATCGCAACCGCTGGCGGCTGCATGGCCTCGCAATATCTCGCCACCTGGATGATCGCCCGCGGCGCGTCCTTGCGGCACGCCGAGGAAGCCATCCACTACGTTGCGCCCGTGGGCGAGAAGGCCCTCTATGTCGAGCGCGCGATAAGGGTCGTTTCGCCGTTCCTCGAGCCGGGTGTGGCAGTTGCCGCCCAGAGCTTGTTTCCGGCCCGCGCAGTCCGACAATCGAGACGAAGGGAGTAAGCGATGACTCTGGAAGACCTGCTCGCCCGCGAGGCGATCCGCGACACGATGGCAAAGTACAACACTTCGGGCGACCGGCTGAAAGTGGAGGACTATGTTGCCTGCTTCACCGATGACGGGATCATGGAATCCGAATATGTCCCCGAGGACCGGGCTTTCCGCTATGCCGGCAAGGCCGAGATTCTCGCCTGGCAGAACCGCTGGCGCAATCGCGAGCCGGGCGCCGGGGCGATCCACGGGGCAAGGTTCATCCGCCACCATCTCTCGACCTCGAAAATCGACATTACCGGCCCCGGCATGGCCAGGGCGCGCACCTATTGGGTCGCCTGGACCGATATCGGCCCCGACCATGCCGGCTATTATCTCGACGATTTCCGCAAGGTGGGTGACGAATGGCTGATCGCGCATCGCCGCGTGCGGATGGACTGGGAATCGCCCGACAGCCTTTACCGGAGCGCCGTCACCAACACCAATGCATGAGGCAGGCCATGGATCTCCAGCTTGCCGGCAAGCGTGCGCTCGTCACCGGAAGCAGCTCGGGCATCGGCGCGGCCATCGCCCGCGAGCTGGCGGCGGAAGGCTGCGCGGTGGTGGTTCACGGCCGCGACCGCGCGCGGGCCGATGCCGTCGCGCGCGAATGCATGGACAGGGGCGTGCAGGCCGCGGTCGCGCCGGGGGCGATTACCGACGATGCCGGGGCCGATGCGGTCGCCGATGCGGCGTTTGCGGCTTTTGGTGGGATCGACATCCTGGTGAATGCCGCCGGCGGCACGGTGCGCGGCGATAATCCTGCGTGGACCGAGGTGACTTCGGACGAGTGGCTGTTGAGCTTCAGCCTCAACGTCGTCTCGGTGATCCGCCTGGCCAGGCGGCTGATTCCGGGCATGGCCGAGCGCGGCTGGGGGCGGATCATCAACATATCCTCGATCGGCGGTACGCAGCTTTCGGGCCGGCTGCTCGATTACGGCGCGGCCAAGGCGGCGCTCGACCATCTCACCGGCAACCTGTCGTGCGCGGTGGCGTCTCAGGGTATCACGGTGAACGCGATCGTTCCCGGCACGGTGCTGACGCCGCAGGCCGAGCGCTGGATCGGCACCGTCGCGGCGCAGCAGGGCTGGCCCGACGATTTCACGACACGCGAGCGCCTCTACACGCAGGACTTCGCGCCTCAACCCGTCCCGCGGCTCGGCCGGGTGCAGGAAATCGCCGCGGCCACGGCATTCCTGGCCAGCCCGCGCTCGGATTTCACCACGGGCGCGCTGTTGCGGATCGACGGAGGGAATACGCGGACGCGATGAGGCAAGTTCCTCCCCGGTGAGGGGGGGAACTACACTGCTTCCAGCAGTCCGATCGTATCGTGATCGAGCATCGCACTGGAGAACCGCGCGGTGTAGGCGGTGTTGATCGCCTCGGGCTGGAACTCCGACGCGTTCACCAGGAAGATCGCATAGCCGTTGGCAAGGAACAGGCCGAACTCGTGCATGAACGTGTCGAGCGAGGGCGCGTCCACCCCGTTGCGGATCAACTCCTCGCGATAGTGCGCGACCAGTGCCCGTTCGTGCCGGCGCCGTATCGGCACGTCGAGCGCGCAAGTCACGTGGTACGAGATCTCGTACATTGCCGGCGCCAGATGCGGCAGCGAATCGAAGAAGCCGGGCTCGCTGTCGGTGTCGATATAGAGATTGCCGAGATGGGTATCGCCGTGGATCATCATCACCGGCAGCGTCCGGCACAGGTGATTGATCTTGCCCATCGATCGGATCATCCAGTCGAGATCGTGGAAGCAGACCGAAGCGGCCGCACCGCGTGCGCTGTCGACATAGGACTTCCAGATATCGGGTTTGAGGATCGAATCGAAATAGGTTGCATCGGCCACGTTGCGCACCCATGCGAAACGCCCGCCGGGGCGGATGTCAGGGCTTTCCCAGGTCATCGCATGGTGCCGTGCCAGCATGGTCAGGCGCCTGGCCACCGCCTCGGGTTCCTGCGGGTGCTGCGGGTGAAGGAAGGTCACGCCGCGCGCGACGAGATCGTCCATGATGACGATGCCCTGGCCCATCTCCTCGTCGAAGCCGGCGAAATGGCAATCGGGAAAGCGCAGCGGTGTATGCGGCAGGACATCGGCATAGGCATGGACTTCCTGCCGGTGCATGTCCGCCATCACGCGGCTGTGCGGCTCGAAGCCGCCTTTGAGGATCACCCGTTCGGGGATGCCCGCCGCCCGGCCGGCATCATCGAGATCCAGCGCGAAGCGGACCTTGGTGCAGGTGCCGTGGTTGACATCGAGCAGCTTTGCGCCGTGCAGGGTCACGCCCGGGTAGCGCCTGCGCAGCGCCGATTGCAGCCATTCGGGCGTCAGCCCGTCGAGCGTCACGGGCAGGGGATAGGGTGCATTCCCGGTATTGTCGCTTGCCATCGGCTTCTCCTCCAAGCAGGGATAGCACGACAATCATGGGCAACAATGGGTGAGGACATGAGCAATCGCGAAGTGGTGGACTGGAATCTCGGCACCAGGAACCTGCGGATCGAGCGGGAAGGGCCGATCGCATGGTGCATCATCGACCGCCCGCATGCGCGCAATGCGCTGACCCCGTCGATGTATTTCGGCATCAAGAAGGCCGTGAACTTCGTCAACCGCGACAAGGATCTGCGAGCGCTGATCATCACCGGCACCGGCGACGTGTTCGCGCCGGGCGGTGATCTGGGCGGCCGTTACGAGGAAGGGGACGAGCGCTCCCCCGACGGGCTGCTGTACGAGATCCTGCCGTTCGTCACCGTGCGCGAAAGCCAGGCGCCGGTCATCTCGGCGGTCAACGGCATCTGCCAGGCAGGCGGGCTGCTGATCGCCATGATGTCCGATATCGCCGTGGTCAGCGAGCGGGCGACGTTCCGCGTGCCCGAACTGCTGCGCGGCATTATCGATGCGACCTATGCGGCGACGCTGCCGATCCATGTCGGCATGGCGCAGGCGCGCGATCTGCTGCTGTCGGCCCGCAAGATCGATGCCGCCGAAGCCTATCGCATCGGCCTTGTCTCGCGTATCTGCAAGCATGAGGATCTCGAGGCCGAAGCGCGCAAGGCGGCGATCGAAATCCTCCAGACCGCGCCCGAATGCCGCGCCCACGTCAAGCGCATGCTCAACCAGCAATATGCGCGGATCGATTACGAGACGATGTTCGCCTCGCTGATGAACGGCGCGAGCGAGGCGAAGGAAGGCATGGCGGCATTCATGGAGAAGCGCCCGCCCAACTGGATTCCCGCCGGGCTGCCGGAGTGAGCCGGTATCGGGAGGCGCGAAGATGACCTATGCTTGCAGGATTATCCCGTCGCCCGTCGGCGCGCTGACGCTGGTGGCGAGCGACAAGGGCCTCGTCGCGGTCCTGTGGGAGAACGACGCGCCCGATCGCGTGCGCCTTGGCGCGCTGACGGAGAGCGAGGGGCATCCGGTGCTGGCCGAAACCGGGCGGCAGCTCGGCGAATACTTTGCCGGCAAGCGCCGGGCGTTCGACTTGCCGCTCGACTTCCACGGCACCGCTTTCCAGAAGCGCGTATGGCAGCAACTCCTGACGATTCCCTTCGGCGAGACGCGTAGCTACGGCGAGATTGCACGCGCGCTCGGCCAACCCGGCGCCAGCCGCGCGGTGGGAGCGGCGAACGGGAGGAATCCGATCTCGATCGTCGCGCCCTGCCACCGGGTAATCGGCAGCAGCGGCGCACTGACCGGCTTTGCCGGCGGGCTTGAGGCCAAGCAGCGGCTGCTCGCGCTGGAGGGGCTGGAACTGGCGCTCTGAGCCGGCGCGGCGCCTGAACGTTCCGGGGGCGGGGGTTCCCCCCGGTATCAGATACCGAAACGCAGCTTGATCGCGTGATAGCGATCCTGCAACTGCCGGACGCGTTCCGCCGATGTTACCATCGCGGTGTCTTGCGGCAGGTGCGCCAGCACGTCGGCGCGCTTCACCAGCCTGGTGCGGAAAGTCGCCGGGTTCTGGCTCATCAGGTTGCGGTAGCCGAGATTGCCGTCGGAATAACCCTGTGTGTCCAGCCAGTTGTGTACGCCGGGATCGTCATGGGCGATGACGAAGCGGACGACGTTGTCCGCATCCACCCTGGTACGCGCCGGCGAATAACTGGTCGAGCGGTAGAGGAAGTCCATGCTTTCGACGAAAACGGCGTTCATGCCGAACAGCCAGAAGCCGTCGTGCATGTCCATCTCGACGATCAGCGCCTCGTCGGGCGCGAGCCGCCAGATCATGTTTGCCGCCATGCGCCCGCGCTTGGCGTCGGAGGCGTCGTTGGCGTTCCTGTCGGCGGGAAAGACATTGAGCTGGTTCGGGTCGCAGACTCCGCCCGAGGTCATCCAGCTATGTTCGGGCCAGTCGCGCATCACTCCCGTGACGAAATCGCCGGCCCAGCCGAAAGCCTCGACCATACGCTCGGGCGTCGGGATCGGACGCGGCGCGTCCATGCCGATGCGTTCGATGGAAAGCGTGGTTGGAGTTTCGAACCACTGGTCGAAAGCCTCGCGGATGAACAGCTTGCGGCTGCCCGGCGTAGTCGGCAGCCAGTTCTCCGGCTGTTCGGGGCCGCCGATGATGAGTTCGAAATTGCCCTCGGCATCGGTCTTGATCTGGTGGCCGAAGATGTTGCTTTCTGGGATGTCGCCGAAAGGCTCGTGCAGCGGCGGAAAGTCGGTGCCGGGCATTTTGGCGGGCTTGGGGCCTTGCACGGTCAGGTTGAACCAGCGCGCGGAGCCCTTTCTGCCGGTGATCTTGTAGATGTGCTCGCCCGAGATCCAGGCCTGGCGATAGGTGAAATCGGAAACGTCGCCGCCCAGCTTCATGTAAGGGTGGGTGAAATAGTGGATCTGCGGGTAGGCCGGATCCTTTGTCTCCAGCGCGAGCGGGAATGCCTGCCCGAGATTCTGCGTGAGAAACCGGAAAGCGTCGGCACGCAGCAGCGGGCTAGCGGGGTTGGCATCCTTGAAGGCATTGTCGCCCGCGGCCTTGAGTGTGTCGCAGAACGTGTGCCAGGCATCGCGCAGGGCTTTGTCGGCGGGGCTGTCGCCATAGGCCATAGATCAGGCTCCCAGTTTGACGAGAATTTCCGAAAGATATTCGGCGCTGCGCCTCGATGCGGCGCGCGGGCCTTCCTGTTCGATCCGCGGCCCGACAAGCTCAAGGTCGAACACGCCGGCATAGCCCAGATCGAGGAGTGTCCCGAGCAGCCATTCGAGCGGAACGACACCGTCGCCCGGTACGGCGCGGTTGGGCGTGAAGCGGTCTCCCAGCACATAATCGCTGACCTGGACGAGCGCGGTGAGCGGCATCGCCCGCCGGAACTTGTCCTTCAGGTTCGCTTCGTACCAGCAGGCGTTCAGCTCGATGCAGACGCCGATTCCGGCCACTCCCGCCAGCCGGATCGTATCGTCGAGGGTATGGGCGATGTGCATGTCGGCATTGAGCGGCGAAGCGCTCTCGACCGTGATCTGCACACCGTTCTCGCGTGCGGAAGGCAGGCACGGCGCGATCAGTTCGGCAAAGCGCTCCGCAGCATCTTCCCACAAGAGCGAACCGCGGCCGCCGCTTACCAGATAGATCACCGGCGCGCCCAGCGCCGCGGCAATGTCGACTGCCTGTTGCAGCTTTTGCGTCTCTTCGCTGCCGACACGATCGAGGCTGGCCCCCATCGCGATGGGGTGATTGATCACCGCGGCTTTCGGCCCGCCCTCTGCCAGCGCGCGCCGGGCTTCCTCGACGCCGCCCGGCTGCATGAGAATCGGCGTGACCAGCGTTACGTTCGGCATGCCGATCGCGCGGCAATGGTCGACAAAAGCGGTGGTGCTCTCGCTGGCGAAAGCAACCTGGTGCAGGCAGACTCTGGGATGTATCGTCATTATTATTCAAACCTCCCCTGTCCGGGGAGGGGAGCCTTGCCCAGCTCGTCATCCCCGCTTTTCTATCTCGACATCGTAGCGCTCGCGGAAAGGGCGGAATTCCTCGTTCAGCGCGTCGATGTCGAAGCCGGCATCGGTCAGCAGCGAGGTCGAATATTCGAACTTGCCGTGCCGATCGCCTTTGTTGCCGGCGAGGTAGCCGCGCATCGCCGCTTCGGCAAGGGGAGTCAGCTCGCGCCCGGTGAACGCGTAATATTTGCGGATCGTGCCGATCGGGTCGGCGACGAAGTCCTTGTAGCGGACGTGCATGATCCGCGGGTCCTTCAGCAGCGGGTTCGCCATCGTGTTGCGGATGCTCGCGCGCACGCGGTCGAGATGCTGCCTGGCTTCGGCCACCATATCGATCCTGCCGACGATGCCTTCCATGATGTCGCGCATCATGGCCGTGCTCGATGCCGCCACCTGAACGGGATCGCGGTGCAGCCAGACGAGCGTGGCGTCGGGATAGGTCTCGAAGAACTCCTTCAGGCGATGCCCGTGGAAGCCCTTGAGCACCCAGTATTTCTTCGGCCGCTTATATTGCAGGGCCTGGAGCATCATCTTGTGGATGCGGTTTTGCGCGGCGGCATCGGTCGGCAGGCCGAGCGACAGGCTCTGCATCGGCACGCGCCACCAGCCGGTCGGCGTCATCACGCGGAAATCGAAAGCCCAGGTGCGCTCGTCTTCGGGCAGGCCGTTACCGAGCATGTCGTTGTAGGGATGGCAATGCAGCCACTTCCACATCTTTGCGTTGATCTCGCGCCATTCCTCGTCGGCCAGCGCGAGTCGCGGATCGACGCCCTCGACCGTGCCCGGCGGCGGCGAGGGGTGCATGACTTCCCAGAAGCGCAGCGCGCGCGCGTCGGGATCGACCGACATTAGCGCGTGCATCAGCGTGGTGCCCGAGCGCGGCTCGCCGGTGGCGAACATCGGGTGGTCGATGACTTCCTCGTCGAGCGGGTAAAGCTTGCGGTCGTTGAAGAATTTCAGCCGGTCGGTCAGCAGCCAGTTAATGTTGTCCGCCGCGGCCCGGCGCCCGGCTGCGTCCATCGGGATGCCGTTGATATGGTCGACGGCAAGGCCCAGGCGGTGCTCGAAAGTCGCATCGCCCCAGTCGGCAAGGCCGGTCTCCGCCCTGGCGCGGGCCAGCAGCGTGCCGGCGTCGAGCCGATCGTTTGTGACCGGCGCCATCAGTTCATGCCTTCCGTCAGCCGCAGCACTTCGTTTTCGGTCTCGATCACTTTCGCCGCCGAGGTGGCCGCAAACTTGAGGCCGGCCATGCCGCCATAGTCCATCACCTTGAACACGCGCAGGCCCGCGTCGCAGAACGCCTTGAAGGTTCTGGCGACTTCCTTCGGCGTGCCGCAGGGGATGAGATCGCGGATCGCCTGCTTGTCGACCTCGCCGCAGAACCTGATGATCCGCTCGCGCGTGAGGATGCCGGGATTGATGTCCTGATAGCCGCGCCAGGCCGGACCCATCGGGTGATTGTGGCCGAAGCGCTTCAGCTCGTCGGCCGTCAGCATCAGCAGGATCGACTTGACCAGCGGCTGATCGAGCATTTCCTCGACTTCCGCTTCGTCGCCGAGCAGGCACATCTGGATGTTGGCCGGGACGATCGCCGCGGGATCGCGGCCCGCCTTTTCGGCCGAGAGCCGCAGGCGGCAGAGCTTGTCGGCATAGTCCTCGGGCGCCCAGGTGCCCGACGGCCACCAGCCGTCGACGTAGCGCCCCGCGATCTCGAGCATGCGCGGACCCGAACAGCCGGCCCAGATCCGGGGCGGCTTGCCGTCGTACAGGTCGGTGTCCATGCGGGCGTGTTCGAGCTTGTAGAACTGGCCTGCGAAATCGACCGTGCCTTCGCTTTCCCACAGGAGCCTGATGACGTGCAACGCTTCCTCGAAGCGGCTGACCGGCTTCCTGAAGTCGAACCCGTAGGGGACGGTGTTCTCGGTCTCGCCCGAACCGATGCCGAGGATGAAGCGGCCCTTGGAAAGATGGTCGATCGTGAGCGCGGCCTGTGCGATCATCGCCGGGTGGCGGCGGACGGTGTCGATCACGCTGGTGGCGATCGGCACGTTCCGGCTCATCACCGCGGCGGCGCCGGCGACGACCATGGCATCGAGATGACGGTGCGGCGAATGCGAGGTGGTGGCGAGATCGGTGAATTCGGGCGTCCAGATCGTATCGGGCCAGAAGCTGACCATGTGATCGGGCAGCCAGATCGAATGGTAACGGCCGGAATCGTACTGCTCGATCATCTCGACGCCGAGCGGCAGCGTGGTGCGCAGGAAAGCTGCGGGCTGGACTTTCATAGGACGTGCCTCTCTCCGGGCGCTCGGCAGAAGAGCGCGCGTTGTTTGTGCCGGCTTACTCGGATAGAGGCGATTCGAAAGTAATTCCCATTTGGGGATATGGCACGATGACAGCCGAGGATCTGGCCGAGCTGGTGGAACCGCTGATCGCAGGAATCGTCGAGGATCCGCTGTGGTCGGCGTTCCTGGCGCGGCTGCGCGTGCGGTTGCGCGCCGACTATGTCAGCATCGTGTTCCGCCCGCTGCCCGACGGGGCGCCGCAGAACCGGCTGATCCACCTCTATGCCGGACAGGCCTGGCCGCCCGAAGTCACGCGCGCGTTCCGCGAAGGGCTGCGCGGCAACGATCCGATGCCTTACCACGATCTCGTGGCTGGCCGGGTCTATGCGCTGCCCGAGCTGCTGCGCTTCGGCGATCCCGAGCACGACCGCTATCGCCTCCAGTTCCTCGCGCCCGGCGGCATGCGCGTCATGCGGATGATGCGCGTCGAGGAACCGGGGGGCGTCAGCGCCTGGCTCACCGCGTCGCGCGCGCAGGATGATTTCGACGGGGCCGACGCCGCGCTGATCGCGGCCATCGCGCCGTTCTGGCGCGCGGCGCTGCATACCTATGTCGCGCTGGAGCGCGAGCGGATGACCGGATCGGTTGCCAAGGAAGCGATCCGGCGGATGAACTTCGGCTGGCTGACGCTTGATGGCGAAGGCAAGGTGCTCGATGCGGATGCGCACGGCGCGGCGACGCTGGCGGCCTCGACGATGCTGGTGACGGGCCGCAGCGGCCGGCTGACCGCGCGCACGCCCGAGGTTGCGAAGGAAATCGCCGGTGCGGTCAAGGCGCTGACGCGCGATCCTCACGCCCGCCCGCGCGCGATCGTGCTCAACCGCGATCCCTGGTTCGACATGCTGCTGGTCGGATCATCCATTCGCACCGGCACGACACGGCCGGCACCGGCTCTGGTCGCCTATGTCCATGCCGATGACTGGTCCTCGGCCGATCGCTGCGAGCAGCTCGGCGAGCTGTTCGACCTGATCCCCAGCGAGGCGCGGCTGGCGCTTGCCCTCAGCCGCGGCATGTCGATTGCCCAGGCCGCCGGGGAACTGGGGCTGACGGTGGAATCGGCACGGACCTATTCGAAGCGCATCTATGCCAAGACCGGCGCGCGCGGCCAGGCGGACCTGGTACGCTTCATCCACCGCAGCGTGCTGGCGATTGCGTGAATTTTTCCGATCCTTCCCCTTGGAGTGATTTCGAGCCGGATGAAATCATCAGGCGAATCGGAATTCACAACAAACAAAAGATTTTCTTGTGTCGTTCCGGTTCAATCTGAAGCGGAACGACACAAGTATTCGTGGACTGACGCCCTCATCCTTGCGCTTGGCGATCAGCCCCTCGGCTACGTTGGCGCGGGTGTTGCGTGCCTGATCTTGGGGCTCTCTGTCGGCACGGAAGTCGATTGCTGCGCCTGTCTTGCCGCGCGGCATTCCGGTCTGAAGAGCTTCGGCGCGCTCTTCGGGATGATGAACGGGCTGATGCTGTTCGGCAACGGCATCCGCGCTGCATCGGGCTGGCTGGTAGCAACAATCAGCACCTGCTTGTCGGCGA
>JAITWR010000081.1 GCA_031285165.1 Novosphingobium sp.
GCCGGTCGAGCGTGCCCCAGGTGGTGAAGAGGTACGAACGCCACTCGGTCGTGAAGCTGGCGATGGTATGCGGACCGAAGACGCGCTCGGGCAACTGGTCGCCGACCTTGACATCGTCCCACCAGCGTTCGGAGTGCCCCAGGTCGTGCATCATCTGGACCCAGGCGAACTTGCGTTCTTCCAGTTGCTCCAGCTCGGCATCGGTCCACTCGGGCTCATCGAACTCGGCGGTGTTGACCGTGTCGCCGCCGGCCGCCGCGAGATAGCGGATCGCGGTCGAGCGCTGCTTGGCGATCAGCTCGCCGTTCTGGTTGCGGTAGAAATTGTCGCCGCGCTGGAAGCAGGTTGGACCGAAGCCGGTATTCTTGACGGCATAGTCGAACGGAATGCGCTCGTTGGTGATGATGTCGCCGCCGAAAACACGCGGGCCGTAGTGCCAGAACTCATCGCCGCCGAACAGGAGGTGCGAATTTTCGATCTTGCCGACACAGGACGGCGCGGTGCCGTGGCCGTCGTCCATGACGATCGGGAAGCTCTGCGGCGCCACCAGCTTGCCCCACCTGCTCGCCGCGGCATAGGCCGGGTCGAAATGCAGCAGGTTGGGATAGTGCATCGCGTGTACCCAGCGGCGGATATCGTTGTTGCCGAGCGGTTCGCGGATCGGCGAACTGTCGATCACCTTGCCGAGATACTGGTCGATATCCGAGCAATCGAGCGTCTGCGCTTCGTTGGCCATGCGGTTCCTTGGTCCTTCTGGTTCGAATGAAACGGGTGGCCCCTCCCCCGACGGCAAAGGGGCCGGGTTCGTCAGGCCGGCTTCTTCGGCAGCGCGATCTCGGCAGAGCCCGTGGCCATGACGGTTCCCTTGTGGTTCGCCATCCTGTGCTTCACATGCACGAGGTGGCGGCCTTCGTCGTCGATCGACTTGTCGATGACTTCGGCGGTCTGGATCGTCATGTCGCCGGTGAGCGCCGGGCCGCGGTAGTTCGAGATGCAGTGGACGACCATGCCATGCTCGCCGGCCCATCCGGCCAGGTAATCGATGCCCCAGGCCCCCATCGAGGCGCCATAGCCATAGCCGCGCGGCATGCCGATCCGACGTGCCCAGCCCGGAAACAGGTGCCCGCGCGACGGGCCGTAATAGGCGCCGTCGGTCTGGAACGGATCGATTTTCATCATGTCGGGGTCGTTTTCATGAACACCCATGGCCGGATCGAAGCCGACGCCGGCGAGATCCTGCTTGCGCAGGTTCACGGTTCCCCAGATGTTGACGGTGTAGGCACGCCACTCGGTAGCGAAGCTGGCGACCGAGTGCGGGCCGAAGACGCGCTCGGGCAGAGCGTCACCCACAGCCACATCGTCCCACCAGCGCTCCTTGTGGCCGAGATCGTGCATCATCTGCACCCAGGCGAAGCGGCGCTTGATCAGTTCGGCCTCTTCCTCGTCGGTCCAGACCGTTTCCTCGAAATCGTCGGTGTTCACCGTCTCGCTGCCCGCGTCCTTGTTGTAGCGGATCGAGGTCGAGCGCTGCTTGAGAAGCAATTCCCCGTTCTGGTTGGTGAAATTGTTGTCACCGCGCTGAAAGCAGGTCGGGCCGGCGAACTTGGTTTCCTTGACGACGTAATCGAAAGGAATCCGCTCGTTGAAAACGAGATCGCCGGGCTGGACGCAGACGCCGGTAAACCAGTGCTCGTCGCCGCCGAAAAGAAGGTGCGAGTTGGGAATGTTGCCGACGCAGGCCGGCGCGGCGCCGTGGCCGTCGTCGGTGGAAATGCAGAAGCTCTGCGGCGCAATGATCTTCCCCCACCGGCCTGCCGCGGCATAGTCGGGATCGAAGTGCAGCAGGTTGGGATAGTGCATGGCATGCACCCAGCGGCGGATGTCGTTGGTGGCGACCGGCTCGCGCAAGGTCGAGGAATCGACCGGCTTGCCGAGGTACTGGTCGATGTCCGAGGTATCGAGGATATTTGCAGCCATGATCCGCTTCTCTCCCGTTCAGCCAGGCCTGGAGGGCATCGCGCGATTCCCCCCGGGACAAATCCACTATCGCCATTGAGCAGTTGTTCAGCAAAGGCAATGCCTGACTGCCGCTCGACAGCAAAAGCGGGGCGGATTATGGCGGGTTTAATCGCCCGATTAAGCGGACTACCCGATGCCCCTCCCCGCGCTTTCCGATACCCTGCGTCTTCCCGTGATCGCCTCGCCGATGTTTATCGTGTCGGGGCCTGAACTGGTGATCGCGCAATGCAAGGCCGGAATCGTCGGCAGCTTCCCCGCGCTCAACGCGCGGCCCGCGGCCCGGCTCGACGAATGGCTGCGGCAGATCGACGCGGAGCTTGCCGGGGTAGAGGGGGTCGCGCCTTTCGCCGTCAACCTCATCGTTCACAAGACCAACAGCCGGCTCGAACAGGATCTTGCGACTTGCGCCAGATGGAAAGTGCCGCTGGTCATCACCTCGCTCGGCGCACGCGAGGATGTCAACGCTGCGGTACATGGCTGGGGCGGCCTGGTGCTGCACGATGTGATCGATGACGCATTCGCCCGCAAGGCGATCGCAAAAGGCGCCGACGGGCTGATCGCGGTCGCAGCCGGAGCGGGCGGCCATGCCGGTTCGCAATCGCCTTTCGCGCTGGTCCAGGAAATCCGCGAGTGGTTTGCCGGGCCGCTGGTCCTGTCGGGCGCGATCGCCTGCGGCCGTTCGATCCTCGCCGCCCAGGCGATGGGCGCCGACCTGGCCTATATCGGCAGTCCCTGGATCGCCACGCCCGAGGCCAATGCGCCCGAAGCCTACAAGCAGGCGATAGTGGCAGGCCATGCCGCGGACATCGTTTACAGCAATCTCTTTACCGGCGTGCATGGCAACTACCTGCGCCCTTCGATCCTCGCTGCGGGGCTCGACCCCGATCACTTGCCGGCAAGCGATCCGGGCAAGATGGATTTCGGCTCGGGCGGCAACAGTGCGGCAAAGGCGTGGAAAGACATCTGGGGCTCGGGCCAGGGCATCGGCGCGGTCAAGGCCGTGGAAAGCGTCGCAGCGCGAGTCGATCGGCTCTCCGCCGAATATAGGGAGGCCAAACGCGAACTGGCGGCCCGGCTCGGCATGGGTTAAGCTGCGCTCACAGCCCCCTCGACACCGCGACTGTGCGGCCGTCCTGTGAAGGTTCCAGCGCCAGCACCTCACCACTGGCAGTGCGCAGCGTCTCGTGCCGAGAAACCGGCCCTTCGCCCACCAGATGCTCGACAATGCGCGCCGCAAGCTGCATCGTCTCCGATCCGATTGCCCCCTTCCGATCGGTTACGGCGATCTCCTGACCGATGAAAAAGGCCAGGCCCGAGCTTGCGACGACACCATCCGCTCCGCACCGCAGCCCGGTCAGACCCAGCGCCGGGAAAGGCCCGCCGGCCAGCCAGTGAACCACGAGCCGGCTGAAATATCCGGGCGCCATCCAGATGCACGCCGGATTCCAGCAGACGGCGGTGGTCCGCAGTTGCAGCACAAGATCGGCCGCAAGCCCCATCATGGCTCGCAGTACGGGCATCAAGGCACCGCCCGCGGCGATATGTGCGCCCGGCATGATGGAAATCGCTTCGCACCCGGAGCTGTCGACATCGGCGGGGAGATCATGGACCTGCCCCACGTGCGGCATGGGTGCGGCAGCCCCCGGAGCAAGCCCGGAGACATCGAAGGTCAGCCCGCTGGCAAGCAATTCCAGCCAGCCATGATCGTCAGGCGGCCGATGGCCGATCCGCGCGCCCTGCCCCGCGTGTCCGGGCACGAGCAGCAGGTGTTCCAGGTCGCTGGTGGACGGCCGGTCGCCCGGCGCGAACAGCAGCGAGATGCCGCTATTGACTTGTAACGGTTCCAGATCGCCCTCC
>JAITWR010000104.1 GCA_031285165.1 Novosphingobium sp.
AGTGCGGGGAAATGGGCGGAGTTCGTGGACAGCCAGCATGCTTCGCTTCAGGAGTTCCGCAAAAAGCTGGCTGAGAACAACGACGAAATCGTCAGCACTTCCCTGTTGCAGGAAGTGGAGCTTTGATCAGCCGCGGTAAGCCGGATTGATATTCCGCAAGGCCGGCGTCGCCACGAATCATCCGGCGGCGCCGGCCTTGCGTTTCTGCGCGGGCGGGATGCCTGCGGGGTAACGATGCGGGCACCACGCGCGTTGCGTGCGGCAATGAGCTTTAGAACAAGGATCAGACGACGAACGACTTTTCAACCGCCGCCTTTGCTGCACGAAGTTGCTGCACTTTTGCTTGTTTCGTCCCGACCGCCTTGTTTACGGCCGACCATATGGTATTCGGTGCAGCATGGCCGACGAAGAACCCAAACCTGTCGAGAAAAAGACTATCAAGGCGCATTGCCCGAAGTGCGACGGTGAGCGGAACTGCACAGAACACGGCTCGATCTACAAGGCGTGGGATTGGGAGGATAAGTATCACGGCTATTCAATGAATGGCGGCGTTGACCACTCGCTGTTGGAATGCCTCGGTTGCGAGACGGTATTTTATCAGACCGAAAGCTGGAACAGCGAAGGATTCTATCCGTATTACGATGCTATGGGCGAGACCCAATACGAGGTGTCGAAAGAATTTTCGACTTACCCTAAGCCGGAAACCAAGACGAAGCCGGTCTGGTTCGACGCTATGCAGGAGAAAGACCCTCAACTGCATAACATCTTGAATCAGATGTATGTGGCCCTCGATAACCACGCGTATATCCTGACCGCCATTGCTCTGCGGACGGCGCTGGACCGCGCGACCGAGTACTTTGGCATCGACCCGGCCAAGACCTTTGACGAGAAGCTCAACGAACTGTGCGACGGTGGATGGATCGGTCAAACGGAGCGCGACATTCTCGGCGTCGTGACCGACGCAGGCAACGCCGCTGCACATCGCGGATGGGAGCCTGACAGCCAAGAGGTTACGCACTTGGTCTCGTCGATGGAGGCCTTTCTCTATCACGCTTTTATTGTCGAGCAAGCGGCGCTGGGCATCAAGAGCATCCCGGCCAAGCCCAAGCGCCTGCCCGCCCCCGTCGCGGCACCGGCAGCGCCACCAGCAACACCTTAAGCGGCTGTAGCGCTTTAAGGGTTGTGCATAATATCGGCACCACTCGCCCCGCACCTGTCCCCTCATCCCACACCGTCACCCTGAACTTGTTTCAGGGTCCATCGGGCATTTTGCACCTGAGGCCGCAGTGTCGGCTGCACCATGGACCCTGAAACAAGTTCAGGGTGACGAAGAAGGGCGAAGCGGTTCCGATTATCCGCATCCCGCGCTAATCGATCATTTCAGCGATGATCCTGCCGGCTTCGCCGGTGCCGGCATTACCGGCCAGATCCCGCGTGCGGGTCTGCGGTTGCGACAGGGATCGCTCGACCGCGCGCAGCACCGATGCGCCGGCCTCCGCTTCGCCCAGATGTTCGAGCATCATCGCGGCCGCCCAGATCTGGCCGACGGGATTGGCGATGCCCATGCCCGCGATATCGGGGGCCGAGCCGTGGACCGGCTCGAACAGCGAGGGGAACCTGCCTTCGGGATTGATATTGCCCGATGGCGCGATGCCGATCGTGCCGGTGCAGGCCGGGGCCAGATCGGAAAGGATGTCGCCGAACAGATTGGACCCGACGACCACGTCGAAGCGATCGGGGTTCAGGACGAAGTGCGCGGCCAGGATGTCGATGTGGTACTTGTCGGTGGAGATATCGGGATAGAGTTCCGCCATCGCCGCGAACCGCTCGTCCCAATAGGGCATGCTGATGGCAAGCCCGTTCGATTTCGTCGCCGAGGTCAGGTGCCGGCGCGGGCGCGACCGGGCCGTCTCGAAAGCGAAGCGCAGGATGCGGTCGACCCCGTGGCGGGTCATGACGGTTTCCTGCAACACGATCTCGCGCTCGGTGCCTTCGAACATCCGGCCCCCGACCGAACTGTACTCGCCTTCGGTGTTCTCGCGGACGATCACCAGATCGATGTCGCCCGGCCGGCGATCGGCCAGGGGAGACGGCACTCCGGGCATGAGCCGGGCGGGCCGCAGATTGACGTACTGATCGAACTCGCGGCGGATTCGCAGCAGTGAGCCCCAGAGGGATTCATGGTCGGGCAGCGTGGCGGGCCAGCCGACCGCGCCGAAGAAGATCGCATCGCTGTGCCCGAGCCGGGCCTGCCAGTCGTCGGGCATCATCTGCCCATGCCGGAGATAGTAGTCGCACGATGCGAAATCGTGGCTCTCGAAATTCAGTGCGAACCCGTAGCGCGAAGCCGCCGCTTCAAGGACGCGCAGGCCCTCGGGCACGACTTCCTTGCCGATGCCGTCGCCGGGAATCACCGCCACGTTGTAGGTGCGATTGCTCTTTGCCATGAATGTCTCCTTCGCGCCGCCGGAACCGTTTGCGTGACGCATAGATGACGGCGCGATGATCCGCGAGTGAAAGCCCGGCTGCGTGTAACCAGAATGACACCGATGCATCACGGGCCTGCAATCCGGCCGGGCCATAATGATCCCGCGCCGGATGGAAGCAGCCGGCAAAGGATGCCCGATGCTGTTTGACGAAAGCCGCCCGCTTGTGACCGAAGATCGCAGCCCGGCCTTGTCGGGAAACATTCCCGAATGGCTCGATCTCCCCGATCCCCGCTCGTTTCGGCCGAAGCGCAGGCATCGCACGGTCTGGATTTCCGATATCCACCTGGGCACGCGCGGCTGCAATGCCGCGATGCTCGCCGATTTCCTGCGCTCGATCGAATGCGAGACGCTCTATCTGGTCGGCGACATCGTCGACGGGTGGCGGCTCCGCAAGGGCTGGTACTGGCCCGATGCGCATAACGAGGTGGTCCGCCGGGTGCTCAAGATGGCGCACCGCGGCACGCGCGTCGTGTTCATCGCCGGCAATCATGACGAAATGCTGCGCGACTATGCCGGCATGAGCTTCGGCGGTGTCGAACTGGTGCTGGAAGCCGTCCATGCGACCGCCGACGGCCGCAAGCTGCTGGTCACGCACGGCGACAGTTTCGACGGCGTGGTGCTCTACGCCCGGTGGCTCGCCTTCCTCGGCGACAAGGCCTACAGCCTGCTGCTGCGCTCGAACCTGTGGGTCAACGCGATCCGCCGCCGGTTCAGGCTGCCTTACTGGTCGCTGTCCTCCTACATGAAAAAGCGCGTCAAGAACGCGGTGCAGTACGTCTGCCGATACGAGGAAGCGCTGGCTCACGAAGCGATCCACCGCGGGTTCGACGGCATCGTCTGCGGTCATATCCATTGCGCCGAGATCCGCGAGATCGCCGGCATCACCTATTACAACAGCGGCGACTGGGTCGAGAGTTGCACGGCGCTGGCCGAGGATTTCCAGGGCAGGATCGCAATCATCGACCAGGCGTGCGCAGCGGACGCGGGTGCGAAGACGCCGGACTTCAGCGAAGCCCGCGCCGGGGAGATTCCGGCATGAGACTGGCGATCGCGACCGACGCCTGGTATCCTCAGGTCAACGGCGTCGTGCGGACGCTGGCGGCCACTGTGGTCGAGCTGGACCGGCGCGGTCACGAGATCGAACTGATCACGCCGCAGCGCTTCCTCACGGTTCCCATGCCCGGCTATGCCTCGATCCGCCTGGCGATGGCGCCGCGCCGGGGCGTGCGGCGGATGCTCGACGCCTGCCGGCCCGAAATCGTCCATATCGCGACCGAAGGCCCGATCGGCTGGAGCGCGCGTGGCTGGTGCCTGTCGCGCGGGGTGCCCTTTACCAGCGCCTTTCACACGCGCTTTCCCGAATATGCGGCGCTGCGCACCGGCATCAGTGCCGAGCGTTTCTGGCCGATCATGCAGCGCTTCCACGCACCCGGCAGCGCAGTGATGGTGGCGACCGAGCGACTCGGCCGGGAGCTTGCCGCCCGCGGCATCGCCCGGACGCGCCTCTGGGGCCGCGGCATCGATCACTGGCTGTTCCGCCCGGCTGGCGAGCAGTACCCGGCCTTTGCCGGCCTGCCGCGCCCGATCATGCTCAACGTCGGCCGCGTCGCGCCCGAGAAGAACCTGGAAGCGTTTCTGGACGCCCCGGTCGCGGGGAGCAAAGTGGTGATCGGCAGCGGCCCGTCGCTTGGCGCGTTGCAGAGCCGCTATCCCGAAGCACTGTTTCCCGGCGCGCTGGCCGGCGAGGAACTCGCCGCGGCCTATCGCAGTGCCGATTGCTTCGTCTTTCCCAGCCTGACCGACACGTTCGGCATGGTCATCATCGAGGCGCTGGCCTCGGGCCTGCCGGTGGCCGCTTTCCCGGTGGCGGGGCCGCTCGACATTGTCGGCCGCCATGGCCGGGGCGTGCGGGGCGACATGCCGTTCGCTGTCGCCGCGCTGGAAGACGATCTGGCGCTGGCCATCGGCAAGGCGCTGCGGATCGATCGCAAGGCCGCCGCGACTTTCGGCACCCGCTTCACCTGGGAACGCGCGACCGACCAGTTTCTCGACGCGATCCGCGGCGCGATGCACCGCCCGGCGGCAGAGCGCGAGCCGGAGCCGGCCTGAAATGCGCTCTTACCGCTTGACGCCGGCCGCCCCTCCGACAGCGCTGAAACCCGCTCCGTTCAGGAACCAGGCGTAGCCCACCTCGCGCGCCGCGGGGCCGAAGAACGCCCCCGAGAAGCTGCCCGCTGCGCCATTGGCGCCACTGAGCGTGCCGGTAAAGCCCGGCCCCGAACCGGCGATCGTGCCGGTTCCGCTGAAAGTGCCGAACGCGATCACGGACGGCCCGGTGGAAATCGGACCCGCAGTTGACGGCTGACCGGCCAGGGTCAGCGCGGTCGTCACCGAATTACCGGCAAAATCGGCGGAAAAAGTCGCCGTGCTGTAGCCGTCGAGCGTAATGGGCGCGGCGCCGGGCTGGAAGGCGGCACCGCCGGCCGCCATCGAATAGGTCGCCCCGCCGGTGCGCGGCATGTCGCTCGCCACTGTCGGCACGCCGCCGACGGCCAGCCAGGTCCGCGGCTGCCCCGCATCGCGATAGGCCCAGGAACCGAAGATGGTGTAACTGAGCGGCACGCCGTTCACCACCGGAACGGCCAGGGTCAGGCTCCCTTGCTCCACGGCGGGCGCTTCGGACGGGATGACAGAGGGCTTCATCCACACTTGCGCGTTGGGCGCCGCGGACGGGACGACATCGGACGGAGCGAAAGTAGCCGTCGTATTGTCGGGAGCGGTGAGCGTGTAGGAATCGCTCGATGCCGTATAGGCGACGGTCACGCCGCTGCCGAGAGCCTGGATACCGGCATCGCTGAATCCGGCCGGTCCGGTCGTAACCCGCACGCCTGCCGTCTGGAACGTGCGATTGCCCGACATATCGGCGATCCTGG
>JAITWR010000108.1 GCA_031285165.1 Novosphingobium sp.
GCGACATTTCCGGATTTTCCGGCGGAAATCCGCGCGCCCCAGGGCACGCTGTTCGGCGTCTCCGCCTTCCAGATCAACTTCGGCTCGACCGATATCACCACGGCTGGCGATGCGCCCGACGTGCTGATCGCGATGAATCCGGCCGCGTTGAAAGTGAATGCCCCGGCGCTCAAGCCCGGCGGCCTGATCATCGCCGACACTGGCGAGTTCACCAAGCGCAATCTCGAAAAGGCGAAGTACGAAATCAGCCCGATCGAGGACGGCAGCCTTGCCAGGTGGGACGTGCTGGCTTTCGACATCAGCGCGTTGACGGTGGAAGCGGTCAAGCCTTTCGGCCTCGGCAACAAGGACGCGCTGCGCTGCAAGAATATGTGGACGCTGGGCTTGGCCCTGTGGATGTTCGAGCGTGACCGCCAGCCGATCGTCGACTGGCTGAACGACAAGTTCAGGAAGAATCCCGTCCTGGCCGAAGCCAATATCGCGGCGCTCAACGCCGGCCATGCCTATGGCGAGACGGCCGAGCTTTCGGGGCCGCTCAAGAAGCTGCATCTCGATCCGGTGCCGAGCGTGCCGGGCCTCTACCGCACAGTCACCGGCGCCGAATCGGTCAGCTACGGCCTCGTCGCCGGCGCGCAACTGGCGCAACTGCCGATGTTCTTCGGCGGCTATCCGATCACTCCGGCCTCGGCGATTCTGCACAATCTCGTGAAGATGAAAGAGTTCGGCGTCACCACTTTCCAGGCGGAGGACGAGATCGCGGCGATCTGCTCGGCGATCGGCGCCTCCTATGCCGGCCACCTGGGCGTTACCTCGTCGTCGGGTCCGGGCATAGCGCTCAAGGGCGAGGCGATGGGCCTTGCCATCATGACCGAGCTGCCGCTGGTCATCGTCAACTCGCAGCGCGGCGGTCCATCGACTGGTCTGCCGACCAAGACCGAGCAGTCGGATCTCTACCAGGCGGTCTATGGCCGCAACGGTGATGCGCCGATCCCGGTCATCGCGGCATGTTCGCCGGCCGACTGTTTCGAAGTCGCGATCGAGGCCTGCCGCATCGCGGTGCAATATATGACCCCGGTTATCCTGTTGACCGACGGTTACATCGCCAATGCCGCCGAGCCGTGGAAAGTGCCCGATCCGGCGGCTTTCGCATCGTTCCCGGTTGCGTTTCTCGAGGAAAAGAACGGTGCCGGGGACACGGTGCTGCCTTTCAAGCGCGACGCGCGCGGCGTGCGCCCCTGGATCAAGCCCGGCACGCCCGGCCTGATGCATCGCATCGGCGGCATCGAGAAGGGAATCGACACCGGCAACATCGACTATTCGCCGGATGTCCACCAGTCGCAGACAGACGCCCGCAAGGCCAAAGTCGACGGCATTGCGCAGTCGATTCCCGATCAGGAAGTCAGCATCGGTGCGCCGGGCGGCAAGCTGGCGGTGGTCGGCTGGGGCTCGACTTTCGGCCCGATCCATCAGGCGGTGCGCCGCATGAGGGCGCGTGGGCTCGATGTCAGCCACATCCATGTCCGCCACATCTGGCCGATGCCGGGTAATCTTGGTGATCTTCTCAAGGGCTACGACCATGTGCTCGTGCCCGAGATGAACACCGGCCAGTTCAAGACCGTGCTGCGCGATCAGTTCCTGGTCGATGCCAGGCCGCTCACCAAGACCAGCGGCCAGCCTTTCACGATTGCCGAGATCGAGGAAGCGATTGCGGACTATTTCGCAGGCGATGACGGCAGCGACGCGCGGCTTTCCAGCATCAAGGCAGTGAATCCATGAACGACATGACCCCCATCCAGACGACTCTGAAAGACTGGGAGTCGGATCAGGAAGTCCGCTGGTGCCCCGGTTGCGGCGACTATGCGATTCTCAAGGCGGTGCAGCGCACCCTGCCCGAGATCGGCGCCGACCCGGCCAGAACCGTGTTCGTTTCGGGCATCGGCTGTTCGAGCCGTTTCCCGTACTATGTGGAAAGCTATGGCTTCCACACCATCCACGGCCGCGCACCCGCTTTCGCCACCGGCATCAAGCTCGCCAATCCCGAACTCGATGTCTGGATTGTGACCGGCGACGGCGATGGCATGTCGATCGGCGGCAATCACACGATGCACATCCTTCGGCGCAATCTCGACTGCCAGATCCTGCTGTTCAACAACGAGATCTACGGTCTGACCAAAGGCCAGTATTCGCCGACCAGCCGACTCGGCACGCCGTCGCCCTCGACCCCGCTCGGCTCGGTCGACCGGCCGGCACAGCCTGCGGCTTTCGCACTGGGCTCGGGCGCGCGGTTCGTCGCGCGCGGCTTCGACGTGTCGAAGGAACTGCCGAATGTGCTCAAGGCAGCCCATGCGCACAAGGGCGCGGCTTTCGTCGAGATTTTCCAGAACTGCATCGTCTATAACAAGGACCGCTTCGAGGACTTCGCCGCACCCAAGGGGGCCGAGGGTAGCCAGCTCTGGCTGAAGAACGGCGAGCCGATGCTGTTCGGCTCCGAAAAGTCCGGGGGCACCAGGGGCATTGCGCTCAATCGCGATCACCTGCATCTCGAAGTCGTGGACGTGGTCGACGGCGATTGGCAGGCGGCGGGCGTGATCGTCCACGACGTGACCAACCGGGCGGTCGCGCACATGCTTGTCGAAATGCCTTTCGGTGCTTTCCCGATGGCGCTCGGCGTACTCTACGACGATCCGCGGCCGACATACGAGGAAGCCGTGCATGTCCAGGACGCCAGGGCGAACGAGGGTAAATCGCACGACCTCGCCAGACTGCTCGCCAAGGGCCAGACCTGGACGGTCGCCTAGGGCAAGCCGGCCGCCTGGTGGCCTTGTCCTGTCAGTTTTGCAGCACCTATTCCCGTTCGTATCGAAGGGCTCGACACGAACGGGGAAAAGCGTTCCATCTGAACCGGACAGGCTTCCAGCAGGCCGGGCAGGCCGTTGTCCGGGCATGTCATCGCCAGCTATGCAGCCACATCCAGTGGACGTAGGAAGCCCGTCCCTCGTGCAGTCCGGCCGATGAGATGATCGGATAGAACCAGACGAACATCGCGCCTGCGGCCGCCAGCGACAGGGCGGGAAGCCATTGCCACTTGCCGCCCTTTTTCCAGATCTCGTCCAGCGCCAGGGCCAGGCAGGCCATCAGGAACGAGCCGGGCAGCAGGTAGTGGTAATAGAACTGGATCGGCTTGGTCGAGACGAGCCACATACCGAGTGTGACGAGATAGAGCAGTGCGAAAGCGAGTGCATCGGCCCGCCGGTGCCGGATGCCGGCCCAGCAGCACCAGGCGAGCGCCGGGAGGCCGGCCAGCATGGTGAAAGGGTTGCCGATCAGCAGCACGCCGCGCTGTGCGCCGTCGACCGCCTTGTAGAGATACCAGATCGCGCGCCAGTTCCCGACCCATTCGTACCAGACGCTGCGATAGGGGTGCAGTTTCTTCACGCTGTCCTGCAATTCGAGCATGGCGCGGTGGTGGCCGACGATGTCCCAGGGGCTGACCGGGTTCTGCGGATAGAAGAAGGCCGGCAGGTAGGTCAGCCAATAGACGATCAGCGGCATGAGCCCCAGCCAGAAGGCGGCTTCGAGCAACGGGATGCCGGGGATCGGCCGCGTGTCGCTGCGGGTGAAGGCGCGCAGCCGATGGTCGTTGCAGCGCAGTGCCAGGAAAGTGAGGCTCGGCAGCATCGCGGCGGGGGCGATGTTCCACTTCGCGCCGAGCGCCAGCCCCAGGCAGAGCCCGCAGAGAGCGAGGCGCCGGCGCGCTCGCCGTGCGGGCAGGCGCAGCGCCGCGGCGAATTGCCACAGCGCGATCATGCCGAAAGCCGCCATGAATATGTCGAGCATGGCGATGCGGCTCTGGATGAACCAGGCGAAGCTGGTGGCGACGAGGAACATGCCGGCCAGCGTGGCGAAGCGACGCAGGCTGGCCCACCACATCAGCCGGCCGAAAGCGAACAGGCCGAAAGCGCCGAACAGCGCCGGGGGAACACGCCAGGCGAGCGGCCTGTCGCCGAGCAGCGCGATGGCCGCGGCGATAATCTCCTTGCCGAGCATCGGATGCTCGGTATTGGCCGGGACCATCTGCAACAGCTTGCGCGCCGCGGGGACATAGTGGACTTCGTCGAAATAGATCTGCGATGGAATGCCGAGCCGGTGCCAGACGAGCGCCAGGAAAAGCAGGGCGAAGCCGGCCGTCCAGGCGAGGGGGTCGGTCTCTCGACGCGGGGCGGCTTCCATGCGCCTGCCGGATAATCGGCCCATCGGGCAAGCGCAAGAATGATCGTCCGGGGTATTGCCGCGCGGCCGGCGCGGCGGATGTTGGATAATGTTCCACGTGGAACATTTTTGGAACGTACGCAGCATTGCCCATCCCCCGAATCCCGTTCTTTCCTCATCACCCTGAACTTGTTTCAGGGTCCATCGGGCATTTTGCACCTGCCGCCGCGGTGTTGGCGGCATCATGGACCCTGAAACAAGTTCAGGGTGACGATAAAGGGAGACGAGGAAGGGGGACGAAGCGGTTCCGCTTATCCGCACTCTGCTATAGTGCCACACGGGATTGCCTTGCGGGCATTGTGGGGGAGGGTTGTGCGATGGGGCTTGAGCTTTTCGCTGGCGCGCGATGCGCGCGAATCATGACCATTGCCGGGCGATGCGCCGGCCGGCATCGGGGTGATCGGCCCTGTGCGCGGCCCTTGCCGGGGCTTGCGGCATGATCGCGCGGCGCAGTGTGCTGGGGCTGCTGGCCGGTGGCGCCGCAGCGGCGGGGCTCGGCGGGTGCAGGCTGTTCACGAGTCGGGCGTCCTATCGTTT
>JAITWR010000196.1 GCA_031285165.1 Novosphingobium sp.
CGCAACGACTGTATTTCCTGCCAGCCGAACGCCCGTGTCCAGCGCCGGCCTCGCCAGATCGCCATGGGCTGCCCCACCTGGCCCAGAATGGCCGTTGCAACGGCCGGACCGGCGGTTGCCTTGTTGGATGCACTGATTGCCATGTCGACGGCACGGACCCGATCCATGCCTTCCGCGAGGTGCCGCACCACAGCACCCGAGAGGGCCGGCACGCTGGAAGCCCCGGACAGGACTACTACGTTCGCCGATCTGGCGGCTGCGTCCAGCGCATCGATGCCGCAAACGAAATCGCGCCCGTCGGCAATGTCGAGATAGTGCACGCCCGCCGCGATGCAGGCGGCAGGAACGGCATGGTCCATCGCCTGAAAAGGCCCGGATGCGTCCACCAGTATGGCAGGGCAATGCCTGGCAAGTCCTGCGGCGATATCGTTCCGGCCCAGCACGACCGGCTGCAATCCCGGCACTCCGGCACAGAATGCCTGTGCCTTCCCGACCGAACGCCCGGCCACAAGCACATCGTGGCCTGCCACGGCCAGGCGTTTGGCGACCCGCCCGCCGAAACCGCCGTAGCCGCCGAGTACCAGAATGCGGCTCACAAGATGCGCCGGGCCTGCTCGGGAGTGGGAACCCAGCATGTATCGCGCTTGCCGAACAGACGGTAACGATGGCGTGCAACCCACCGATAGAGCGGATCGCGGAACCATCGCGGAACGATGCGGAACAGCGCCAACCAGTTCCATGGACGTTCCAGACCCGCCCATATGGCGAGCACGGCATCACTGTCGCGCAGCGCCGTGTCATCTTGAACGACTACGAGGGTGTCCGGATTGGCCGGATCGATCCCGAAGCGCCGGTAAAGGCCGGCCCCGACCTGCCCCTGCATGGAAGCGAGGCGGAAATGTCCTGCCGGATCGTGGCGCAGGACAAAGGCGGCGTTGGCCGTGCACAGCACGCACAGGGCGTCGAAAACGATGACAGGCCCGTCTTGTTGCGGCTTTCCGTTCATGCCGTTCATGCCGCCTCCGCCAGAACAGCAGGCGGCAGCATATCTCCGCCGGGTCGTGTCCGTCAACGAGGGGTTTCGGGTGTGGCCATGGGCTGCACCGCAGGGCCGCCCGGACCCCCGCCTTATTTCCCGACGAAGAGGAAGCCGACCGCGGCCATGATGCAGGCGAAGGCGGCGAAGTGCCGCCAGCTCAACGGCTCACCCAGCACCGTGACCATGAACAGGCCGAACACGGTGAGCGCGATCGCCTCCTGCGCGATCTTGAGCTGGCCGGGGCTCCAGCCGTTGACGAAGCCGATCCGGTTGGCCGGCACGGCAAGGCAATATTCGACCAGTGCCAGCCCCCAACTGATCGCGATGACAAGGCCGAGCGGCCGGGCTGCCGCAACGGAGGGGCCGCCCCTGAGGTGCCAGTACCACGCGGTAGTCATGAAGATGTTCGAGAGGGTGAGCAGAACCAGCGTCGGCATGCGCCGGTCCATGAGGACAGGAGCCGGCAATGGCAAGCGCCAGTGCTTCACCCTTGCCAGCCCGGCGCTTTGGCGCGAAAGGCGCGATCCATGACTGAAGCCGAACTGCAAGCCGCCGCCGGAAGCTCGAAAGCATGGCCCTTCGAGGAAGCCCGCAAGCTCGTGAAACGCTTTCCGCAGGGCAGACAGGGCGCGCCCATGCTGTTCGAAACGGGGTACGGACCCTCGGGCCTGCCGCATATCGGCACCTTTCAGGAAGTGCTGCGCACCACGCTGGTACGCCGCGCCTATGAAGTGCTGACCGGCGGTGCGCCGACGCGGCTGGTCGCTTTCAGCGACGACATGGACGGGCTGCGCAAGGTGCCCGAGAACATTCCCGACCGCGAACTCCTTGCCGGGCACCTCGGCAAGCCGCTGACGCGCGTGCCCGATCCTTTCGGCCGCTATGAAAGTTTCGCGCATCACAACAATGCGATGCTGCGCGAATTCCTCGACAGGTTCGGCTTCGACTACGAATTCGTCTCGGCTTCGGAGCGCTACAATTCCGGCGCATTCGACGATGCGCTGAGGAACGTCCTCAGGAATTACGACGCGATCATGGCCGTCATGCTGCCGACTCTGCGCGAGGAGCGGCGCAAGACCTATTCGCCGGTGCTGCCGGTTTCGCCGATCACCGGCGAAGTGCTGCAAGTGCCCGTCGAAGTGGTCGATGCCGGGGCGGGGATCGTCCGCTTCGAGGATCACGGTGATACGATCGAGCAATCGATCCTGGGCGGCAACGCGAAGCTGCAATGGAAAGTCGACTGGGCGATGCGCTGGGTCGCTCTCGGCGTCGATTACGAGATGTGCGGCAAGGATCTGACCGACAGCGTCACCCAGTCGGGCAAGATCGCGCAGATCCTCGGCGGCCGCCGGCCCGAGGGGCTGATCTACGAGCTTTTCCTCGATGAGAAGGGCGAGAAGATATCCAAGTCGAAAGGCAACGGCCTGACTATCGAGCAATGGCTGACCTACGGCAGCGAGGAGAGCCTGGGCTTCTATCTCTACCGCGAACCCAAAAGCGCCAAGCAGCTCCACATCGGCGTGATTCCGCGCGCCGTGGACGAATACTGGCAGTTCCGCGAGAAGCTGCCCGAACAGCCCGTCGAGCAGCAGCTCGGCAATCCCGTATGGCACCTGCTGCGCGCCGCCGGAGCCGGGGAAAAGCGGGGCGCCGGGGCGGGTGAGAAGCTGCCGGTCACTTATGGCCTGCTGCTGAATCTGGTAAGCGTGCTCGGCGCCAATACCACGCGCGGGCAGGTCTGGTCCTATCTTGCCAACTATGTCGAGGACGCGCGGCCCGAGGCGCACCCGGCGCTCGATGCGCTGGTGACTTGCGCGCTCGCCTACAACCGCGATTTCGTCGCCCCGACGCTCCAGCGCCGCGCGCCCGACGAGAACGAGGCGGCGGCCCTGACCGCGCTCGACGAGGCGCTTGCCGCCACGTCGGACGATGCCACGGCCGAGCTGCTGCAAAACATCGTCTATGCAATCGGCAAGGAGCCCCGCTACGGCTTCGAGCAGTTGCGCGACTGGTTCAGGGCGCTTTACGAGACGCTGCTGGGATCGAGCCAGGGGCCGCGCATGGGCAGCTTCATCGCGCTTTACGGCGTGGCGAACACCCGCGCGCTGATCGCCGAGGCGCTCGGCAAGGAGGGCTCATGACCCGCACCCACGATACCGTCGTTCGGGACCAGTTCGGCCCGCAGGCCGCCGCCTATGTCGCAAGTGCCGTCCATGCGGGCGGGGATGACCTCGACGCGCTGGAAGCGATTGTCGCCCGATGCGCGCCGCAGCGCGCGCTCGATCTGGGAGCGGGCGGCGGCCATGTCGCCTATCGCATGGCGCCCCATGCGGCGCGCGTGACTGCCGCCGATCTCTCTGCCGAAATGATGGCCGCAGTGGCCGCGACCGCGCGCGAGCGGGGGCTGGCCAATATCGAAACCTGCA
>JAITWR010000107.1 GCA_031285165.1 Novosphingobium sp.
CGCCGCCGCGATAGTCGCGAAAGCCGTATTTCGCATCGTAGGCATAGTCGGCATGGCCGGGGCGATAGGCCATGGCAACTTCGGAATAGTCCTTCGAGCGCTGGTCGACGTTCTCGATCATCAGGCTGATCGGGGTGCCGGTGGTGCGCTGTATGCCGTCCGGGCCGTCGAACACGCCCGAAAGGATGCGGACCCGGTCGGGCTCCTGCCGCTGCGTGGTGAACCGCGACTGGCCGGGACGGCGCGCGTCGAGGAATGGCTGAAGGTCGGCCTCTGCGATCGCCAGCCCCGGCGGGCAGCCGTCGACAACGGCGCCCAGCGCCGGCCCGTGGCTTTCACCCCAGGTCGTGAAACGGAACAGGCGGCCGAAGCTGTTGACGCTCATGCAGGCGGCTTTGTCGTGGATGGCGTGAAAAGTCCACTCCCCCGAGGCACCGCGACGGGCTAAGGGAATGGCCGGCGCGGCCCTCCGCGCGCCACCCGCCTGGACAGGAGCACCTCTTGAGCATCACTCTCTACGGCATTCCCAACTGCGACACGGTCAGGAAAGCGCGCAACTGGCTGGACGCCAGAGGCGTCGCCCATGCATTCCACGACTACAGGAAGCAGGGCGCCGACCCGGCGAAAATCGCTGGCTGGGTGGAGCAGGCAGGCTGGGAAAAAGTGCTCAACCGCGCGGGTACGACATTCAGGAAACTGCCCGATACCGACAAGGCAGGACTCGACGCCGGGAAAGCGGTGGCAGTGATGGCCGCCAACCCCAGCGCGATCAAGCGGCCGGTAGTCGAATACCCCGGCGGACTGCTGATCGGCTTCAGGGAAAGCGAGTGGGAGCAGGTGTTCTAGCTGGAGGCAGTGCTGTGGATTGCGCGGACGCATAATCCGCGGTGCGACCTGCCGGAGCGGTTCGGCGCTTTCGCGACTGGCGGGCAGGCGATGCTTGCAAACGCATATTCGTGCGCTGTCGGATGAGCCGGGAAGAAGGATTGTTACGGCAAATTCATGTAATGTAACATTGTCGCATCACGGGCACACGCCTAGGAGAAGCGTCGCGGGCGGTTCGCCGCCCTTTCGGCGTTACGTTATATTATCTCGATGAGGCGACATGGTGCGGATGAGGTTGGGCACGGGCTGTGCGCTGGCGGTTTTGTTCGCGCCGGCGGCGGCATATGCCGGGGATACCGCGGCTTCCCCCGCGCCGGAGGCGTCCGGCCCTCGGGGCGATCAGGCTTATCATGACAAGCCCGATACCGAGATCGTCGTCACCGGCGCCTTGCAGGCCAACCGGCAGGATATGCTCTCCGGGGTCGCGGTGGTGCAGGGTGCAGCGTTGACCCAGGCGCTGCGGCCTTCGATCGGTGAGACGCTGGCGCGCACGCCGGGCGTCTCGGCCACTTCCTTCGGCCCTACCGCGTCGCGCCCGGTGCTGCGCGGCTTTCAGGGCGAGCGGGTCAGCGTACTCAGCGACGGCCTCGGCGCGATCGACGTTTCCAGCACGTCCGCCGATCATGCAACGGTGGTGAACCCGCTGCTGGCCGAGCGCATCGAAGTGCTGCGCGGGCCGCAGTCGCTGCTTTACGGATCTTCGGCGATCGGCGGCGCGGTCAACATCATCGACCGGCGCATTCCCGTCACGGTGCCCGACGAGCCGGTGCATGTCGGTGCGCTCGCCACCTACGGTTCGGCAGCGCACGAACGGTCGGTCGCGGGCTCGATCGACCTGCCCGTGGCGAGCCGCTGGGTGATCCATGCCGACGGCAGCTATGCCAGGAGCGGCGACATGCGGATCGGCGGCCATGCGCTGACCCCGAAACTGCGTGCCCGGGCGCTGGCCAGCGGCTTCGGCGAGGCCGCCGCGGTCAGGGGCGAACTGCCCAACACCGCAGCGAGAACCTGGACCGCCGGCGTCGGCGCTGCCTATATCGGCGACGGCGGCACGATCGGCATCGCCTACAGCCGCTACGACAGCCTTTACGGTGTGCCGATCCGCTATGCCACGCAGCCCGGCGAGGGACAGGAGGCGCCGCGACTCAGCCTGGTGCAGAACCGCATCGATGCGCGGGCAGAGATCGAGGCCGGCGGCAGCGTGATCGACAAGATCGGTTTCCGCTTCGCCTATGCCGCCTACCGCCATTTCGAGCTTGGCGAGGACGGCGCGATCGGTACGGCCTTCTACAACAAGGGGCTGGAGGGCCGGCTCGAGCTGACCCAGGCAAGGCACGGCGCCTGGCATGGCGTCACCGGCGCGCAATTCTTCACCCGCGACTTCAACGCCGTCGGCAACGAGGCGTTCCTGCCTGCAAGCAAGACCGCACAGGTCAGCCTGTTCACGTTGCAGCAGCTCGATCTGGGCAAGCTCAGATTCGAAGCCGGCGCGCGCTACGAGCATGCGAGCGTGCGCGCCGATCCCGCTGCGGGCCAGCCGCAATTCTTCGCGGGCGAGCGCCGGTTCGATACCGTTTCCGGCTCGCTCGGCGCCTCGTACAATTTCGCCGGCAACTGGCGCATCGGTGTCAACGTCTCGCGCACCGCGCGGGCGCCGGCGGCCGAGGAGCTTTTCGCCAACGGCCCGCACGGCGGCACCGAGTCTTTCGAAATCGGCGACCCGGATTTCCGGCCCGAACGGTCCTGGGGCGTCGAGGCGATCCTGCGCGGCAGCGGGGCCGGCTACACTTTCGAAGCCTCGGCCTTTCATAGCTGGTTTGCGAACTTCATCTACGAGAGCCCGACAGGCACGGTCGAGGGCGGCCTGCCGGTCTATCGGTTCCGCCAGGCCGATGCGCGCTACTACGGCTTCGAGGCGCAGGGCTCGCTGGTGCTCGCGCGCCGGGGCGATGCCAGCCTCAGCATCGACGCGCTGGCCGATTATGTTCACGCAACGATCCGGAATGTCGGCCCGGCACCGCGCATCCCGCCTTTCCGCGTGCTCGGCGGAATTTCCTGCAATACGCCCGGATTCGACGTGCGCGGCGAGGTCGAGCGGGTGAGCGCGCAGGGCCGCATATCGGCTTTCGAGACGGCAACGCCGGGCTACACCATGGTCAATGCCGAAGTGAACATCCGCCCCTGGGGCCGGGAGCGGCCGTTGAGCTTCGCGCTTTCGGCAAACAACCTGTTTGATGTCGATGCGCGGCGCCATGCGTCCTTTCTCAAGGACTATGCCCCGCTGGCCGGGCGAGACATTCGCATCACGGCCAGAGTGAATTTCTGAGGAAGCCGCCAAAGTCCTTGCCCCCATGCACCGGCCGGGGGTAAGGGCGCGCCGCCATGCTTACCAACTTGCAGCAGCAGCCCGCCGATGCGCTTCTCGCGCTGATCAAGCTCCACAACGCAGACCCGCGGGCCGACAAGATCGACCTCGGTGTGGGCGTTTACCGGACCGGCCAGGGTGACACGCCGGTCTTCACCGCGGTCAAGGCGGCGGAAAAGCGGCTGGTCGAGACGCAGGATTCCAAAGCCTATCTCGGCCCCGAGGGCGACATGGGCTTCGTCACCGCGCTGATGCCCCATGTCTTCGGCAGGGAAGACCCGACGACTCAGGGGATATTGCAAGCCGGCCGCATCGAGGGCATGCAGACGCCGGGCGGCACCGGCTCGCTGCGGCTGGCGCTCGCCATGGTGAAGAAGGCGCAAGTCAGGCGCGTATGGATGGGCGTGCCGAGCTGGCCGAACCACGCGCAGATCTGCGCCGACCTCGGGCTGGAACTCAAGACTTTCAACCACGCCACGCCCGAGGGAGCGGCCGATATAGCGGCGCTGCGCGCGGCCGTGGCCGAGGCCGGGGAAGGCGACGCCTTCCTGCTGCACGGCTGCTGCCACAACCCTACCGGCATCGACTATACCGATGCCCATTGGGACGAGATCGCCGGCCTGTTCGCCGGGAACAAGGTTCTGCCCGTGCTCGACCTCGCCTATCAGGGCCTGGGCGCGGGCATGGACGAGGACGCCTATGGCGTGCGCCGCGTGCTTGCCGCGGTGCCCGAAGCACTGGTCGCCTATAGCTGCGACAAGAATTTCGGCCTCTACCGCGACCGCACCGGCGCGCTCTATGTGATGATGGCCGATGCAGCGCAGCTTCCGGCGGCGATGTCCAACGCTCATGCCCTGGCGCGGGCCAACTGGTCGCAGCCGCCGGATCACGGCGCGGCGGCGGCGCGGATCGTGCTGGAGGACAAGGCGTTGACCGCGCAGTGGCTCGACGAGCTGGACACGATGCGCGAACGCATGCGCCAGGTCCGCGCGCGCCTCGCCGCGGCGGGCAAAACCGGCGGTGTCGACCTGACCCCGCTCGGCGGGCAGAACGGGCTGTTCTCGATCATCCCTTTCACCCCGGAGCAGGTGCAGGCGATGCGCGAAAGGCACGGCATCTATTTCGCCGGTTCGGGCCGCATCAATGTCGCCGGCCTGACGGTGGGCAACATCGACCGCTTCATCGCCGCCGTCGCGGACGTGACGGGGTGACAGGAACGGCACGGCCGGTTCCCGAAGGGCGCCGGCCGTGGCGGAACTTCACGAAACTCGCCCATATGGCGCACGGCGAACTTTTTTGCCCGCGCGTTTCGCGGGCAGGAATTTCTCTGAAAAATCAGATGCCGGGACAATGGGAAAGAGCCGCGCGGATCATCGCAGCCTTGCCCGGTGTAGGAAAGCCCGCTTTCGCCAGCTACCCCCGCAGGCTCTGCATCCGCTTCAGGTATCGCGCCAGCACGTCGATCTCGAGGTTGACCCTGTCGTCCGGTTGCAGCGCGCCGAGCGTCGTCACCCCGGCCGTGTGCGGGATGATGTTCACCGCGAAGTGGCAGGTGCCGTCGGCCTGGTCGGAAACGTCGTTCACCGTCAGCGATACGCCGTCGACCGTGATCGAGCCCTTGGGCGCGAGATAGGGCGCCAGCTCCGCCGGCGCCGAGAAGCTCACCCGGTGCGAATCGCCTTCGGGGCGGATGCCGAGCACCGTGCCCACCCCGTCGACATGGCCGGTGACGATATGCCCGCCCAGCTCGTCGCCCAGCTTCAGCGCCGGTTCGAGATTGAGCTGCCTGCCCGCTTCCCAGCGGCCGGGCACCGTGCAGGCCACCGTCTCGCCCGAAATATCGACCGCGAACCACGAATCGCCCGCAGAGCCGCCCTTGTCCACCACGGTCAGGCATGTGCCCGAGCAGGCGATCGAGGCGCCCATGGCGATGCCGGCGGGATCGAAAGGCGAGGAGATGACCGCGCGCAGATCGCCCTGTCGGCGGGCTTCGCGGATCGTGCCGACGGCGGTGACTATTCCGGTGAACATGGCGCGCGGTCATAGACTTCGAGCGTGTCGCTGCCAAGCCGGCGGCGATCGCTCATCCGCCACCGGCCATGCGCCCCGGCAAGCGAGGCGAGGCCGATATCGCCGATCGCCGGCCGTCCCCCGCCGATGACGATCGGCGCGCGGTAGAGCAGCAGCCGATCGACCAGGTCCGCCGCGAGGAACGCGGCCGCGGCCTGTGCGCCGCCTTCGACGAAAAGATACTGCACGCCGTCCATGTTCGCGATCGCTTCGGGCGAGGGCAAGGCGTGCCACCCTTCGGGGACTTTTCCGCGCGTCAGCACCCAGCGTTCGGGACTGCGGTTCCCGAGCCCCGGCAAGCGCACGTCGAGCCCCGGCGCATCGGCGCGCAGCGTGCCGCCGCCGACCAGGATCGCATCGGCCCCGGCCCGCATCGCGTGGCCATGCGCGCGCGCCGCCTCGCCGGTGATCCACCGGCTTTCCCCGCCGGCCATGGCGATGCAGCCGTCCAGCGAGGTGGCGAGCTTCAGCGTTACATGCGGGCGATGCTTCACCCGCAAGGTGAGATATCCGGCCAGGCTCGCATGTGCCTGGGGTATTGCGAGAAATTCGGCGGCGATGCCGGCGGCGGCGATCCGGGCCAGACCCCGGCCCGCCGTGCGGGGATCGGGATCCCGGCAAGCGGCAACGACGCGCGAAAGCCCGGACGCCGCGATCAGGCAAGCGCATGCAGGGCCGCGCGCGCTGTCGTGCGCGCAAGGTTCCAGCGTCACGTAGAGCGTCGCGCCGTCCGCCGCATCGCCGGCCATCGCCAGCGCCACGGCCTCGGCATGCGGCCGTCCGCCCGGCCGGGTCCAGCCCCGGCCGACGACGCGGCCATCCCTGACGATCAGGGCGCCCACTGCGGGATTGGGCCGGCTGAGGGGCCGCCCGCGCGCGGCGATGCCCGCGGCGGCGGCCAGCCAGCGCGCATCGTCGCTCACTGGCGCCGGGAGCCGGGCTGCGGGGCGGGGGATGCCGCCGCGGCCCGGCGGGCGGCAAGCTGCTGCCCAGCCTGTTTCTGCATGGCCGCTTCTGCCGCCTGCTCGGCCCTGGCCCTGCGCTCGATCGCATCGACATCCATGCCCGACATGCGGCCGAGCGTCTTGTACATCTGCCGCACGTCCTCCTCGCGCCTGGCCTGTTCGGCGGCGAGGCGCTCCTTGCGCTTCTGGTTGGCGATGTTGGAGGCGATGATCTGCGCCTCGGTCCGGTGCGGATCCCAGACGGTGATGTAAGTCACCTCGGGCGGGCGCGGGCGGCCGCGCGCTCCTTCCTGCCACATCATCGAGAACAGCGCGATCGTGCAGGCCGCGGCGGCCATGCCGATGCGCCAGCGGTTGTCACCCGCCTGGCGGACGACTTCGATGAAGTCCTCGATCACGCTCCGCGGGCTGCTGACATGGCGGAAAAAGGTACTGGAGCGAATAAGGGCCATCGCGGCAAGATAGGAGCGCCCGGCGCTTTGCGCCAGAGCGATTTCGCGCCAGCCGGAATCGGCTTATGACCCGGAACTCACGACAAACAAAAGATTTTCTTGAGCCGTGCATGATATCGGCACCACTCGCCCCGCCCCCGTCACCTCATCCCGCACCGTCACCCTGAACTTGTTTCAGGGTCCATCTCTCCGCCAACCCGGCGGCCTCAGGTGTAAAACGCCCGATGGACCCTGAAACAAGTTCAGGGTGACGAAGAAGGATGACGGTGTGGGCGACGGGGAAGGGTGACGAGGAAGTCAGGGTGACGAAGCAGGGGGCGTAACGGTTCCGATTGTCCGCATCTTGCTCCAGGTTTTTGTTGTCGCATCGTTTTTTGCGCTAGCCGAACGGTGCATAGAGCGTGCGGCCCTCGTGCTTCAGCCAGCGGTTAGCGGCGGCGAGATCGCCTTCGAACAGTTCGCCGAGCAATGCGTGGAAGCCCGGGCCATGGTCGAAATGGACCAGATGCGCGACTTCGTGCGCCACGACCGAACGCCGGACGAAATCGGGCGCCATGATCAGCCGCCAGTTGATCCGTATCGCCCCGTCCGGCGCGCAACTGCCCCAGCGCCGCCGGGCGCCGGACAGTGCCAGTCCGGGCACGGGCCGGCAGGCAAGGGCGCAATAGTCGGCAAGGTCGGCGCTGAACACTGCGCGCGCTTCCATTTCCAGCCAGCGCCGCAAGCGCCGGGGCAGCGCTTCCGCCGGCCCGCCGACACGGATCGCATCGCCGCAAAGCACGGCCCGGCGCGGCGCTTGCGGCGCATGTTCGATCCCCAGCAGCCGGCCGCGATAGGCAAGGGTGCCGCCGGGCTCGGGCGCCTGCGTTCCGGGCAGCGCGGCATATTGCTGCGCCAGCCAGTCGGCGCGCGAATGGACGAAAGCCAGCGCTTCGGCAGTGCGGCCCCAGCGCGGGATCGAGATGCGCACTTCGCTGCCGTCGGGCGCAAGGCGCAGCGTCATGCGGCGGGCATGGGCAAGGCGGCGGACGACGATCGGCAGGCTCTGCCCGCCCAGTTCGATCGAGGGCGCCTCGCCCGGGTGGCGTTTCAGCCAGTCGATCATCGCCATCCGGCATCGCTGTCCGGGCCGTCATGGGGCCAGACGATGTGATGTTCGAGCGGCCCGGCAACGTCCTCGCTCACCACCTTGCCGACGACCGAGGCACCGGCGCGATGCACCGCCTCGCCATCGCCGCTGATCAGGTGGTGCCAGCCGGGCAGCGGCTCGCCCTGTGCGCGCAGGCGATAGGCGCAGGTATCGGGCAGCCATTCGAGCCGGCCGGCAAGGCGCGGGGTCAGCCGCAGGCAGTCGGGCACGAAAGCGCGGCGGTGCCGGTAATCCTTGCAGCGCGCGGTCGCAAGGTCGAGCAGCTTGCAGGCAACATTGGTCGGATAGACTTCGCCGGTGTCCTCGTCCTCCACTTTGTGCAGGCAGCATTTGCCGCAGCCGTCGCAGAGCGCTTCCCATTCGGCGCGGCTCAACGATTCGAGCGGGCGTTCCCAGAATCGCGCGGTGGCGGCTACTTCACCCATTTTTCCAGTTCCGCCGCCACGTCTTCCTTCGCCTTGTCGATCGGCAGCAGCGCGATCGGCTCACCCTTGCGGCCCATCAGGAACGCGGTGCGGCTGTGGTCCATCAGATATCCGCCGGAAGTGCCCTTGCCCCTGGCATGATAGACCGCGAAAGCCTTGGCCGCGGCATCGATCTGCGCCTGCGTGCCGGTCAGCCCGAGCAGCCGGGGTGAGAAAGCGGCGGCGAATTCGCCCACCACCTGCGGCGTATCGCGCGCCGGATCGATCGTGACGAAGATCGGCTGCACCTGCCGCGCGAGATCGGGGTGCGCCTTTTCGAACAGGGCGAAACCCTGCATCATCTTCTGCACGTCCATCGGGCAGGCATCGGGGCAGAAGGAATAGCCGAAGTAGATGATCCGGTACTTGCCCGCGAAATCGTCCCAGCGGACAGGGCCTCCGTCCTTGCCGACCAGCGTGAAAGCCCCGCCGATGGCGGCGCCTTCCAGCGGCGGGCGTTCGGCGGGCTGCGAGGCGGGGCCATTGCATGCGGCAAGCACCAGCAGCGGAAAAAGCGCGGCAAGCGCGCGGAACGGGTTGGTCATAGCGCGCCGGTTCATGCTCTGCTAGGCTGCGCTTCGCAAGAAGGAGTTGCCGCCGGGGCTCGCAACCCGCGCGCGGCGCTCAACAGGAGGCATCAAGAGTGGTCAAGGCAGGCAAGTGGCGGGGAAGAATGCTACGTTTCCTCGGGCCGCTGCTGGCGGCGGCGGTTCTGACGGCAAGCCCCGCGCAGGCGCAATTTTCAGCCGGGTTCAAATTCCTCGAAGCGGTTCGCAAGAAGGACGGCAACGCCGTCGAGCAGACACTGAGCCAACCGGGCACGACCATCATCAACACGCGCGATGTCACCACCGGCCAGACCGCGCTGCACATCGTCACCCAGCGCCGCGACCCCACCTGGATGACTTTCCTGATCGCCAAAGGCGCCAATGTGAACGCGCGCGACAGCCGTGGCGTGACCCCGCTGCAACTCGCCTCGGGCCTGGGCTTCGTCGAGGGAGTCGATCTGCTGGTATCGTCCCGGGCGCGGGTCGACGATCCCGACGATGCCGGCGAGACACCGCTGATATCCGCGGTGCACCGGCACGACACCGCCATGATGCGCATTCTGCTCAAGGCCGGCGCCGATCCCGACCGCAACGACAATTCGGGCCGCTCGGCGCGCGACTATGCCCTTCTCGAAGGGCGTTCCGGGCCGCTGATTGCCACGATCGATGCGAATTCCAGGCCCAAAGGGCAGCGGACGGGCGGCGGCGCCGTCTATGGCCCGTCCTTCTGACGCCATGGCCCCCGCTGCCCCCATCGACGCGGACGGCCTGACCGTTGCGGAACTGCGGCTTGCGCTGGCGCCGCGCATCGCCGCCGCCGCGGTGTTCGACGGCTGGACCCGCGCCGCCGTGGCCACCGCCGCCGGCGAAACCGGCATCGATCCCGACGTTGCCGCCTATGCCTTTCCCGCCGGTGCGATGGACATGATCGCCGCCTGGATCGCGCAGATCGACGAGGCCATGGCGCGCGCGCTGGCGCCCGAAGCGCTGGCGGACCTGCCGGCGCACAAGCGCATCCGCCGGCTGCTGCATTTCCGGTTCGATGCGCTTGCCGGACAGGAAGAAGCGCTGCGCCGCGCGCTGGCGATCATGGCCATGCCGCAGAACGCCTTGCGCACGCTGCGCCTCGGCTGGCGCAGCGCCGATGCGATGTGGCGTCTCGCCGGCGATTCGGCGACCGATTACAACCACTATACCAAGCGCGCGATCCTTGCCGGCGTCTATGCCGCGACTCTGGCCGTCTTCGTCGACGACCAGAGCGAGGGCAAGGCCGAAACCCTGGCCTTTCTCGACCGCCGCCTTGCCGGAGTCGGCCGGCTCGGGAAAGCCAGGGCACGAATACCGGGAACGGGGGGCGAGCATTTCAGCATGGTCAGGCTGCTGGGACGGCTGCGCTATCCGGCACGCTGATTTCCGCCGCCCCGCGCCAGAAGGTAATTGCGAACAAGTTGCAAAAACTTTCGCAATCTGGCAGCGATTCGCCATGGACGAGGGCATCACTCTGGACATGCTGCCGATCGGTCGCCGGGCGCGCATCGTTGCGATCGACTGGGCAAGGCTGGTCGACGAGGAAGCGCAGCGGCTGCGCGCGCTGGGCCTTGATGAAGGCGCGCGGGTGGCGGTTTCGCACCGTGGCGTGCTCGGCGGGCGCGATCCCATCGCGGTGACGATCGGCCGCATGACCGTGGCGCTGCGGCGCGCGCATGCCAGGGCGATGCGGGTGGAAGCGCTGTAGGGTGAGGCGCTTCCGATGAGCAGGCCCCCGATGAGCAGACATCGCACCGCCGCGCTGGTCGGCAATCCCAATGCGGGCAAGAGCGCGCTGTTCAACGCGCTGACCGGGGCGCGGCAGAAAATCGCCAACTATCCGGGCGTCACTGTCGAGCGCAAGGCGGGCCGGCTGGTACTGCCGGACGGAGAGCCGATCGAACTGACCGACCTGCCCGGCAGCTACGGCCTCCACCCGACCAGCCCCGACGAGGCGGTGACGAGCAAGGTCATCCTCGGCCAGTTCCCCGGCGAGACATCGCCCGACGTGCTGGTCGTGGTGCTCGACGCCTCGAATCTGGAACAGCATCTGGTTTTTGCGCAGGAAGTGATCGCTCTCGGCAAGCCGGCCGTGGTGGCGCTCAACATGATCGACCTGGCCGAGCGCGACGGGCTGGTGCTCGATCCCGCGGCGCTCGCGGCGGCGCTGGGCGTGCCGGTGATCGCGACCGTTGCGGTGCGCCGCCGCGGCCTGGCCGAGCTTGCCGCAGCGATCGCGGCGGCCGAGGCGCGCGCGCCGGGGCCGGAACAGGCGCATGTCACGCTGCCCGAGCGGCGGCTGACCGCACATGCCATCGCCGAAGCAGTGATCGTCTCGGAAACCGTCAGGCACCGGCTGCATTCCCGGCTCGATCGGCTGTTCCTGCACCCCTGGCTCGGGCCGCTGATCCTTTTCGCGCTGCTGTTCGTCGTTTTCCAGGCGGTCTTCGCCTGGGCGACGCCGTTTGCCGACGGGCTGGAAGCCGTAGTCGGCTGGCTGACGAACGGTGTCCGCAGCATGGCGCCGCCCGGCCTGCTGCGCGATCTCGTCACCGACGGCATCCTTGCGGGCGTCGGTTCGGTGCTGGTGTTCCTGCCGCAGATCGTCATCCTGTTCTTCTTCATCCTGGCGCTGGAGGCTTCGGGCTACATGGCGCGCGCGGCTTTCCTGATGGATCGGCTGATGGCGCATGTCGGCCTTTCGGGCCGCAGCTTCATCCCGCTGCTGTCGAGCTTCGCCTGCGCCATTCCCGGCATCATGGCGACGCGCAGCATCTCCGACCCGCGCGACCGGCTGACGACGATTCTCATCGCCCCGCTGATGACGTGTTCGGCGCGGCTTCCCGTCTATGCGGTGATCATCGCCGCTTTCATCCCCAACCGGAATGTCGGGGGCGGCGTGGGGCTGCAAGGGCTGGTGCTGTTCGCGCTCTATGTGCTCGGCATCGCCTCGGCGATGGTGATCGCGCTGGTATTGCGCCGGTCTGTCACCAGGGGCGCGGCCAGCGGCTTCATCATGGAACTGCCGAAGTACCAGATGCCCCGCGCGCGCGACATGGCGATCGGCCTGTTCCAGCGGGCGTGGATATTCCTGCGTCGCGCGGGGACGATCATTTTCACGGTGACGGTGATCCTGTGGCTGCTGCTCAACTTTCCGCGCGCGGAAGCGGGGCAGAACCAGGTCGATGCCTCGATCGCGGGCAAGCTGGCCAACGGCCTTGCGGTCGTGGTCGAACCGATCGGCTTCAACCGCGATATTGCGTTGGCGCTGATCCCGGCAATGGCCGCGCGCGAGGTGGCGGTCAGCTCGCTCGCGACGACCTATGCAGTCGCCTCGAACGACGAGACCAGGGAAACGCGCGCGCTCGGCAGCCAGCTCAAATCGCACTGGAGCCTGCCGACCGCGCTCGCCTTCCTCGCCTGGTTCGTCTTCGCACCGCAGTGCATGTCGACCATCGCGATCACCCGGCGCGAAACGAATGGGTGGAAATGGCCCGGGTTCATGCTCGCATATCTGTTCGGCCTCGCCTACACCTTCGCGGGAATCACATACTGGAGCGCCGTCGCGCTCGGGTTGTAGGCAAAAGAGGCGATTCAATGGCAGGCAGCGTCAACAAGGTTATTCTGATCGGCAATCTCGGCCAGGATCCCGAGATCAAGAGCTTCCAGAACGGCGGACGGATCGCCAACCTGCGGATAGCGACTTCCGAATCCTGGAAGGATCGCAATACCGGCGAGCGCAGGGAACGCACCGAATGGCACACCGTCGTTCTGCAATCCGAAGGTCTGGCCGGAGTTGCCGAGCGCTTTCTGCGCAAGGGCAGCAAGGTCTATATCGAAGGCTCGCTGCGTACCCGCAAATGGCAGGACCAGTCGGGCAATGATCGCTATACGACCGAAATCTCGGTCGGCATGAACGGCTCGATGACGATGCTGGACGGTGCATCGGGCGGCGGCAGCGGCGGCGGTTCGCGCAGCAGCGGCAGCGGCGGCTGGAACGACAGCGGCGCAAGCAGCGGCAACCGCCCCCCGGCCGCCCCCCCCTCCAGCCATCACCACAGCGACTTCGCCGACGACCTGGACGACGATATCCCGTTCTGATGACGGGCCGTTCATTGCGCCCGGTGAAATCGGTACGGGCATACCTTCAGGGCGGGATGCGGATAATCGGCACCGCTTCGCCCCGCCCTGCCCCGTTCCTGCTTCTGCGCAGCCCCTCCCCCACACCGTCACCCTGAATCCCGCACCGTCACCCTGAACCTGTTTCAGGGTGACGGTGCGGGGTAACGGGTGCTGGATGAGCGATGCCGAAATTGTGCACGATGCTCTGGAGTCCGTCCGGTTCAGATGGAATCGCTTTTCTCCGTTCGTGTCGAGCGAAGTCGAGACACGGTGCGCACAGCGTGCCGAAGTTTATCCTGAGGCCGACGGTGAAAGCGCAGCCATGCGATCGGCTGCGAGACGGAATACTATCCTTCCGCCGGCTCGTCCTTCCAGCCCCAGAACAGACAGCACGGCAGGATGTTCCAGAACTCGAAACCGTCATCGATCCGCTGGAAGTGGCGTTCCATGAAGTGACGCGCCTTGGCGGTGAACTGGTAAACGAGGAAAGCGCCGCCCGGACGCAGCACGCGCCAGGTGGCGTCGGCGATGGCCGGGCCGATGCCGTCGGGCAGCGTCGAGAAAGGCAGGCCCGAAAGCACATAGTCGGCATGATCGTGGCCATGCGCGCGCACGATCTCCTCGACATCCGCGGCCGAGCCCAGCACCGCGGTAAAGCGGCTGTCGCGGATCGTCGAGCGCAGATAGTCGATGTAAAGCGGGTTCGTGTCGATCACGATCAGCGCGCCGTCGCGGCGCAGCCGGTCGAGCACCGGGCGGCAGAACGTGCCGATGCCGGGGCCATATTCAACAAAGAGCCTGCATTCGTCCCACTTCACCGGCGCCAGCATCTTGGCGATGGTGAAGCGCGAGGACGGGATGATCGAACCGACCATTACCGGATGCCGCAGGAAGCCCTCGACGAACACGCCCCATGGACCCAGCATGCGCTTGATCCGGCGCTTGATCCTGTGGGGCAGCGCTTCTTCTTCGGCAAGCCGGGTGGTGGTCATGCTGGAACGGGGCCTTACGTGATCTGGTGGGCGTGATGATCGGCAGCTTTACAAAGCCGCGCGGTATCCCGATTGAGCGGGCCAATGCAAGCGGCCGCTGCGTGCTTCTACAGGATTTCGCGCACCCTGTCCTGCGGACGGCACAAGCGGGCACCTTTTTCAGTCTCGACCAGCGGCCGCTCGATCAGTCCGGGCTCGGCGGCCATCGCGGCGAGCACGGCGGCATCGTCGGCTTGCGGCAGGCCGCGTTCCTCGGCGTCGGTGCCCCTGAGGCGGAGCCCCTGCTGCGGGGTGATGCCGGCGCTGCGGTAGATCCCGGCAAGCTTCGCCGCGCTCGGCGGGGTTTTCAGATATTCGACCACGGTGACTTCAACTCCGGGCGTCTCCTCGAGAATCGCCAGCGTCTTGCGCGAGGTGCCGCAGGCGGGATTGTGCCAGATGGTCGCTTTCATGTTCGATCTCCCGAATTGATCGGCTGGATTTGAGAGGCGGCCGGCGCGCGACACGCAGGCCCGTTCCTAGAGCAAGATGCGTGATTTGTGAATCACGCATCTTGCTCCAGATTTTTGTTGTCGCATCGTTTTGTGCGCAAAACCGGTTCCCACTTTTGCGCACGATGCTCTAGCCACTGGCATCGCGGGAAGTCGAGAGGCTGGTTTGCCTTCCTCCCCATTGCCTGCGGCGGCCGGGGGAAACGGTCATTTCACCCGCACTTTCACGCCCGCCCACAGCGTGCGCGGAGTGCCGAGGTCGATCGAGCCGCCCTGGTTGCGCGTGACGATATCCTTGCCGGTCAGGTTCTCGCCGCGCAGCACCAGGCTGAAGGGGCCGGCGACCGGCAGCTCGGCATAGGCGTCGAGCGTGGTCGCGGGGGGCAGCCTGTCGACCTGGAGGTCGTCCTCATACTGCGCGCCGACGTGGCGCAGCGTCGTCGAGAAAGTCCAGCCGGGATGCGGCCGCCAGGCCAGGGTGGCGCTGGCGGCGATCCTGGGCGTCTGCGCCGGGCGCAGGCCGTCGAGCCGGGCCTGGGCGCCGCTTGCCCGCATTGCGGCGTCGGTCAGCGCCAGCGAGCCATCGAGGCTCACCGGGCCGAAATGCAGCGAGGCGCCGAATTCCAGGCCCCTGGCGCGGATCGCATCGATGTTCTGCCGCTCCTTGAGGTTTGTCCCGATGGTAACATTGGCGATCGCGTTCCCGACCTTGTTGCAGAACGCGGTGGCGGACAAGGTCAGCGCGGGGGCCGGAGTGAAATCGATGCCCCCTTCGAAGCCGCGCAAGCGCTCGTTCCCGAGGCCGGGATTGGCGTTGGTCGTGACCGGAAAGACCACGAACGACCGATAAAGCTCGTTGACCGTGGGCTGGCGGATGCCGCTGTACCCTGCTGCACGAAGCGACAGGCCGCTGCCCACATGCCACACGGCACCGCCGCGAAAGGACGCTTCCCAGCCGCCGCGATCCGGGTAACGCCGGTCGGTGAGGACCACGCTGCCCGACGAATCGGTTTCGTGCAGAAAGCCGTTGCGGATGGTCCAGCGGTCGCCGCGGATGCCAGCGGTCAGTACCAGCCGGCCAAGCGTCCAGTCATCCTCGATAAACATGCCCAGGTCGCTGTTGCGCCCGCCGGCACGGCGGCGCCTGGTGACCGCGCCGCTGGCGTAGTTTTCTTCCTCGAACACGGCATCGCCGATGCGCAAGTCGGTGCCGAAACGCAGCACGTGCCTGTCCCCCATCGGCGGGCGGATCTCGATCTTGCCGCCGAGCCCGGTCGAGGGCGTGCGCCGCTGGTCGAGCGTCCTGGTGAAGCTCGACGCGCTGATGACGGTGTTGTGGAAGTCGCGCGCCTGGACATAGCCGAGCACGTCGAACCGCCAGTCGCCGCGGCCGACCAGGCGGATGCTGGCGTCCTGGCCGCTCGTCCCGGTGGCCGCCCCGGCGAAGCGCAGCACGCGGTTGTCCGCGAAAGCCATGACGCGGCCCTGGATCTCGATGTCGCCGGTCAGCGGCGCGACCGCGCGGGCCGAGGCCGACCAGCTATCATAGCCCGCCCTGACGCTGGCCGGCACACGTTGCGCGGCGGGTGTCGTCCAGAAGCCCCGGCCGCGGTCCCAGCGGCCCGAAAGCTCGGCGAAACCGGCGCCGAGCCCGGGTGCGAGCGTGCCCGAAAGCTCGGTCCCGCCGCGATCGTCGACCAGCGCCCGGCCCGAAAACAGGCCCAGTTGGCCGGCATCGGCGCTGGTCAGCTCGATCGTGCCCGCCACCGCGCCCGCGCCGAAAGCGCCCGCACCACCGCCGCGCGTCACCCGCACCGCACCGAGCCGCTCGGGAGCGATCGCGGAAAACGGGATATAGCCGAACATCGGATCGGCCAGCGGCACGCCGTCGAGCAGCACGAGCGCGCGGCTGGCGGCATTGCCGCCGAGCGCGCGCAGCGTCACGCCCTGCGCCGAGGGATTGGAGGAGCGGCTGTCCGAGCGGCGGAACTGCTGGAAGCCGGCGACCGAGGACAGCACATCCTCGATCCGGCCCGAAGCGGAAGCATCGATCCGCTCGCGCGGGATGTCCTGCACGGCGTAGGCGGGAGTCGCGGGCGTTGTTTCGAGGCCGCGGCCAGTGACGATTATCGGGGCCTGCGGTTCCGCTTCCCCGGCCATTGCCGGGACGGAAAAGGCGGCGGCGATTGCACCGAGCGCGACTGTTCGGGCGGACAGCATGATTGCCATCATAGGCAAGGATGGCATCATTGAGAATGGCCCCGGAGACGACGCATCGCCCATGCCGCATTGACAGTGCCGGCGCAAACGAACAATGAGACACTATAGATCATAAGGATTGCCAGTAGCGATGACGGAAGCCGCCGCCTGCCCTTTCATCGGTCGCGACGACCGCAAATCCGCCGCGCTTGCCGATGCCGAGGCCAATCCCGATCCCGGCTTCGCGCCGGTCGTCGACTTTGCTTTCGCGCGTGACCTGATGCGCAGCCCGGCGGTGGTTCAGGGCATGCAGCATGAATTTTTCGCGGAAAAGGATCCGAACCGGGTTCCGGTGATTTTCCTCGATGGCGAGATCCACAAGAAGCGCCGTTCGCAGCTTGCGCGCTATTTCACGCCCAGGGCCATCAAGGACCGCCACCGTCAGGTGATGGACCGCACCACCGCCGAACTGATGGCGCAGCTCAGGCGCAGCGGGCGCGGGCAGCTCGATGTGATGACCCTGCGGCTGGCCAGCGATGTCGCCGCCGAAATCGTCGGCCTGACAGCTTCGGACGCCTCGGCCATGTCCGAGCGCCTGCGCAAGCTGTTCCGCGCCAGCGGCAAGGCCAGGGGGAACGGTCTGGCGGCCCGCCTCGGCAAAATCGAACACGCCTTGCGCACGCTCTGGTTCTTCAATCGTGACGTGAAGCCCGCCATCAGGGACCGCAGGAAGCACGACAGGGATGATGTCATCTCCTTCCTTGTCCGCGAAGGCTATTCGGATCAGGAAATCCTGGTCGAATGCATGACCTATGCGACCGCGGGAATGATCACCACGCGCGAGTTCATCGTCATGGTGGCCTGGCAGTTGTTCGGGAGCGAGAGCCTGCGCCGGCAGTTCCTCGAAGGCGACGAGGACGCCCGGTTCGCCATTCTCGACGAGATTCTGCGGATCGATCCGGTCGCGGCCTATCTCTATCGCCGCGCCGACGAGGACATGGTCACTTCGGAAGGCCGGCAGGTGAAGGCCGGCGAGCGCTTTCTCATCGATATCCGCAAGAGCAATCTCGACGAGGCGGCGACCGGGCAGTGCCCGCTGGCGATCGATCCCGAACGCTCCCGGCGCGAGAAGATGCCGGGCAACTGGCTGAGTTTCGGCGACGGCCCGCATCGCTGTCCGGGGGCGCAAGTGGCGCTGCATGAAACATGCGTCTTCATCGATGCATTGATGCGCGTGCCGGGCATCCGCCTGGCCAGGGCGCCCGATGTGGGCTGGATCGAGGAAATCAACGGCTACGAACTGCACGGCGCCTGGGTGGAGTGCCCCGCGGAGTAGAGCCCGCGCGCCGCCGCTGCCGCCGGGGTTTCCCGGTGCGGAAATCGCGCTTGAGAGCGCCGGCGATCCCTGCGAGTTTCCGCACCGGAAAATGCGTCGGAGATGTCGGGTCATGGCGGAAGGGCTGGCCGTTGTTCACGGGATGCCGCTGGAGGATGAGCCCGGGCTCGGTGCGCTGACCCTGCCCGGCTTCCTGCGCGAAGTGACCGATCGTTATGACCCGCGCGAGGCGCTCGTCATGCACCGCCGCGACGGCGTGCCGGAGCGCTGGACCTACCGGGAACTGTGGGACCGCTCGGTCGCGGTGGCGCGCGCGCTGATTGCCTGCGGCACCGGCAGGGACGAGCGCATCGGCATCCTGATGACCAACCGGCTCGAATGGGTTTCGGCCTTCTTCGGCATCGGCCTTGCCGGCGGCACCGCGGTCGGCTTCTCGACGTTCTCGACCCCGGACGAGCTTGCCTGTCTGCTCAAGGCCTCGGCCGTCTCCACCGTGATGTTCGAGCGCAGCGTGGCCGGCAAGGACTTCGCCGCGATCCTGGCCGGGCTGGAGCCGCAGATCGCCACGGCCGGGCCGGGCCGGCTGGCCTCGGCTGCGTTTCCCTTCCTGCGCCGGCTGGCAATGGTGGATGCCGGGAAAGCCGCAGCCCCCGCCGGCGGCGCGATCGAGAGCTGGGAAGCCTTCCTTGCCCGCGGCGCCGCGGTTTCTCCCGCGCACGTCGACGCGCGCGCGGCGGCAGTGCAGCCCGCCGATCCGGCGCTGCTGTTCTTCTCCTCGGGTTCGACCGGCAGGCCCAAGGGTATTCTCAACGCTCATCGCGGGGTGAATATCCAGTCCTGGCGCTGGGCGCGGATCTACGGCTTCGATCACGAATTGCGCACCTGGTCGGCGAACGGCCTGTTCTGGTCGGGCAATTTCAGCATCGCGCTCGGCGGTACGTTCGCCGGAGGGGGGACGCTGGTGTTGCAGCCGGTCTTCGTGCCGGCCGAGGCGCTGCGCCTGTTCGAAAGCGAGCGCGTCTCGCTGGTCTATTGCTGGCCGCACCAGTGGGCGCAGCTCGAAGCCCTGCCCGGCTGGGACGGGGCGGACCTTTCCGGCTTTCACTATGTCGATGTCGAATTGAACCTGCGCCGCCCGCAGAAGTCCATCACTACCACATGGACCGAACCGCGATCCAGCTACGGCTCGACCGAGACTTTCACCATATCGACCGCTTTCCCGCTCGGCCTGCCGCGCGAGGTATGGGAAGGCACCAACGGCGAGGTGCTGCCGGGCAACACCGTCAAGATCGTCGATCCCGCCACCGGCGCAACGCTGAAGCGCGGCGAAACCGGCGAGATCGCGGTCAAAGGCCCGACGCTGATGCTCGGCTATATCGGCATTCCCGACGACGAGGCGCTCGACGCCGAGGGCTTCTACCGCGCCGGCGACGGCGGCTATCTCGACGAGCGGGGGCGGCTGGTCTTTCAGGGGCGGATCAACGATATCATCAAGACCGGCGGCGCCAATGTCTCGCCGGTCGAGATCGACTGGGCGCTGGCATCGTGCCCGGGAATCAAGGTCTGCAAGACGACCGGCGTGCCGCACGAGACGCTGGGCGAGATGGTGGTGACGCTGATCGCGCCGGAGCCGGGCCATCCGCTCACCGGAGACGAGGTGATCGCTTTCCTCAAGGCCAGGCTTGCCAGCTACAAGGTGCCGCGCAAGGTGATCTTCGTCGGCGCCGGGGAACTGGACCTCACCGGCACTGCCAAGATCAAGCCGGCCGAGGCACGGGCGCTGGCGGCGCGCAAGATGGCGGAGGCCGCAGGCGGTGCCGGCTGAACCGGCAGCCGCCCCGGCGCCGCCCCGTCATCCTCCCATGAAGGCCGCGCTGATTGCCCCGGTGAAAACGCCGCTGGCAAAGCCCTGGTCGGTGTAGAGGAACGATCCCGTCACCGCGCCGCACAGCGGGCTGTTCATCAGGATCAGCGGCCAGGCCTGCTCTTCCGCCGTCGCCATGCGGCCAAGCGAGGGGAAAGGCCAGGCGGCGATGAATTCGTCGGTCATGATGTCTTTGGAGGCTTCGGCAAAAGCGGTCCTGGTCGGGCAGGGGCCGATGGCGTTCAGGCGGATGCGGCGGGTGTTGCCCAGTTCGACCGCCTTGTTCTGCACCCAGACGACCAGCATTTCCTTCGAGCTGGTGTAACCGTCGCGCACGCGGTTTTCGGGATCGGCCTCGCACCAGGCATAGGCCTCGTCGGGATCGGCGATCGCCAGCAGTTCGAGGCTCTGCTGAAGATTGCGCTGCCAGCCCATCGCCGCATCGGACGAGATCAGCGCGATGCCCGCGCCGTCACGCACCGAGGGCAGCAGTTCCTCGACGAAAAGACGCGTGCCGATGTAGTTGACGCGCATGCAGTACATCGCGCCTTTCACATGCGGCGGCAGGCCGGCGCAGGGAAAGACAAAGTCGATCGGCGCGATGTCGGCAAGGCTCCGGGCGGTGGCGCGGACCTGGGCGAAATCGGACAGATCGCACTGGCGGAAGCTCTCGCAGCCGATCCTGGGGGCCTGGATGTCGACGATGTGGACTTTGGCGCCAAGCTCGCCGAGGATGCGCGCGGTCGCCTCGCCCATGCCCGAAGCGCCGCCGGTGACAACCACCGTCTTGCCGCTGTAGCCCAGTCCCTGCCCGAATCCGTCGGGATTGCTCATGGTGTAATCTCCTTCATTGCGTGAACGGTACGAAGCGGTGGCGGCCGTTTTCCTAAACAGTCCAGCCGCCGTCGACGTTGTAAACCTGGCCGGTGATATAGGCCCCTTCGGGCAGCGCAAGGTGCGTGACGAGCGCGGCGACTTCTTCGGGCGTGCCATAGCGCTTGAAGACAAGCGGACCTGCGCCGACATTGCCGCGGTCGCTGCCCGCCGGGTTGCGCTCGGTGGCGATCGGGCCGGGATTGACCAGGTTGGCGGTGATCCGCCGCTCGCCCAGATCGCGCGCGAGCCCGCGCACCATGCCGGCCAGCGCGGCCTTGCTGGCGGCATAGAGGGTTGCGCCGGGGCCAGGCAGGGTTTCGGCAATGCTGCTGCCGATGAGGATGACGCGGCCATCGTCCGCCATCACCCGCGCCGCCTTGCGCGCGGCGTAGAACGGCGCGCGGGTGTTGACCGCGAAAGAGCGGTCGAAAGCATCGTCGGCATAGTCGGCAAGCGCGCCGGTGATAGTCAGGCCGGCGTTGCAGACGAGGATGTCGAGCCGGCCCAGCTTCGCCACGGCGGCGTCGATCGCCGCATCCTGCGCGGCGATATCGGAAACGTCGCAGCGGATCGCGGTGCCTCCGATCTCGCCCGCCAGCCGGGCCGCGTCCTCGCCGCGGTTCTGATAGAACATCGCGACCGCCGCGCCCCTGGCCGCCAGCCCGCGGCTGATCGCGCCGCCGATGCCGCGCGTCCCGCCGATGACGATCGCCGCCTTGCCGGAAAGCGGCAGGCTCACGGGATCGTCTTGCCCTCGGCTTCCATCTCGGCAAACGCCTCAAGGATCGCCGCCTTGGCCGTGTTGGCGATCGGGAAGCCGGTGTACACCAGCGCCGAGTAGAAGATCTCCTCGAAATCCTGCCGGGTCAGGCCATTGGCCACGCCCATGCGCGTGTGCATCTTGATCTCATCGACCTGGCGCAGTCCGATCAGCATGCCGAGAACCGCGAAGCTGCGCAGCTTGCGCGGCAGTTGTTCGTCACGGGTCCAGATCTGGCCGAACGGCAGTTCCAGCGTCCACCTGGCCTGAAGCGAGCCGAAGCCTTCGCCGCTTTCACCGAAAGCCTTGCAGCCGTCGGCCATTTCCCGGCCATAGATCTCGCCGAACAGCGCGTGGCCCTTGTCCATGTTCTCGCTCATCGATCTTCTCCTCTCCAGGCTTATCCAACTTTGGTCAGCGCCCCGCCCCTGGCCGACGATTCGCGCATGGCATCGAGTATCTGCATCGAGGCGAGCCCGTCGCGGAACGTCGGGACCGGCACCGGCGATGCGATCGCGCGCCCGTCGATAGCCGCACGCAGCGCCTCGCAGAAGCGGGTGAACGGGCCGATCTCGAAATGCGACAGGCGGCGGCTCGAATCGGGATCGGCCGCGGGCGGCGGCGGGGGGAGCCGCAGATCGGCCGGAACGTCCAGCTCACGCGTGCCCTGCCTGTCGGCGACGAAGACCTTGCCGTTCTCCATCCAGACCGTGCCCCTGGTGCCGGCGCAGCGCCACAGCGTCGTCATCGGCCCCCAGGCGCCCGCGCTCTGCTGCATCGCCCCCTCGACACCGCTTTTCAGCCTGAAGCGCATCGAATAGGTGTCCTCGCAATCGGCCTGACGCTCGGAAACGAGGAAGAGATTGGCGCTCAAAGTGTCGAACTCACCCAGCCAGGCGCGGATCTGGTCCATCATGTGCGAGCCGCCGGCGCCGAGCCAGCCGCCGCCCTGGGCCTTGTCGAACCACCACGACGGCAGCGGCGTTTCGGGATCGGCACAGAACGGGATGAACTGGTCCATCACCAGGAAGCGCGGATCGCCGATCATGCCTTCGGCGATGGCGCGGCCGAACAGCGCGCGGTCGGGCATCCAGCGGAATTCGTGCGCGACCATATTGACCACGCCGGCCTTTTCGGCCGCGTCCACCATCTGCTGCGCTTCGGCGGCATCGAAAGCGAAAGGCTTTTCGCAGACGACATGGCAGCCGCGCGCGATCGCGGTCAGGGTGAGCCCGGCATGGGTGCCCGGCGGCGTGGCGATCGTGACGACTTTGGCGCCGGTCTGCGCGATCGCCTCGTCGAGATCGGTGAACGTGCGCTCGATGCCGTTCTGCCGGGCACGGCGCGCAAGCTTCTCGGGCGTCGCGCCGATCAGGCCGACGACTTCGAAGCCGGTGGCGCGCAGCGCGGGCACATGGATGCGGCAGCCGAAGCCGGTGCCGACGACGAGTGCGGGGACAGGAGCGGTCATGGTTTTCTCTCTTTTCGTTCCCCTCCCGTTTGCGGGAGGAGCAGGGGTTACATCACCACATGCACTTTGGTTTCCTCGTTCGGCCCGCGCAGGCGCGCCATCGTCGCCGGCAGGTCGAGCAGCGGCACATTGCCGGTGATGATCGCCTTGGGGTCGCAGTGGCCCTTGTCCATCTGGTCGGCGATGTAGTGGAATTCCTTCAACGAATAGCCGACCGCGAACTGGATCGCGGCGCACTTGTAGCTGGCCATGCCCGGTATCAGCGGGTCGGGCGATGTGCAGAAGCCCAGGCTGACGATCTTGCCGAACTGTGCGACGTGCATGACCGCCCTGGTCAGCATGCCTTCGGCCCCGACCGCCTCGATCACCAGTTGTGGCGATCCGCCCAGCGCTTCGATCACTTCGCCGACTTCGTTATCGCCATAGGGGATGAAGGCATCCGCGCCCATATCGAGGCACAGATCCCGGCGACGGTCGGAGCGTGACATGGCGACGATCCTGCCCGCGCCGAGCCGCCGCGCCCAGTAGATCGCATAGAGCGCCACCGTGCCGCCGCCGAGCACCAGCACGCGGTCGCCCGGCCTGATCTGCGCGAGCTTCACGCCGTAGAGGCTGATCGCCAGCGGCTCGATCAGCGCGCCGTCGGCCATCGAGAGCACTTGCGGCAGCCTGGTGGCAACACTGGCGGGAACCCTGGCCAGTTCGGCAAAACCAACCATCGCCGTGCCGGGCATCGCCTGGCACAGCACGTTGTTTTCCAGCGTGCGGCAGGACGGGCATTCGCCGCAGGCGACCGAAGGCAGCACGGCGATGCGCTCGCCAACGGAAAAGCCGGTGACATTGCTGCCCAGCTCGATGATCTCGCCCGCATATTCGTGGCCGAACTGCGTGTTCGTGCCGAAGTCCCACATCGTGCCGCGGGTGAATGAAAGGTCCGTGCCGCAGATGCCGCAGCGCGACACCTTGATGATCACGTCATCGGGGCCGGGCTGCGGATCGGGCAGATCCTCGATAGTGACGGCCTGCCCGCCGCCCGGATAGATCGCTGCTTTCATGGGATTCCTCGCAATGACGAAACGGGAAGCGAAACCGGATCGGTCAACCTTTCTGCTCCACCAGGTCGTAGCGGTCGATATAGTCCCCGTACTGCTCGCGCACCTGCTCGGCGGTCATGCCGAAATCGGCGAGGTCATAGCGGTGGACACCGTGCTGCATTTCCGGCTTTTCGGCGATGCGCCGGGCGAATTTCGCGCGCAGATCGTCGTCGATCTCCATGCCGATGAAAGCATAGATGCGATCGAGCACGGCCATCGGATCGCGGTGGAAATCGCCGTGGACAACGTCCATCACCTGCCCCGGATACCGCGTGCGGGCCGCTTCGGCGTCACGCACCGCCCTGGCCCATTTGCCCGCCTCACGCGCCAGCATGTTGTGCGCGCGCTGTTCACGGCGGCCTTCCTCGTAAATCGGGTGCAGGTTCATCAGCAGCGAACAGAGCGAGGGGACCGCCCTGGCCGGATCGCGGTGCGTCTGGATCACTCTGGCATCGGGATAGGTTGCGAACAGCAGGTCGAGCTGTTCGATATGGCCGGGGTTCTTCAGCAGCCAGCGCTTTTCGGGCTCATTGCTGCCGATCAGTTGCACGCAGCGGCGATAGTAGGCGTAGGCCGCATCCTCGGGCTGGCTCTGCCGCCAGGCGTCGTAAGTCGGCGAGGACCAGCTTCCGCAAGCCCAGATGTTGCTGTTGAAGCTGTGCCACAGGATCATGCAGCATTCATGCACTTCCTCGGCCGCGCGCAAGTGGGCGGCGCGCGTGTCGGAAGCGGCATAATGCGTTTCGAGCTGGGCGACGGTGCGGCGGAATTCCGGATAGTCCTGCCAGGTTGCGATCGGCGGGCGCGGCATCGGATTGTCGATCAGCCAGGTCTGCAACCCCTGGAAACGCGGGTCGACCGCCATCAGCCGGTGCAGCGCGGTGGTGCCGGTGCGCGGCACGCCGGTAATCACGACCGGGCTGGTAATCGGGTGTGCATCGAAGCCGGGATTCTGCTTCATCGCCCTGATCGCATGTGCCCGGCTGCGCAGCACGCCGATCACCTGGCCCCAGGCGCCGCGCTTGCCCTGCTCGGAGAAATGCGGGTCATAGTCCATCGACTGAAGCATGACCTTGAGCGCAGGCAGGTAGTCGGTGGGGCCGAAATCGTCGCCGCCGACTTCTCCGGCGACCAGCTCATGCAGCCGGTCGATCGAGGTGCGGAAGTTTTCGGGCGGATCGTAGCTGAAATCCATCGTTTCAAATCCCTGGTGCAGTCACCTTACGCATCGGGAATGCCCCCGAGCGAAGGCCCGCCGTTCACGCCGATCGTCTGGCCGGTGATGTAGGAAGCCGCATCGCTGGCGAAGAAGACGATCATGTTGGCCATTTCGTCGGGCGTGCCGGTGCGGCGCAGGGGGATCGCCTTGCCCATGTCGTCGGGTTCGAGCCCCGCGACTTTCCAGGCATCGAGCACGCGTTCCGATGCGATCGCGCCGGCCGCGACGCAGTTCGCGCGGATGCCGTGCTTGCCCCATTCGGCGGCGGTTACCCTGGTGAACATCTGCAATGCGGACTTGGCGGCAGAGTAATGCGCGCCGCCGCGCACGCCGTTCTCGCCGGCGCCCGAGGAGATGTTGACGATCGCGCCCGATTTCTGCGCGATCATGTGCCTGCCCGCCTCGCGCGTGGCGAAATAGGCGGAACGCACGTTCAGCTCGAAGATCGAATCCCAGCCGCGCGTCGGGATGCTTTCCAACGGCCCCATGCGGGTGCCGCCGGCGTTGTTGACCAGGATATCGACCCGGCCGAACGCGTCGACCGTGCGCTGGACCAGCGCGATGACCGCGTCCTCGTCCTTCACGTCGGTCGGCACGGCCAGGCAGCGGCTGCCGCTTTCCGCGGCGATGCGCGCCGCGGCGGCTTCCAGTTCATCCACCGTGCGGCTGCAAATGACGACATCGGCGCCGAGCTTTGCGAATTGCAGCGCGGTGGCATAGCCGATGCCGGTCGCCCCGCCAGTGACGATGGCCACGCGGCCGGTAAAATCGAGTTGTTCGGTAATCACCAGCGACGTCTCCTCTGGCATGCACGGACTCGGATGCGCAATTCCTCTGCGCGTTGCTCGGGCGTCACCACCGGCGTATCGGCCGGCAGGTGCGCGCGCAATTCGGCAAGCTTCACCCGCTTGATCGTCGGCAGCGGCTCGCTGTCGCAATCGTACCAGCGGCCGTAGATGCCGCCCTCGGTGAAGCCCGCGGGATCGAGCCAGTTGGGCACGCCGGGGTCATCGAGCGAGATCACCGCGCGGAACTTGCCGTCCGAACCCAGCCGGGCCATCGCGCCGTTGGTGCTGGACAGGCGATAGACGTATTCCAGCGCGTTGAAATAGGGGTCGTTGAGCTGGATGTTCCAGTAAGGGCAGCGGTTCGGGATCTCCGTCTCGATGATCAGCGCCTCGTCCGGGTCGAACTGGAAATTCGCCGGCCAATAGACCTGCTTGACCAGCGCGCCGGGCATACGGATCGGCTCGAACACGTTCCAGCCGACCCGCTCCATCACCCCGTTCTGCATGGCGAAATAGAGGTTGGTCTTGCGCCTGGGAAACTTCGCCATCTCGCGGATGCGGTCGAGGATCTGCCCGGGCGTCAGCCGCGGCTTGGGCGGCACTTTGTCGAGACATTCGATCGACAGCACCGGGTCGGTTTCGCTGGCCCAGTCGTACATGCGGTAGCGCAGGTACATGCCGCCCGCGCCGGGATCGATTTTCGCCCACTTGCCGGTATAGCCGGCAGGCCGCTCGGCGCTGAAGATCACTTCGAAATCCTCGCCCGGCGTCAGGCCGAGGTCGGTGTCGTCATAATCGTTGTGCGCCTTGTTTTCCGGCATCCGGTCGGCCGTGCCCGAAAACACCGCCTGGGTGGTGAAGGACAGGATCTTGCAGGTGCCGCGGTTGCCGCTGACGCGATAGGTCAGGTCGCCGCGGATCGGCGTGAACACGTAGATATCGTCGGGGTTGGGCTGCAACGTGTAAACCGGATTCCACAGCGGCCCCCAGTCGGGATGCTCGGGCGTCGCATGGAAATACATGAAATAGGCGAACGACAGGCTCGTCATCGTCTGGCGATAGATGTCCGCCCGATAAGCCGGGTCGTCGGGCCGCCAGGTCTGCGCAAGATTTGCCACCGCGCCTTCGAGGTCCGCCAGATAGGGCAGTATCGCCGGTTCGATCTCGACCGTCATCGTCTGTTCCTCTCCCAAAGTCGGCCGCCGAACGGGCGGATGCCGGGAATCATATCAAGATAGTATATACTATCTTTCTCTTGGCAAGCCCGGATTCCGTCGTCGCGCCGGCCGATCCGCGGCAAATGCTATTCCGCCGCCCCGATCGCCAGTTCCACCGGCGTCAGCCCGTCGATCGTGCCGGCGAGCCTGTCGCCCGGCGCGATCGGTCCGACCCCCGCGGGAGTGCCCGTGTAGAGCAGGTCGCCCGGCTGGAGGTGGTAGAAGGCCGACAGGCAGGCGATCAGTTCGGGGACGCTGAAAATCATGTCGGAAAGCCGCGCATCCTGCTTCACCGTGCCGTTCCGCGTCAGCCGGATCGCCTGTTCGCGCGGATCGAAATGTGCCGCGCGCGTGATCGGGGCGATCACCGCGGCGTTTTCGAAGTCCTTGCCGCAGTCCCAGGGGCGGCCCTGGTCGCGCGCGGCGTTTTGCAGGTCGCGGCGGGTCATGTCGAAACCGCAGGCATAGCCGAGCACTGCCGACGGCGCCTCGGCCTCGGCGATGCGGAAGGCCGGCGCGCCGATCGCGACAACCAGTTCCATCTCGTAGTGACAGTTTTCGGTGCCGGGCGGATAGGGGATCGTCGCGCCCGACGGGCAGATCGTCCAGGCCGACTTGGTGAAGAAGAACGGCGCGTCCCTGTCGGGGGCAAAGCCCATCTCCCTGGCGTGCGCGGCATAGTTGCGGCCGACGCAGAACACCCGGCGCACGGGAAAGGCCGCCGCCTCGCCGAGCACGGGGACGCAAGGATTGGCGGGCAGGTCGAACAGCAGGGTCATGCCGCCGCTTCTGTCACCGATCCCGGGTGAGGTGAAGGTGATTCACGCACGTCTTCAGCGCATGCCCGCCTTTGCATGAGGCATGAAGCCCTCCCCCCTGGCAGGAGAGAATGGGCAGCCTGTTCCGTTGCGCACAAATCTCCACTATCGTCTGCGACAGGAACGAACGGATGATGGCAACGCCCCCCATGCTATGACCAAAGCGCAATATCTTTCGGGCCGCCTGCTGCTGGCGATGCCGGGAATGTTCGATCCGCGCTTCGAGCGGTCCGTCATCGCCATGTGCATCCACGACGAAAACGGCGCATTCGGCATCGGCATCGGCCATGTCCGCGAGGGCGTGCGCCTGCACGCGCTGCTCGGGGAAGTCGGCATCGATCCCGGCGCCGCGCCCGATTGCGCAGTGCATCACGGCGGCCCGGTCGAGCCCGGCCGCGGCTTCGTGCTGCATTCGCCCGACTGGGGCGGACAGGGGACGATCGAGGTCGCGGGCCTCTGTGCGCTTTCGGCCTCGCTCGACGTGCTGCGCGCCATTGCCGAAGGGCACGGGCCGAGGCACTGGCTGGTCGCGCTCGGCTATGCCGGCTGGGGGGCGGGCCAGCTCGACGGCGAGATGCGCCGGCATGGCTGGTACGCCGCCGGGGCGCATGACGGCATCCTGTTCGACACGCCTTGCGACAAGCGCTGGACCCGCACCTGGAAAGCGGAAGGGATCGATCCGGCCCTGCTTGCCAATGTCACCGGCCAGGCGTGACTATCTGATCCGACTCTCAGGCGGTGTCGTGATCCGCGCGGCCGAAGTCGGGCCGGGCGTCATCCTGTCCTTCGGCGATGATCGAGCGGCGGATGGCGCGGGTACGGGTGAAGTGATCGAACAACTGCTTGCCGTCGCCGACCCGGATCGCGCGCTGGAGCGCGGTCAGATCCTCGGTGAAGCGTTGCAGCATTTCGAGCACCGCGTCCCTGTTCGCCAGGAACACGTCGCGCCACATCGTCGGATCGGACGCGGCAATGCGGGTAAAGTCGCGGAAGCCGCCGGCCGAATACTTGATCACTTCGCTTTGCGTGACATCTTCGAGGTCCGAGGCCGTGCCGACAATCGTGTAAGCGATCAGGTGCGGCAAGTGGCTGGTAACGGCAAGCACGAGATCGTGATGCTGCGCGTCCATGATCTCGACATTCGCGCCGAGCGCTTCCCAGAACGCGACCAGCTTCGACAGCAGCACCAGGTCGCCCGGCTCGGGCGGGGTGACGATGCACCAGCGGTTGTGGAACAGCGTGGCAAAGCCCGCGTCGGGGCCGGAGTTCTCCGTGCCGGCAACCGGATGCGCGGGGATGATCGCATGATTCGGCAGCGCTTCGCCGAGCGCCCTGGCGATCGCCTGCTTGCACGAGCCGACATCGCTGACGAGCGCTGCGGCGGGCAGCGCTGCGGCGATCTCGCGCGCGGCATCGCCCATGGCGCCGGGCGGCACGCAGAAAATCACAAGGTCGGCCTCGCGCACCGCGTCGGCCGCGGTGTCGTGAACCTGATCCACCAGTGCCCGCCCGGCGGCGCGCAGGCGCGTGGCGGGATTGCTGTCATAGCCGGTGGTCCGTGCGCCGGGCAGGTATTCGCGCACGGCAAGGCCGATCGAGCCGCCGAGCAGGCCGAGGCCGATGATCGCAATGCGCTGGAAGCTCATCCGGCCTGCTCCGCCATCTCGCGCAGACCGGCGGCGATGGCGTCCATCTGTTCGGCAGTGCCGATGGTAATGCGCAGGCCGTGCGGCAGCCCCTGCCCCGGCAGCCAGCGGGTGATATAGCCGCGCTCGGCCAGGCCATTGTAGGCCGCCTCGGCGGAAAGCCTGCCTTCGAACAGGATCAGCACGAAGTTGGCCTCGCTGGGCAGGGGGCGGATGCCGTGGTTGCCTAACGCCTCGATCGCCGCGACGAAGCGTGCGCGCTCGGCGGTGTTGTGGCGGCGCGACATTGCAACGAAGTCCTGGTCGGCCAGAGCCGCGAGCGCCGTCGCCTGGCCGGTCGACGAGACGTTGAACGGCCCCCGGATGCGGTTGAGCGTGTCGACGATCCCGGCCGCGCCGGTGCCCCACCCGATCCGTTCGCCGGCAAGGCCGTAGATCTTGGAGAATGTGCGGGTGACGAGGACATTGTCGTGCGCGGCGGCGAGCGCCAGCGCTCCGTCGTCATCCTCGGGCGCGACATATTCGCCATAGGCCTGGTCGATGACCAGCAGCACGTCGGCAGGCAGCGCGGCGTGCAGCCGCGCGATCTCGCCTTGCGGCAGGAAGCTGCCGGTCGGGTTGTTCGGATTGGCGATGAAGACGACCCGCGTTTTGCCGGTCACCAGCGGCAGGATCGTATCGACCTCGCTGCCATAGTCCCGGTCGGCGGCGACGATGGGCTCGGCACCGCAGCGGCGCGCGGCGATATCATAGACCGAAAAGCCATAGCGGACATAGATCACCTCGTCCCCCGGCCCGGCATAGCCCTGGGCGGCAAGGTGCAGCAGTTCGTCCGAGCCGGTGCCGCAGACGATCAGCGACGGATCGATGCCGTGCAGCGCACCGAGAGCGGCGCGCAACGCCTTGCTGTCGGGATCGGGGTAGCGCGCCGGAGCCTGCACGCCGGCTTTGGCCGCCAGCGCGGCCGGGCTGGTGCCCAGCGGATTTTCGTTCGCCGAAAGCTTGATCAGCGGCCGCCCGTCCGCGCCGGCGGACTTGCCGGGGACATAGGCGTGGATCGCGGCGATCCAGGGCTTGGGCTGCGGGGCGGTCATGGGCTGCGCTTTAGGGCGGCGGGGGGGCTGGGGGCAAGGCTTATGAACGGCGGCGGGTTTCCTTTCCGCGCCTCACCCGCCCCCTTGCCGGGGAACCGGCGAGGAGGGACTTCCATTGACACCGCCGCAACCCTCCCCCAATTCCCCAAGCCGATGGCCACCGCCGCGATCATTGCCGCCAGCGAAGTGCTGGAACTCGCCGAACCGCTGCTGCTCGATTGCGGCCAGCAGCTCGCAGGCGTGCGCATCGCCTATGAGGCTTATGGCACGCTGTCGCCGGCGCGCGACAACGTCGTCCTGATCATGCACGCCACGACCGGCGACCAGCACGTCGCCAGCCCGCATCCGATCACCGGCAAGCCCGGCTGGTGGGATCGCATGGTGGGGCCGGGCAAGCCGATCGATACCGGCCGCTTCTACGTGCTCTGCGCCAACGTGCTGGGCGGCTGCATGGGCTCGACCGGGCCGGGCAGCCTCGCGCCCGATGGCCGGCCCTATGCCATGCGCTTTCCCGTCATCACCATCCGCGACATGGTGCGTGCGCAAGTGGCGCTGCTGGGCGCGCTGGGCATCGACCGGCTCTATTGCGCGGTCGGCGGCTCGATGGGCGGGATGCAGGCGCTGAGTCTCGCCGCCAACTGGCCGCATCTGCCCGAACGTGTGCTCGCCATCGCCGCCACCGCGACGATGCCGGCGCAGAATATCGCTTTTCAGGAAGTCGGCCGTCAGGCGGTCATGGCCGATCCGAACTGGCAGGATGGCGGCTATTACGGCACCGGCAAGGCGCCCGACGCCGGCCTCGCCGTGGCGCGCATGGCCGCGCATATCACCTACCTGTCCGAAGCGAGCCTGACCGAAAAGTTCGGCCGCCGGTTGCAGGACCGGACGAGCAAGACTTTCGGCTTCGACGCCGATTTCCAGGTGGAAAGCTACCTGCGCCACCAGGGGACGAGCTTTACCGGCCGGTTCGATGCCAACAGCTATCTCTACATCACCCGCGCGATGAGCTATTTCGACCTTGCGGAAGAGCACGGCGGGCTGCTGGCCGATGCTTTCGCCGAATGCCGCGCGCGGTTCTGCGTGATCAGCTTCGACACGGACTGGCTCTATCCCACAGAGCAATCGCGCCGGCTGGTCCACGCGCTCACCGCCGCCGGCGCGCCGGTGAGCTTCGTCGAGCTTTCCGCGCCGTTCGGCCATGACAGCTTCCTGCTGGACGTGCCGGCGCTGGACCGGGTGGTCGCGGGGTTCCTCAGCCAGTGACCCGGCTTCGCACCGATCTGGGGCTGATCGCCAATCACGTGGCGCGGGGCGCCCGCGTGCTCGATGTCGGTTGCGGCGACGGGACACTGCTCCGGGCGCTGCGCGACGAGCGCGGCTGCCGGGTTCACGGCATGGAGATCGATCCGGCCAATGTCGCCGAATGTGTCGGCCGGGGCCTGTCGGTGATCCAGGGCGATGCCGACAAGGATCTGGCCTTCTATCCCGACAGCGCTTTCGATTACGCCATTCTCAGCCAGACGCTGCAAACGACGATGCGCCCGGACCGGGTGATGGAGGAACTGCTGCGCATCGGCCGGCGGGCTTTCGTCAGCTTTCCCAATTTCGCGCACTGGCGGGTGCGCATGTCCCTGCTGTGGGGCGGGCGGATGCCGGTAACGCGGCTGCTGCCGGTCGCGTGGTACGAGACGCCCAACATCCACCATCTGACCGTCTCGGATTTTCGCGCCTTCGTCGCCGAACGGGGCATCAGGGTGGAACAGGCCTGGTTCCTGACGGGCGACCGGCTGACAAGCACCAGCGCGGCGAACTTCCGGGCGGAACACGCGATCTTCCTGCTGTCGCGTTGACAAAGGAGCCGGCTGTGCGCCCCCCGGACAGATCGCTGTTGCCCTCGTCCCGTGGCTTCGCCATGACGGGAAGCGACGATCCAGCAGCGGGGATTTTTCGCGTGACTCCATCCAGCATCGATCCCACCCTGTTCCGCCAGGTTCTCGCCAGCTATCCCACCGGCGTCAGCGTCATCACCGCGCTGGGGCCGGACGACAAGCCGGTAGGCATGGTCGTGGGCACTTTCACCTCGGTCTCGCTCGACCCGCCGCTGGTCGGCTTCCTGCCGGACAAGAAAAGTTCGAGCTGGCCGCAGATCGAGGCCGCCGGCCGTTTCTGCGTCAACGTGCTCGCCAGCGATCAGCAGGAAATCTGCCGCCGGGTTTCGGCCAAAGGGCCGGACAAATTCGCCGGCGTGGGCTACGATCTCTCGCGGCACAACCTGCCCGTCATCGCCGGCGCGATCGCCCGGATCGAATGCGCGCTTCATGCGGTGGTCGAAGCCGGCGATCACTGGATCGTGCTGGGCCACGTGCTCGGCCTCGAAGTCACGCGTGACGATGATCCGATGCTGTTCCACCGCGGCCGCTACGGCGGCTTCGCCGAACTGGCCTGACACCGCTTTCATCCGGGGAAAACATATCCATGCCAGCCATGTTGAGCAGTGCAGCCCTGATCTGGACCCGTATCGGCGCCGGGTTCTTCCTCTGCATGGCCCTCGGCCTGCTCTACATGATCTGGCATGGCCGCCACCGTTTCGTGAAAGAGCGTGCATGGCTGGCCGTATCGGGCGAAATCCTCGTCTCCAGCATGAAAGTGCCGGACAACCACAAAGCCCGATACGACCGCGCGGTTGCCGATTGCACCACGACGATACGCTACCGCTACAGCGTCGGCGGCCAGGTTTACGAGAGCGAGTGCCTCCGCTCCGATCGGTCTGCCTACATGACACCGCAAGACGCGCAGGAAACCGTCACGAAATATCCGGTCGGCCGGCGGGTCGAGGTATTCTGCGATCCGGGGCATCCGACCGATGCCGTGCTGGAAAAGCGGAGCGGGATATCGCCGATCCCTTATGTATTTTTCGTCCTGTTCACCCCGATCGCCGCCATACTGACCGCCCATGCCATCACGGGCAGGGTGCTTTATACGGCGAACGGCGTGCCGCTGTTCGTGCTTCTCCTGCCCGCCATGCTGATCGCGGCGGGCCTGGCATCGGCTGCGAAGCTCTCCGCCCTGATTGCGGCGAGGAAGGCCAGCAGGACATGGCCGACCGCAAGCGGCACGATCACCCGGTCGGACATGATCAAGGTGAGGGTTGCGACCACCCGCAGGGGCATGCACGTATATGAAACCAATTACCAGGCCGTCATCCGGTTCAGCTACCGCGTCGGCGCGCGGGACTATTCCAGCGACAGATACAACTGGAGCTGGTACGAAGCCTGGGACGATCCCGCCAGGGCCCTGGCAATCACCGCGAAATATCCGCCCGGCGCGAAAGTGCAGGTCTATTGCGATCCGGCGGACCCGCAGAACGCAGTGCTGGACCCGACAAAGGGCGGCGTGGCCATGCCGCTGATCTTCACCGTGATGTTCCTGGGCATGGGCCTTCTGTTCCTGTTCCTGCTCCTGCTGCTGTCGGCCAGTTCGGTGAAATGGGGCCATTGAAGCGAAGCCCCCGGCACGCGGCGGGGGATGGGGGCTTGACTCCTCCCCTTCCCTTGCTGTTCGGCTGTTCAGCATCTCCGGGCCTCGTCGCGCCCGCAGAGAGGACACCGAAAGGAACAGCATGACGAGATCACTCAACGGCCGCGTGGCGGTTATCACCGGCGCGGGTTCGGGCATGGGCCGCGCGATGGCCCTGCGCCTTGCCGAAGACAATGCCAGAATCGCCATCTGGGACATCAACGGCGCCGGCGCGGAGGAAACCGCGCGGCTGGTGCGCGATGCGGGCGGCACGGCCATCGCCGTCACCGCCGATTGCTCGGACAAGGCGGCGATCAAGGCCGCGGCCGATCAGACCCGGCGCGAACTGGGCAAGATCGCCATTCTCATCAACAATGCCGGCATCGCGCCGTTCACCCCGTTCCTCGAAATCGACCAGGAACTGCTTGAGCGCGTCCTGCGCATCAACCTGATCGGCCCGTTCCTCGTCACGCAGGAATGCGTGCCCGACATGATCGAGGCGAAGTGGGGGCGGATCGTCAACATCACCTCCTCGTCGGTCCAGTCCGGCTCGGCCCTGCAAACGCACTACACCAGCTCGAAAGGCGGCCTGCTGGGCTTTACCAAGGGCCTCGCCATGGCGCTGGGTGAACACGGCATCACCGCCAACATGATCCCGCCGGGCTCGATCGACACCCCGATGCTCCGCGGCGCCGAAATCATGCAGCGCGAAGGCGCGGTCGAGGCTTACGGCAAGGCGCTACCGGTCGGCCGCATCGGCGTGGGCGAGGACATCGCCGCCGCCGCGGCCTTCCTCGTTTCGGAGGAAGCCGGCTACATGACCGGCCAGACGATCAGCGTGAACGGCGGCCGCTACATGGGCTCGGCGTAACGATGCCCGGCGCCCCCGCCGTTCAGGAGTTTTCCGTGAATGCCGGGGGCGCCATGCTGGCGGGGGAGATGCGCGGCCGGGAAGCGCCGCGCCTCGTCTTCGTCCACGGCTTCGGCGGCTCGCGCGCGACCTGGGACCGCGTCTGGGCCGCCCTTCCCCCGGCCCTTCCCGTCCTGCGCTACGACCAGCGCGGGTTCGGCGCCTCGATCGCCGATGACGCCCCGTTCTCCCACGCCGACGACCTGCTGGCCGTGCTCGACGACCGCGGCATCGCCCGCGCCCATCTGGTCGGCCTGTCGATGGGCGGCGCGACCGTGCTCAACTTCGCGCTGAACCACCCGGAGCGGGTCGAGCGCCTCGTGCTGGTCAGCCCCGCCATGGTCGGCTGGGAATGGTCCGATGCCTGGATGGCGCGCTGGAAGCGCCTGATCGTCGCCGCGCGCGCCGGCAACATGGCCCTGGCGCGGCGGCTATGGTGGCAGCACGAACTGTTCGACACCACCCGCGCCGGCGATGCCGCCGCAGAACTGCGCCGCGCGATCGACGCTTTCGCCGGCAGGCAATGGATCGCGGACCGGCAACGGCACGAACTGCCCGACATCGACCGGCTGGCCGGCCTGTCTGCCCCGGCACTGCTTCTCACCGGCGCGCGCGACCTGCCCGACTTCCGCCTGATCGCCGACCTGATCGCAGCCGCCGCCCCCGACGTGCGACGGATCGACTTCCCCGAAGCCGGCCATATGCTCCCCCTGGAACGCCCGGACGAAGTAGCCGCGGCGATCACCGCGTGAGCACACCGGATGCCGGCCGAATGCGCTCCGTCAACGATAGTGAAGGGGCAACAGGGCGCGGTTATTCAGGGGCTTCCGCAAGCGCTGCGGGCAGGCTTCCCGATCTTCGCGAACTTCACCCATAACGGCCACGGCAAACTTTTTGCCGCGGCCGGAAATGTGCCCGACAATCAACAGCTTCGACAGTGAGAAAGAACCCGGCCTGTTTTGCGCTTTCGACCCGTGTAGGAAAGCGGATTCTGCGTCCCCCCTCCCCCGACTCGATCGCCGGGACCGGGTTTTCCGCAGCCTGGCCGATGCCCGACGAGATAAGGAAGCTGTCGGGCTTCCCCGAGTTCTTCGGCAACTTCCTCGCCGAACGGATGCAGGCCCAGTGGCGTAAGGAACGCGCCCGCTGCATTCAGGATATGGAACGCCATAACGACGCGGATGATTCCTGCATCGACAGCGCCGTGGCGTTGATCGCTCTGGCTCGGGAAGCCCATCGAGTCTTCGACAATCAGCCCGCTGGAGAGAAGCGCAGGCTGCTGAATTTCCTGCTTTCGAACTGCACCCGGGCCAACCGCGAACTCACCGCAACGTTCGCAGAACCGTTTGATTTTCTTGAGAAAACAGTTGCCAAGATGGCAGCCCCATCCGCCCCCGAAGGGGCTGAATCGGGCCAAAAAACGAAATGGCTCCCCGAGTAGATTTCCCACAATGGGAGATTTCTGCGGGTTGAGTGATGGCAAACCATCCGAAATCGCTAACGGAATCCTGCGGTGTCCCGAGGTGAATGGCAAACCTCGCGCGAGGGGTGCGGGGCGGTGAGCACCGATCGCCACAACGCTGCCCTGCTGCCTCTGCTGCGGATGATCGTGGAGGCCGATCCGACCGAGAGCGGCCAATGGGTGCTGCTCGAAAGCCTCGCGCTGGGAATCGGAAAGCTCCACGGCCGGACGCCTCGCCAGACGGCGGAGTTCGTCGAAGCAATGGCCGAGCGCTTCACCGATGGGAGTCGATCATGACCACCTGCGCAGAGTTCAGCCCGAAAGACGAAGGAAACCAGCATGAATGAGAAACAAGCCACTCACCTCGAAGTCGAGGCTGAAGTTCGGTATTGGGAAGATGCGAATGTCAACGGCGTGATTGATGACGACGGCACGCTGATCCCCGGCCGTGACGGCGACATCTGGAAAGCCCGCATCGATCTGGACGCCGGCCGCATCGTTGGCTGGCCGGAAGGAATCGAGGCGCGCATCCATTACAAGGTATGCGACCAGGGCGAATACTGGCTCACCGATGCCGCGGGAGCCCGCATTGCCAAATGGCGAAGCTTCTACGTGCCGGACGAGTTCCTATGCCCCGGCGACAGCGGATATGGCGACTACATCATCATGGATGTCGCGGCAGATGGTTCGATCGCAAAGTGGTCACGCCCTGCAATAGATCCAGAGCATTGGGGAGAAGCAGCATGACCGATGAACAGAAACTCGCGCTGGAACTGGAAGCATTTCTGGACAGCCATCCAGACCCTGCATCGGCTGGTTCGCCGCTATTCCGCAGAGCCGTTGAG
>JAITWR010000111.1 GCA_031285165.1 Novosphingobium sp.
GCAGCGACGACGCCCATAGCTCCAGCGTCCTCTCGATCGATGCACCCGTCATCCATGGCCTCCTTACCATGGAGACCCATTGATTCAGAGTTCAATGCAATATGCAACTGTAATGTTAGTGTCTGTCCGGCTCTTACCCCCGGGAAGGGCTTCCCGCCGGCCCGCGCCGGGAAGCTCAATGTCCGGGGAAATCCATCAGCGCCGATACGGTGAGCCCGGCTTCGCGCAGGCGATGGCTGCCGCCGAGGTCGGGCAGGTCGATGACGAACAGCGCCTGGGTCACTTCGGCGCTGGCCTTGCGCAGCAGTTGCGTCGCGGCCAGCGCGGTGCCGCCGGTGGCGAGGAGATCGTCGATCACCGCTATGCGCTGGCCCGGTGGAAAGGCATCGGGATCGATTTCGAGCGTGCCGGTGCCGTATTCGAGCGCATAGTCGAGCGCCAGCACGGGGACGGGCAGCTTGCCGGGCTTGCGCACGGGCACGAAGCCGATGCCGAGCCGGGCGGCAGCGGCCGCGCCGAAGATGAAACCGCGCGCCTCGATCCCCGCGATCGCCTGGGCGCCGGCCGCGTCGGCCTGTTCGGCAAGCAGTTCGACGGCGGCGGCGAAGCCCGCACCGTGCCCGATCAGCGTGGTCACGTCACGAAAGAGAATGCCCGGCCTGGGGAAGTCGGGCACGCTGCGGATCAGGGCCTTGAGATCGACGGCAAGATCAATGGCAGGACCGGCGGCGGTCGGGGATGCGGTCATACGGGGCGCTCCAGAAGCAGACGCCCCCGGCATCGCGCGGGGATGCAGGGGGCGTGTCGGATAGCCTGTCCGGCGGGCGGACCTTCAGTGCTTCATGTCGCGCCAGATGTTGCGATAGGCGAGATTGCCCAAGATCGTGGCGAAAAGCAGGAAGCCCAGCACTGGCCAGCCCGTCTGCTTGCGCTTTTCGAGCTTGGGCTCGGCAGTCCAGACGAGGAAGGCGGCGACATCCCTGGACATCTGATCGACCGTCGACCTGGTGCCGTCCTTGTAGGTCACCTGGCCGTCAGCGGTCAGCGGCGGTGCCATCGCCAAGTTCAGGTTGGCGAAGTACGGGTTGTAATGCAGTCCCGCCGGCGTCCTGGCGTCGGGGAACTGCTTCAGCAGCGCGGCCGGCTGCTCCTGAAAGCCCGTCAGCAGCGAATAGACATAGGCGGCGCCATCGTGGCGTGCCTTGGTCATCAGCGACAGGTCGGGCGGAATCGCATTGTTGTTGGCGGCGCGCGCGGCGATGTCGTTGGCGAAGGGCTGAGGGAAGAAATCGGTCGGTCGGCCCGGGCGGGTGTTCGCCTCTCCGGTGTTCGGATCGACGCCCGGCACCTGGTACTTGGCGGCGATCGCCTTTACTTCGTCGTCGTTGTAGCCGAGCGCCTTGAGATCGCGGAAAGCGACGAGGCGCAGCGAGTGGCAGGCCTTGCAGACTTCGTCGTAAACCTGGAAGCCGCGCTGCAACTGCTGCTTGTCGAACGTGCCGAAAAGGCCGTCGCTGGCGAGGCGGAGTTCACGGGGAGGCTTGTGGAACGCCTGCTCGACCGTCGCTGCCGGCGGCTCCGAGATGAACGAGGCCGCCCCCTTGCCGAGGGACCAGAGCAGCGCGAGCGAGAAGAACAGCCCGACGAGAATGGAGAGAATACGGATCATGTTTTCAGTCTTTCCGTCTCACTGAAGTTCACGCCGCCACGGCGCCGGACGCAGCCGTCTCGTCCTTGCCGAGGACAGCCTCGGTGATCGAGAAGGGCAGCGGCAGGGGCTGCTCGATCGATGAAATGATCGGCAGGATGATGAGGAAGTGCATGAAGTAGTACACGGAAGCGATCTGGCTGATCATCACGAAAGGCTCTGCTGCCGGCGAACCGCCGCAGTAGCCGAGGACCAGCACATCGATGCAGAGCACCGCGAAGAACCACTTGAACATCGGGCGATACCAGCCCGAGCGGACCGGCGAGCGGTCGAGCCAGGGCAGGAAGAACCACACCAGAATCGCGCTGAACATGGCGAGCACGCCCATCAGCTTGGCCGGGATGAAGAAGAAGTCCGCGGTGAAGGCCCGCAGGATCGCATAGAACGGCCAGAAGTACCATTCGGGCACGATATGCGCCGGAGTGCTCATCGGGTTCGCCGGGATATAATTGTCCGGGTGGCCCAGCATGTTCGGAGCGAAGAACAGCACCGCACAGTAGATGAACAGGAACGCGCCCAGCGTCCAGCCGTCCTTGGCGATGAAGTAGGGATAGAAGGGAACCGTGTCGCTCTCGCTCTTGACCTCGACGCCAGTGGGGTTCGACGAACCGGGGATATGCAGCGCCCAGATGTGCAGCACGACGACGCCGACGATGACGAACGGCAGCAGATAGTGCAGCGAGAAGAAGCGGTTGAGCGCCGCATTGTCGGGCGCGAAGCCGCCGAGCAGCCACTGCTGCAAGGGCTCTCCAACCAGCGGGATGGCCGAGAACAGGCCGGTGATCACCTTGGCCCCCCAGAAGCTCATCTGGCCCCAGGGCAGCACGTAGCCCATGAAAGCGGTGGCCATCATAAGCAGGAAGATCACGACGCCGAGCAGCCACACCATCTCACGCGGAGCCTTGTAGGAGCCGAAGAAGAAGCCGCGGAAAATGTGGATGTAGATGACGACGAAGAAGGCCGAGGCGCCGTTGGCGTGCGCATAGCGCAGCATCCAGCCCCAGTTGACGTCGCGCATGATATGCTCGACCGAATCGAAAGCCACCAGGCCGTTCGCCGCGTAGTGCATGGCGAGGATAACGCCGGTGACGATCTGGATGCCGAGGCAGGCCAGCGCCATGAAACCGAAGTTCCACCAGTAGTTGAGATTGCGCGGCACCGGATAGCCGGAGCCGACGGCATTATAGACGAGGCGCGGAACCGGCAGTTTCTCGTCCATCCATTTCATGAACGGATGCTGCGGGTTGTAGTGATTGGCCCAGGGAAAGCTCATGGTGTGTCCTCAGCGTGACGGGTCGGCCGAATTCGAGCCTTAGCCGATCTTGACGACGGTGTCGGAGGTGAAAGTGTATTCCGGAACCTCGAGGTTCTTCGGCGCCGGACCTTTGCGGATGCGCGCCGCGGTATCGTAGGACGAACCGTGGCAGGGGCAGAAGTAACCGCCGAACTCGCCCTTCACCTCGCCCTCGCCGGCGCCCAGCGGCACGCAGCCCAGGTGGGTGCAGACGCCCATGGTGATCAGCCAGTTCTCCTTGCCCGGCTTGGTCCGCTCGGCCAGAGTCTGCGGATCGCGCAGGCTGGCGACCGATACGGCGTTGGCCTCGGCGATTTCCTTGGGAGTAAGGTTGCGCAGGAATACCGGCTGCTTGCGGAACACGCCCTTGATCGCCTGACCGGGCTTGATCTGGGAAATGTCGATCTCGGTCGAGCTTTCCGCCAGAACGTCCGCCGAAGGGGACATCTGGCTGATCAGCGGAATCAGCACGGCAAGCCCGCCGACGCTGGCCGCGCCGACTGCTGCAATGTTGATGAAATCACGCCGCCGCACTTCATCCCCGGCGGTGAGTTCCGGAATGCCAGTGCCCGCATCATGTGCCATGGTTGACCTTGCCTTGCTCTAAAGATGCCCGCATCCAAAGGTGGAGCGGGCGGAAATTCGTCCAGTGGCGCGCCCCTGGTAGTCCCCGATTTGCCGTCCCCGACACAGGATATACCTGTCCCAAAGGCCGGCCTGGCGCGCTGATAGACGTGAAAATCCACCCTGCCAACCGCCTTTTTGGCGATTTCGGCAATGCCGCAAGGCCAGATTCAGCTAGACCGCCGGCAAGCCGATCAGCGATATCTGGCGGCCGTAGGCGGGTTCCTGTCTGTGCGTTGCGCGGCGGAAGGAGTAGAAGCGATCGGGCGCGGAACAGGTGTCGAGGGCCAGTGCATCGATGCGGCCGATGCCGGCCGCGGCCAGCCGCGCGGCGACATAGGCGGGCAGATCGAACTGCCAGTGGCCGGGCCGCCCGGGCGCGAAGAAGCGGGCATTGGGCGAATCGGCGGCGAGGAAGCGGGCGCGGAACGCTTCGTCCACTTCGTAGCTGTCCCGGGCAATGGTCGGTCCGATCGCGGCGGCTATGTTCCGGCGCCTCGCGCCCAGCGCCAGCATCGCGGCTATGGTGCGGTCGGTCACGCCGGCGATAGCGCCTTTCCAGCCGGCATGAGCCGCGCCGATGACGCCGGCTGCGCGATCGGCGAACAGCACGGGCGCGCAATCGGCAGTGACGATGCCGAGGATGATGCCGGGCCGGTCGGTCACCAGCGCATCGGCATGCGGCCGTTCGGCCTCGCTCCAGGGTTCGGCGACGGTGACGCAGTCGGGCGAATGAATCTGGTAGCAGGTGACCAGCCGCGCGCCGGGCAGCACAGCATCGACCGCGCGGGCGCGGTTCACGGCAACCGCCGCGGCATCGTCGCCCGAACCGGGGCCTGCATTGAGCCCCGCGACCAGCCCGGTCGAAACACCGCCGCGCCGGCCGAGGAAACCGTGCGGAATACCCGCGAGCGCTGCCGCACGAATGACCTCGACGGCCTCGGCCCCTGCGCCCGATGGCGCATTTCCGAACGGGCGTTCAGCCAAGGCTTCTGCTCACCTGCTCGCGCGTGTCGCGCGACAGCCGTGGTGCCGCGGCGATCCGCTCAAGCTCGGCGCGCATCATTGCCGAGCGCAGGGGCTCGATCCGGCGCCAGCGGCCGAGCGACGGCACGAAACGCGCCGCGGTCTGCGCATTGATCGGGTCGAGCGCGAGAATCAGATCGGCGATGATCCGATAGCCTTCGCCGCTCGCCGCGTGGAACGCCTTGGGATTGACCGCGCAGGACATATAGAGCGCGCGCACGCGGTTGGGGTTGTTCAGGGTGAAGTCCGGGTGATGCGCGAGCGCCTGGACGTGTTCGAGCACTTGCGGATGCAGCGAGCCCGCCTGGAGTGAGAACCACTTGTCGATGACCAGGGCATTGCCCGCGTAGCGCTTGCGGAAATCGGCCAGCGCATCCGCACGCGCGGGCGTGTCGAGCCCGCAGAGTACTGTCAGCGCGCCCTGGCGGTCGGTCATGTTATCGGCCGCGGCATATTGCGCGGCGGCGCGGGTGGCGGCTTCGCCGGGCGTGCCGGCGGCGAGATAGACCAGCGCCTGGGTCTTGAGCTTGCGGGCACCGCGCGCGGCAGCATCGCGGCCGTAGGGGACGGCGCTTGCCCGATCGTGCAGCGCGGTCAGGCGATCCCGCAGTTCTGCCGCCAGCCAGGCTTTCAGGCCCTCGCGCCCGGCGTGGATTGCGCCGGGATCGGCGACCGGCACCTGCTCGGCGAGATAAGCCTCGCCGGGCAGGGTCATCAGTTCGCCGCGCATCAGGTCGTCGAGTGCCGCGTCGTCGAGAATCGCCGCCAGCGCCTGACCGATCGCCGCGCGCTCACTCGCGCGGTGGGCGGCGGAAAGGCCGCCGGCCGCCGCCGCGACGAGATGCCGGACGATCAGGTTCTGCATCGCTTCGTAGCGGGCGAAGGGATCGTCGTCGTGCGCGGCGAGGAAGACCAGATCGGCGGCCGGGGTGTCCGACGTGATCGCCACCGGCGCGGTGAAGCCGCGGTTGATCGAAAGCACGGGCGGTTCGGCGAAGCCGGGGAACGTGAATTCGGCCGCGGCCCGGTCGAGCACGATCAGGTGCTCGCCGCCGTGCGTGCCGGTCCTGCGGTCGAACAGCGCGATGCGCAGCGGAATCGGCATCGGCTGCTTCTCCGGCTGGCCAGGGGTTGGCGGGGTCGTCTGCGAGAGGCGCAGTGTTGCAGTGTCGCCGGCGTGGTCGAGCTTCGCCGTGACTTGCGGCGTGCCGGCCTGGGCGTACCACAGGCGGAACCGCGCGAGGTCCAGCCCCGCGCCGTCCTCGATCGCCCTGACGAAATCCTCGCAGGTCGCCGCCTCGCTGTCGTGGCGGTCGAAATAGAGGTCGGTGCCCTGGCGGAAGCGCTCCGGCCCCGCCATCGCACGCATCATGCGGATCACCTCGGCGCCCTTGTTGTAGATGGTCGAGGTGTAGAAGTTCGAGATCTCCTGGTAGGAATCCGGCCGGATCGGATGCGCCAGCGGCCCCGAATCCTCGGGAAACTGCGCCGAGCGCAGCACCCGCACGTCCTCGATCCGCTTCACCGCGGGCGAGCCCATGGCGGCGCTGAACAACTGGTCGCGCAGTACCGTGAAGCCTTCCTTGAGACTGAGCTGGAACCAGTCGCGGCAGGTCACGCGGTTGCCCGACCAGTTGTGGAAATACTCGTGCCCGATCACGCTCTCGACCGCGTCATAGTCGGCATCGGTCGCGGTTTTAGAATCGGCCAGCACGTAGCGGGTGTTGAAGACGTTCAGTCCCTTGTTCTCCATCGCCCCCATGTTGAAATCGGAAACGGCGACGATGCTGAACAGGTCGAGGTCATATTCGCGCCCGAAAGTCTTTTCGTCCCACTTCATCGCGGCGATCAGCGAATCCATCGCGTGCTGCGTGCGGCTTTCGTCTCCCGGCCGGACCCAGATGTCGAGCGCCACTTCGCGGCCGCTCATCGTCGTGAAGCAGGCGTGGTTGGCGACCAGATCGCCCGCGACCAGGGCAAAGAGATAGCAGGGCTTGGGCCAGGGGTCGTGCCATTCGGCCCAGTGGCGCCCGTCCGCACTTTCACCCCGGCCGGTGCGGTTGCCGTTCGACAGCAGCACGGGAAAGCGCGCCCTGTCGCCTGCCATGCGCACGCTGTAGATACTGAGCACGTCGGGCCGGTCGGGGAAGAAGGCGATGCGGCGGAAGCCCTCGGCCTCGCACTGGGTGCAGAGCATGCCGTTCGAGGCATAGAGGCCCATCAACTGACTGTTGCCAGCGGGATGGACCAGCGTTTCGACTTCGACCGTGTGCGCTTCGCCGGGCAGGTCGATCAGCAGGTCGGGGCCGTCCATCCGCCAGTCGCCGGCAGCGCGGCCGTCGACCAGAACCGACCGCGCGGCGATGCCGTCGCCGTTCAGTCGCAGGGCCTGCCCGCTGCCGCTCGCGGGGTTGCGCCGTACTTCCAGCCGGGCGCGGACGCGGGTTTCGTCGAGGTCCAGCGCGAAGTCGAGCGCGATTTCCGGCACGAGCCAGGCCGGCGGCAGATAATCCTCGCGCCGGATCACGGCCGGCGCTCCGGGCGATGCGGCGGCGGCGGTTTCCCGGTTTTCGTCCGGGGCGGAAGGTCTGCTCGCGATGTCCATGAGGCCAGTCTAGAGTCTGCCCCGCTGATTTTGAAGCACCCATTCCCGTTCGTATCGAGCGGAGAAAAGCGATTCCATCTGAATCGGGCAGACTCCAGAACAGGATGCGGATAACCGGAACCGCTTCGCCCCCTTCTTCGTCACCCTGAAACAAGTTCAGGGTGACGGTGTGGGCAGGAGAGGCCGCGAAGAAGCAGGAACGGGCCTGGGGCGAGTGGTGCCGATCTTACGCGCAATGCTCCAGGGCCAGCTTTCGCGATTGCCGGGCTTCCGATCGGCGAATGGTGCGTTATCAGGTGCTCCATGGCACACATCTTCGTTTTCGGTCTTGGCTACACCGCCGGAGTGATCGCGGGCGAACTGCGCGGGCGGGGCTGGGCGGTTGCAGGGACGGGCGGCGGGCACCTGGCTTTCGACGATGATGACGGTGTGCGCGCGGCGCTGGTGCGGGCGGATCATGTGCTGTCATCGGTGCCGCCCGGCGAGGGCGCCGACCCGGTGCTCGCGCGCTATGGCGATGCCCTGGATCATGGCTGGCTCGGCTACCTTTCCTCGAGCGGCGTTTATGGCGACACCCGCGGCGCCTGGGTCGACGAGAGCGCGCCGACCGGCACCGGCCGCCGCCCGGCCCGCGCCGCGGCCGATGCCGCCTGGCTGGCACGCGGTGCGCGGGTGTTCCGACTGCCCGGGATCTACGGCCCCGGACGCAGCGCGCTCGACCGGGTGCGCGCCGGCAGGGCGCACCGCATCGACTTGCCCGGCCAGGTGTTCAGCCGGGTGCATGTCGCGGATATCGCCGCGGGAGTGATCGCCGCGCAGGACGCACCGCCGGGGGCCTACAACCTCGCCGATGACCTGCCGTGCAGCCACAACGCGGTGATCAAGGAAGCCTGCCGGCTGCTGGGGCTGCCCCCGCCTGCGTTGCAGGGCCTCGATGAAGCGGGCCTCCCGCCCGCGGCGCGCGCTTTCTATGCCGAAAACCGCCGTATCGCGAACGGCAAGGCGCGGCGCGTGCTCGGCTGGCGGCCGCGCTACCCGACCTATCGCGAGGGGCTGGCCGCGCTTCGGGCCTGCGCAGGGGAGGAACCGGCGGCCGGATCGGCAGTTGGGCCGGCACGGCATTGCCGGACGTGAGCGGCATGACCATATCACCTCGCGCCGGGCGCCTTCATTGCCGCGTCCGGCCGCGCGTTCGGAGAAAGCACATACTCATGGAAGGTGTTACCATTACCCGCCGTGACCACGGCACGAAGGGCGAATATGTCGCTCACGTCGCAGGCAGCTCTTTCATCGGACGGCTGACCTGGGTTGCCGACAGCGGCGCCAGAGTGGCCGAGCACACGATCGTCCCGCCCGAGATCGGCGGCCGCGGCGTGGCGGCGGCGCTGGTCGATGCCCTGATCGCCGACGCCCGGAGCGAAGGTTTCAGGGTCAGGCCGCAGTGCAGCTATGTCGCCGCAGCGTTCAGGCGGCACCCGGAATGGGCCGGCCTCGCGGCCTGAAGCGATTGCAGGCCGGAGTGCGGATTGCTGACCCTGCCGGCAGCTTTCTGCATGGAAAAATTGACGCAGGCGGCAATCACCCCGCAGGTCAAGCGCTCGTTCCCGCCAGGGGCAATGGCGCAGGGCAATATGGCCTTAGAGTACCGTCAATGCCCGGCCGTAAGAAAGGCCGACGGTAGCCGGGCAGCCGGCCGCAGCAGGAACCGCGCACAGCGGCAAAGCGGCCGAACGATCAGGGAGCGTATCGCAAGCCGCCGGCCGGCAATGGAGGGGACTTTGAGAAAAGCAGTCTTTTGGTCGATCGCCGCGCTGCCCGTGGCGGCGGCATGGTGCGCGCCGGCGCTGGCGCAGGACACCCGGCCCGAAACCGGCTCCGAAACCGCCCAGGCTTCCGGCGGGCAGGGCGATATCATCGTCACGGCCCGCAAGCGCCAGGAATCGATTCTCAAGGTGCCGGTCATCGAGACGGTGTTGACGCCCGAGGTTCTGAGCAATCGCCAGATCACCAACATCAACAATCTGACGCAGCAGGTCGCCGGCCTGCAAGTGGGCAACAACGTGCTCACCGTCGGCCCGCAGATCTCGCTGCGCGGCGTCGGCACCAGTTCGCTCGACGCGGGCGTCGACCAGTCGGTCTCGCTCAACATCGACGGCCTGCAACTGACTCAGGGCGCCAGCTACTCGGTCGGCATGTTCGACATGGCGCAGGTCGAAGTGCTCAAGGGGCCGCAGGCGCTGTTCTTCGGCAAGAACAGCCCCGGCGGCGTCATCGCCATCCGCACTGCCGATCCGGGCGACGCGCTCGAAGTGATCGCCCGCGCGAGCTACGGCTTCGAAGCGCGCGAGAAGCGCGGCGAGCTGATCTATTCAGGACCGCTCAGTGAAACCGTGGGCATCCGCCTTGCCGGCATGTATTCGGACGACGACGGCTATTTCTTCAACAAGGCGACAGCCTTTCCCGGTCCCCCCAACACCGGGGCGAAGACCCCGGGCAACAGCCGCTACAACGTGACCGACGAATATATCCTGCGCGGTACGCTGGTGTGGAAGCCCGATGCCGATGTCAGCGTGCGGCTGAAAATCAACAACACGCGCAAGAAGATCATCGGCGGCAGCGCGCCTTTCGGCAGTTGCCCGGATGGCAACGGCGCGCCCACCGGCATCCCGTTCATCAATCCGAACGACGACTGCAAGGTCGACCGCATCGCCTATATCGTCGATGTCGATCCGGCGGCTTTCCCCGAGGTGCGCAACAACGGCGTGCCGTTCATGAAATACGTCACGTCCTTCGGCACGCTCGAAATCAACTACGGCTTCGCGCCGGGCATCAACCTCACCTCGACCACGGGCTACTACCACAACAAGGTCGACGGGCTGCTCAACGGCGTGAACAGCGGCTATGCCGGGCCTTCGCTGATTTCGGACAACCGCTTCAAGCGGCGCGATGTCACGCAGGAACTGCGCGTCGAATCCGATTTCCGCGACAAGCCGGTCAATTTCCTGGTCGGCGGTTATTACCAGGACGCGCGCGTCAGCAACCGCGTCTGGGTCGGCGGCAACACGGCCCTCGGCCTGCCGGCCACGCTGACGAGCGGCATCAACGATGTCAGCATCGAGGCCTGGTCCGCTTTCGGCCAATTGCGCTGGAAGCCGGTCGAAACGCTCGAAATCGCCGGGGGCGTGCGCTACACCGATGAAAAGCGGCACAACGACGCGGCGAGAGCGACCAGCTTCTTCTCCGCACTCACGCCGATCACCATCGCCAATCCCGACCTGCATTCGAAGAACTGGTCGCCCGAGCTGACCGTCACTTACACACCGACCGACGACCTCACGATTTTCGGGGCGCTCAAGCAGGGCTACAAGTCGGGTTCGTTCATCATGACCGTTCCGGCGACGCCGGGCGCCGACAACTCGTTCAAGGACGAGCGCGTGCGCGGCGGCGAGGTGGGCGTGAAGGCGCGCCTGTTCGACCGCGCACTGAGCCTCGACACGGCTTTCTACTATTACAAGTACGACAACCTGCAAGTCGGTGCGAACGAGGTTGCGCAAGGCGGGCTGCCGGTGATCCGCACGATCAATGCGGGCAAGTCGAAAGTCTATGGCATCGACCTGGACCTCACCTACCGCCCGCCGACGATCGAGGGGCTGACCGCAAGGCTCTCGGTCAACTGGAACCACGCGCGTTTCACCGAATTCGACGGCGCCCCCTGTTCGGGCGGCCAGACCGTCGCGCAGGGCTGCAACCAGTTCTTTGCGCCTTTCCCCGTCTCGGCCCCGAGCGGCCCGACCCAGTCGAGTCCGGGGATCGGCGCCGTTACCGACCCGGCCGGCACGGGCCTGCTGGGCTATTTCAAGGGGCAGAACCTCGCCGGCGTCCCGCTGCCGAAAGCCGCGGACTGGACGTTCAACGGCGGGATCAACTACCAGACCGGCATCGGCCGGAACCTGAAGCTGGGGCTGGACGGCAATGTCCAGTATTCGTCCAGGTTCCTGAAGAATCTGGGGCAGGGTCGTAACGACTTCTATCAGCCGGCCTTCGCCAAGCTCAATGCCACGGTCAGCATCGCCGCGCAGAACGACGCCTGGGAACTGGCGCTGATCGGCAACAACCTGACCAACAGGTTCACCGCGGGCAATTGCACCCAGTTCAGCGGCGCAACCGCGCAGATCCTCCTGCCGCCGATTTCCGGCGGAACAGCGCGCAATGCCGCCGGCGTCGACGAACTGGCCTGCATCGGCGATCCGGGGCGGCAGGTATTCCTGCGCCTCACCCTGCGCCCGACAGCCTTCTGACGCCCGATCACGCGTCCGGCCGCCGCCAACGCGGCCGGAACGCCCGTTCAATATTGCCGGATCACCTGAAGAAATGCCTCGCCATAGGCTTCGAGCTTGCGCGCGCCGATGCCGCCGATCTCGCCCAGGGCAGTCAGCGAGGCGGGGCGGAGCGCGGCCATTTCGCGCAGGGTCGAATCGTGGAAGATCACATAGGGCGGCACGCCGGCCTCCTGCGCCAGGGTGCGCCTGAGGTTGCGCAGCGCGTCGAACAGCGGATCGTCGGCCGGATAGGGGCCGGAGCGGTCACGCCTGCTCCGGCGCTCCTGTTTCGGCGGCAGCACGATGCTGACTGTCGCCTCGCCCTTGAGAATCGCGCGCGCATCGCCACCCAGCATCAGGCCGTTGTGCTCGGTCGGCAGCAGGCTGCCGCGTGCCTGCAATGCGCGGGCGAGCGGGCGCAGCAGTCGCACTTCCTCGCCGCCGACGATGCCGAAGACCGACAGCCGATCGTGCCCACGCTGCCGGATGCGCTCGTCGGCCACGCCGGTCAGCACTTTTTCGAGGTAGCCGAAGCCGAAGCTCTGCCCGGTGCGGAACACGGCGGAAAGCAGCTTCTGCGCGACCACCGTGGCATCGGCGACACCGGGCGCGTCGAGGCAGTTGTCGCAATTGCCGCAGCGCTCGGGCGGGTGCTCGCCGAAATGGCGGAGCAATACGGCGCGGCGGCAGTCGCCGGTCTCGACCAGCAGTGCGAGCGCGTCGAGCCGCGCCTTCTCGCCTTCGCGGCGGCTTTGCTCGATTTCCGCAAGGCGCTGGCGGGCATGGGCAAAATCGCGCGCCGTCCAGAACATCACCGCCTGCGCGGCATCGCCGTCGCGCCCGGCGCGGCCGGTTTCCTGGTAATAGGCTTCGATCGACCTGGGGATGCCGGCATGAGCGACGAAGCGGACATCGGGCTTGTCGATGCCCATGCCGAAAGCGATGGTGGCGACCATCACCATGTCCTCGGACGCGACGAAAGCCGCCTGGTTGGCGGCGCGGGTCTGCGGGGGGAGCCCGGCATGATAGGGCCGCACCGGCCGTCCGGTCGCGGCGGCGAGCTGTTCGGCCAGCTTCTCCACTTTGGCGCGGGTCGGGGCATAGACGATGCCGGGACCGGGCTGTTCAGCCATGAGCTGCGCGATCTGGCGCGTGCCGTTCTTGCGGGGGCGGATCGCATAGCGGATGTTCGGCCGGTCGAACCCGGCAACGATCAGCCCTTCCTCGGGAATGCCGAGCTGGGCAAGGATATCCGCCCGCGTATGCGCGTCGGCCGTGGCGGTGAGCGCGAGGCGGGGCACTTGCGCGAAAGCGTCCAGCAGCGGGCGCAGCAGGCGGTAATCGGGGCGGAAATCATGGCCCCATTCGGACACGCAATGCGCCTCGTCGATGGCAAAGAGGCTGATCGGCACCCGCGACAGCAGTTCGCGGAAATGCGGCTGGCTGGCCCGCTCGGGCGCGACATAGAGCAGGTCGAGTTCGCCGGCGAGAAAGCGGTCGATCGTCAGTTCGCGGTCAGCATCGACACTGGTCAGCGTCGCCGCGGCGATGCCGTTGGCCAGCGCCGAGCGCAACTGGTCGTGCATCAGCGCGATCAGCGGGCTGATGACGATGCCCGTGCCGGACCGCATCATTGCCGGCAACTGATAGGTCAGCGATTTGCCCGCGCCGGTCGGCATCACCGCGAGTGTCGAGCGCCCGGCCAGCACGCGCCGGACCACGTCCTCCTGCACGCCGCGGAAAGCGGAAAAGCCGAAAGTCGCGTGCAGCGCTTCCAGGGAATCGGCCATGAGATCGGACGAAGGGGCGGACGGCGACGAGGACATGCGCGCCGACCATGGCAGATCGACGGCGGCCGGAGCAAGCCCCGGCAGGCCATCCCGGCTCTCTTAGGGGCTGCCGGTTTCACATATTCCGACAGGAGAGGCATGTTGGATAATGTTCCAGGTGGAACATTCTTGGAACGCCCCCGCTTTGCTACCCACATCGTCCCCACGCCGTCCCGTCGAGGCGGTAAATGGAGCTGCCCGGTTTGCCATAAGGGAGCGGGCATCTCCCCGCAAAGTCCCTAGCGGGCTTAATATCGGTGATACTTGATAAAAAAATCAAACGGTCTTAGTCACATGCGGGATAAGGGGGCCTGTGTGGAAGACGATTTTATTTCCTGCATTTACGAATCCGCAGTTATTCCGGAAAAATGGATTGACGTAATCGAGAAATTCGCCTTGCGAGTTGGTGCGCGAGGAGGAAATTTGATCCGGAATACAGGATCGGAAATCTCACTTCTGCCCACTCCTGCCATAATCGAAGATGTTAACGAATTTGAATGCCAGGGATGGCAAAGCGAAAACACCCGGGTAAGTCGATTGCTTGAGCGATCGCAGTATCGCGGATTTCTTACAGACCTTGATCTGCACACCCAGGAAGAAATTCGAACTTTTCCGATGTACACCGAATTCCTGACGCCTCGTGGCGTCGACGCGGGCGCGGCAACCATCATTCAGGGTTCGAAAGATCAGATCCTGGCAATCGCGTTCGAGGGTTTTTCCAGCCACGATGCCGCTGCGTCTGCTGTTCCCATTCTTGATGCTGTCCGGCCACACCTCGTTCGCGCGGTCTCACTCAGCGGCGAAATAGCGAACGCGAAAGCCGCATCGCTGCTAGACGCCTTCGACACCGTGGGGCTGGCAGTTGGACTTCTCGACATCGCAGGCCGGCTTATCGACGCCACGCGACTTTTCGCCACTGCTCTGAACGATCTGCTCTATGACGGCCCCGACCGGTTGCACACAGGTGATCCAGCCAGCGACAAGGTGCTCTCCGATGCTTTAGCCGTTTTGCGGGGGGGGGGGGGGGCGATCAATTGCCCTCCGCAATCGCGAATTTGGCGGGCATGCAGTGCTTCATTTGCTCCCCGCGCAAGGCGCGGCGCGAGATCTCTTTAGTAAAGTGTGGAGCTTTGCCTTGCTCGACAAGCCCGGCAATCGATTGCCTCCCGATTCGAATATAATCGGCTCGCTTTTTGATCTTACAGCGGCTGAGGCGGCTGTGGCTCGTTTCATTGCAGCCGGGAAGAAACCCGCTGAAATCGCAGTTGCGCTCGGTACGTCGGTGGAAACCGTGCGATCTCAACTGAAGAATGTATTCTTAAAGACGTCAACCAACCATCAGACCGAGCTTGCGCTGCTTCTGGCCAACTACAGAGTGGCTCCGAACCGGGAATTCTGACCAGAAATCCCGAAGGCGCTTTCAGAAGACGGCACACCGGGGCATGTGAATGCCCCGGTGCTCTCAACTTCAATCAGAAATAGGCACGCAGTCCAAGCTGGAAGCTGCTGCTCTTGGCCTTGCCAATACGGGCATAGACGAAACCGTCTTCGTTCAGCGTATAGCCGCTCTGCTGCCGGTATCGATAGTCGGCGGTGATTGCGAAGCTGCTTCCAACGGGAATAGCGACGCCGGCGCCCAACTGCCACGCGAAAGTCGCCTTGCCTTCACCTTCGATCTCGCTGCCCTGGATGCCAAGCCCGCCGCCGACGTAGGGCGAAATGCCCGAGCCGCCAACAGGGATATCGAGCCAAAGGTTGGCAAGCGCCGACAGACGACGCAGCTTCGCTCCGTTATCATAGGTGACGGTGTTTCCGTTGACCTTTACATTGGTGGCATCCGTGAGGTCGATCACATTGGTCTCGATCCCCACATCCACCAGCCCTTGCAGGCTGTTGGCGGGAACAGCAACGCCACCGATCTTCTTCAGCGTCAGCGAATTGTTCCGGGCGCGCGAATAGGCCAGTTCGACTTCGGTGCGGACAAGGCCGAAGTCGTACCCCAGCGCGCCGCCGAATTCGAACGCGTTTTTCGTGCCGGCGGATATGCCGACGTTCGTGCCTGCTCCATCGACATCGACAAACGTCAGGTCGAGGTCATTCAGCGAAGTCAAACCCGCGTTGAGTTGCCCGTAAAAGCCGCGCTGTTCCTCATCCTGTGCAAGCGCAGGCGTTGCCCCAAGCGTGATGGCGGCTGTGGCTGCCAGTAGAATATTACGCATTATTCATTCTCCCCTGATAACAAAGCGTTATGCCAAATGCGACAAAACGCACAGGCCGGTTAAATGCCTGACAAAGCGTTGTCATACCCCATATGGGTGACGCGCATTTCGCCCGAATGAGGACTTCAGCTACAGCGCCACCATGAAGGCGGGCGCCGCGCGACCATGGCCTTGCGGTTTTCGCGTTTCTTCAGACTTTACGGGAGTTCCGGCTTTCACCGCGCGCGCAATAGAGGCGGCAGGGCCGCCGCGCCGTTCGCCGGTTTCGGGGCCTGTTCAGCGCTCCTGCACTTTGACTCCGCCGAACATCATCCCCTCTGCCGGCCCTTTCAGCACGTCGATCGGGAAGACCGGCTCCACCGCGCTGATCGCGTCGAGGCGGGCGAGGTGTTCGGCCGACAGGTCGACTGCCAGCGCGCCGAGGTTGTCCTCAAGCTGGGCCGGAGTACGCACGCCGATCACCGGCGAGCACACCGCCGGGTTCGCCAGCGTCCAGGCAACCGCGAGCTGCGCCGGGGTACAGCCGATTTCGCCGGCGATCGCCACGACTTCGTCGGCGATGTCCAGGTTCTTCGCCGACAGCTTGCCGGTCACCGCGTTAATCGCCTTGCGCGAGCCGATATCGTCCATGCTGCCGGGCACGAGGTCTGCGCGCGTGTATTTCCCCGTGAGCACGCCCTGGCCGAGCGGCGCCCAGGGCGAAACGCCAAGGCCCATTTCCCTGGCCATCGGGATCATCTCGCGCTCCACCGTGCGCTCGACCAGGCTGTAGCTGATCTGCAACGCGCAGAACCGGGTCCAGCCGCGCAGTTCGGCGATCGCCTGCATGCGCGAGGCCTGCCAGGCCGGGGTGTCCGAAAGGCCGATGTAGAGCACCTTGCCCGAGCGGACGAGATCGTCGAACGAGCGCAGGATCTCGTCGACCGGCGTGCGGAAGTCCCACATGTGGAGATAGAGCAGATCGATGTAGTCGGTGCCCATCCGCCTCAGGCTGTCCTCGACCGAAAGCACCATGTTCTTGCGGTGGTTGCCCGAAGCGTTGGGATTGCCGGGCTCGGTGGTCAGCGAATACTTGGTCGAGATCACCAGCCGGTCGCGACGGCCCTTGACCAGTTCGCCGAGCAGCACTTCGGACTGGCCCATCTGGCCGTAGAAATCGGCGGTATCGATGAAATTGCCGCCGCGGTCGATGTATGTGTCGACCATCGCCCGCGCTTCCTCGTCGCTGCTGCCCCAGCTTCCGCCGCCGACACGGAACGTCATCGTGCCCAGGGCCAGCGGGGATACGCGCAGGCCGGAGCGGCCGAGCAGGCGGTAGTCGTCGAGTTGCAGCGCCATCATAATCTCCCGAATCTTCGCGCTTTCAGTCTTGCGCCTGCGATCGTTGCGTCATCCGGCCCGTCCTGTCGCGGGCGAAGCCGCCTGTCGACATGCGGGTGAACTGTCTTGCCGCCTCGGACAAATCGGCCTGCCCATCGGCGCCCCCGAAATGATGGTCGAGCGCGATGGCGAAAGTCATGCCGAAAATGGCGAGGCCGACGAAATCGAGGTCCAGCCCGTCGCGCACCAGACCTGCCAGGATATCGCCGCGCTGGCGGATCAGCGGGGCGATATGCTCGCGATAGAGCCCGTGGCCGAGATCGGGATCGCTGAACAGCGCGGCGGTGAACAGCGGAAAGATTGCGACCATGTCCTCGACATGGCGGGCCGCCGAAGCCTGCGCGAGAGCGGCCAGATCGTCGGGTGAGGAGGCCGATTCGTAGGCTTCGCGCCGGGCGTGCATGCCGCGCATCGCATCGATCAGCGGCTGGACGACGGCTTCCTGGAACAGCGCTTCCTTGGAAGCGAAATGTTCGAAGATCGTCGCCTGGTTGACCGCGGCGGCGCGGGCGATGTCGCGCGTGCGCGCGCCCTTGAGATTGGCGCGGGCGAAGACTTCCTGCGCGGCGGCGATGATCGACTTGCGCCGCTCCGCCGCGGGCAGATAGGCCCGGCGCGCGCGGGGCCTGCCGGCCGCGTCCCCGCTTTTCCGAACTTTGCCGCCGTCCGCCACGCATCCTCGCCACTTGCTGCTCGCGGCAAGGCTAGCAACACTGCCGGAGCAAAACAACCAACCATTTGGTTGATTTTGCCGATGCCGCGCCGCATGATGCGAATCGAGCCGCGGGAGAGGCGGCCTGAAAGGCATCGGGAGAGAAACGATGGCGACTACCGCCCCGCCCCGCGACACGGCAATCGAGCGCGAAGCCGAAAGGTGGATGAACGACCCCTACGCGCATTTCGGCTATCACAACACGCGCATCCACACGCTGCCGCGCGAGGAAGTGGCCGCCGTCCAGCTCGCCGCGATGAACCTCAGGTTGCAGGAGCGGCGCGAACAGGTGCAGATGCTGGCCAAGCTCGCCGACGCGCAGGGCATCGGCCAGGTCGGCACGCTCGACGAGCTGGCGCCGCTGCTGATGCCGCACGATATGTACAAGTCGTACCCGCAATCGCTGCTGGCCCGGCAGCAGTTCGCCCGGCTCAATTCCTGGCTGACCAAGCTCACCCGCTACAGTCCCGAGGATGTCGACGTTTCCGCCTGCGATTCGATCGATTCCTGGCTCACCGCCATCCGTGAGGAAACGCCGCTCGATGTCGGCGCTTCCTCGGGCAGCAGCGGCACATGCTCGTTCTATCCGAAATCGAAGCGCGACTATCGCCTGTCGATGATGGGCCTGCGCGTCCAGCTCGCGCAGAAGTTCGGCGAGGCTCCCAGGCCGGGCGACATCGAGGACAAGATCCACGCGATCATCCCGCTCTACAAGGACGGCCACGCCTCGATGGGCGCTTTCGGCAAATATGCCTGCGAGATTTTCGGCAAGGGCGATCCCGCCTGCTGGCACTATTGTTTCGATTTCAAGCTCAGTTCGGACCTGATGTGGCTCGCCGCCCGCCTGCGCGCTGCGGCGGCCAGGGGCGATGCCGGCAAGGTCGACGTGCCCGCATCCCTGCTCGCGCGCCGCGCCGAGTGGGAGGAATCGCAAAAGGCGATGCCCGATCAGCAGCTTGCCTTCGTCAACCGGATGATCGGCAAGCTGCATGGCCAGCGGGTGTTCGTGATGAGCACATCGAACCTGCTCTATGCCGCCGCCCGGCGCGGGCTCGACGAGGGCCTGTCGGGTGTCTTCGCGCCGGATTCGGTGTTCATGGGCGGGGGCGGCGCCAAAGGCGTGCCGCTGCCGGACGACCTCGAGGAAGTGATCGAGAAATTCTTCAACACCAGGCGGATGATCTCGTCCTACGGCATGACCGAGATGAACAGCTTCTCGGTGCTGTGCGACCATGATCGCTATCACGTGCTGCCCTGGGTCACGATCTACCTGCTCGATCTGGAAACCGGCCAGCCGCTGCCGCGCCGGGGCAGGCAGACAGGCCGCGCCGCTTTCTTCGATATGACCGCGGATTCCTGCTGGGGCGGCCTCGTCACCGGCGATCTCGTCACGGTCGACTGGGACCACCAGTGCGAATGCGGGCGCACGTCCTACGCGCTCGAAAAGCAGATCAACCGCGTCAGCGAGATCCAGGGCGGCGACGACAAGATCAGTTGCGCCGCCACGCCCGGCGCCCAGGCCGAAGCGATGGAATTCCTGACGGGGTTCGGAGGGTAACAATGAGCCCGCTCATCCTGAAGAGCGGTTGGGAGAACAAGGAATGCTACCATGATGGCCAAGCGCCCCATTTCCTATGCCGTGCTGCGCGGTGAAGTCATCGAGAGCGATCTGATCGAATTCGGCGGCCGCGGCGGCGACATCACCTTCCTCGCGCCCGATCCGCACAGGATCGTCGACCGCATCCCGCTTGCCAGCCCGCGGCTGATGGAGGATCTCTACACGATCTCGTTCGACCAGATCCTCGACTACCTTGCCGAACTCGGGCCGCGGCTGGAACTGGGCAGGAACTCCTATCTCCAGGAAGCGCTGGAATATTCCTACGACACCGCGCCGACGACCCGGCCGATCATGGACGCATTCTATCACGACTTGCCGTTCATGTTCGACAGGGAGCGCATCCGCAGGATGGTCGATTTCAACATCGGCATCGATCATCTGGAAGGCTGGGTCGAGCAGCAGCTCAACGGCTCGACCGTCGGCATCCGCGCCTATGGCTCGCGCCAGCTCCACATCGTCGCGGGCAACGGCCCGGTGCTCGGCGCGCTGACGGTCATCCGCGGCGCAGTCACGCGCGGCGACATGATCGTCAAGGTGCCCTCGAACGATCCCTTCACCACCGGCGCGATCGCGCGCACGATGGTCGATATGGCGCCCGACCATCCGGTGACCAGACACCTCGCGGTGGCTTACTGGCGCGGCGGCGACGAGGCGCTGGAATCGCGAATCTACCAGCCGCACAATATCGAGAAGATCTGCGCCTGGGGCGGCTTCGCCTCGGTGAAGCACGTCACCCGGTACATCCAGCCGGGCATCGAGCTGATCAGCCTCGACCCCAAGCGCTCCGCCTCAATCGTCGGCGGCGAGGCGCTGGCAAGCGGGGAGACGATGCGGGACGTGGGCAACCGCATCGCCGCGGATTTCGCCACCGGCAACCAGGTAGCCTGCTCGGCCAGCCGCCTCGTCTATGTCATGTGCGGCACCGGGGACGAGGACATCGAGAAGCTGAAGCAGCTCGGCCAGGCGGCTTACGACGCCATGCTGCGGCTGCCCGAAGTGATCTCGACCAGACCCAAGCGCTATGACCCGGACCTCAGGCGCCAGGTCGATACGCTGCGCCTCAACGACGATTTCTACACCGTGATCGGCGGCAGGGACGACGAGGGCGCAGTGATCGTCTCGCATACGTCGGACCGCGTCGATTTCTGGGAATACCTGGGCGACCGCACGATCAACATCATTCCGGTCGATACGCTCGAGGAAGTGCTCGACGTGGTCGATGCCTATACCCAGACCGTCGGCGTCTGGCCCGACAGCCTGTGGGATGTCGTCCGCCACAAGGGCGCGCTGCACGGCGGCCAGCGCTTCGTCGAACTCGGCTACGGGTTCAACGGCGCCGGACTGGTCGGCCCGCAGGACGGCATCGAGCCGATGCGGCGGATCGTGAAGTGGATCGTCTCCGAACGCCCGCTACCCGGCCGCCCGACGATCTGGGACGCCGGCGATCAGGTGAAAATGCTGGCCTGACCCTTACGCCCCCCGTCCGCAGCCCCGCTTCGGAGATGCCCGGATATCGGCCCTTGCCATGCCCGAGGCGGCGGTCCGGCGTAAATCATGCAATCGTCTGTGAACCTTCGGACAGGCGGCGGGCGTTGCGGCCAGCGCCTTGCGGGCTTCGTCGAGCGCCTTCGATCCCGGCGGCCACTGCCACGGCTGGCGGGCGACATGTTCCTTGCCGAGATTCGGATACTGCCTCGTCTGTTTGGCCGCGAGGCGCAGCAGCATCCGGGCATCGCGCGGGGACATCTTCAATTCGCGGGCGAGTTGATCGAGCGTCACCATCGCGGGCTTGCCCGCATCAGTCTTGGCGGGAGCGGGTTTTGCAGCGTCGGCCTTGGGATCGGGCTTGTCCACTTCGACGGGAAGGGTAAGATTGATTGCCATGTCGGTGGTCTCCTTTGTTTGAACCGACATTCCTATTAAGGCGGGACCTGATCGCTCGTCAGGGAAAATCCTGGGTGCCTTCAAAGAAATCCATCAACGGAATCGAGAAAGTAACTTTCCCGTCAGTGAAGATATATTCGTCATCGTCGCTGCCGATCTCGAACGTATAACGATGCCCGTCCACATCGATATGAATGGTTTCGTCGGGCATGTGGATTACGTCGATCACCGCGCCGGGGAACAGCGCCTGCGCATGGAATAACAGGTGCCGATAATCGGTCGGTTCGTCATCGGGCATATGATGGCCTCCTTTCGTTGACCATCACCCGATTAAGATCATGGGCGCGCCGCGCGCAGGGAAAATCCCGGGCGATCCGCTGATTTTTACTTTACCGTCTCGGGGGTGGCGTCACGATGCCCGAACGGGATCCGCTGATTGCGAATGAGGCCATCGGGTAGGCGTGGATCGCGGAATTACGAATCTCGGACCCGTCCGCGTTTCCCGCCGGGCATCTGTCGGATAGCAGACCCGCCGGTGAGGCCGCATAAGCGATCATGGTAGGCCGTCTTCGTCTCGAACTCAGCGTCTCGCAGGCGCTCCACCATATCGATCCGATTGCGACCGCGCGGACGGTGCAGGCTGTTCGTCCCTTGCAGGCGGCTGCGCAGCTTGGCGGCTTTCCTCCGGGCACGGGTCAAGCCGGTCATGTTCTGGACCGCATAGCTCAGGCGTTGCGCCTCACGCGAAGCGAACCGTCCTCCGGCATAATAGAGGACTTCGCAGCGCCGCGCGGTCACGGGGCAGGTGAAATAGCAGCGCCATCCGCCGAACGATGATGGCAACGCTTCGATGGCGAGGTTCTGGCTGATAGCCCCGTCTGGCATGTCGCCGCGCAGTATGAGCGTGCCGCCGCGTTCGATGTCGCTCAAATCGGCGCGCAGGCGCACGCAGGACATGCTCAGGCCGTCAATTGACCAGCGCAGCGTATCGATGACGCATTCGCCGGGGACAATGACGCCCAGCCGGCGCAGCGCGCGTATGTCGAGCGCCAGCACGCCCTCGACATTGCCGATTTGTGTTGATCGCTGTCTGCCGGAACCCATGCCACCCATCAGAGCCTCCCTCGTCTGCGGGGCATCATACACCCGGCAACGCCGCATCTCAGGCCCGGTCTGTGTCGCTCCGAAGCAAGGCATTCTCCGAAATACTGCGGCTTGGGGCAGGTTGCTGTTGAGTGGATGCACCAAATTTCCCATACAGGCAGCGGAGCCGCCACGCACGGCTCTGGGGCTTAGTAACCCCGAGATGAGCGGTTGGTGCTGACCGTAACAGCGCCACACTTCCTGACCTTACGGTCGGGGAGCCTGTGGCGTATGCAACAGGTTCACCCGAACTAAAGGCCACAGGGCCGAGTCATGTCGGTTTACTAACTCCCCGATCACCAAGGATCAGGCGTGAAGTCGAATAGCGGGGGCGTACCGCAATCGACTTCCGGGGAGATCAAGATGAAGAACGGTTTGCTTTTAGCTGCGGCGTTGACGCTTGCGGGCTGCGTGTCGGTGGGCACCAACTATGACGTGGCGGCGGTCGATCGCCTACAGGTTGGCATGACGAAGGCCGAGGTTGTCCGCATGCTCGGGCAGCCCAATCAGGTCGTCACTAACGCCGATGGCGGCGAACGCCTGATATGGGTGCATTCCACCGGATCGATGTTCGGCGCGGAAGCGCGGTCGGTCGGGTTACCCTTCGGACCGGACGGGAAGCTGACCAGCGTGCCCGCCAAGACGGCACAGTAGCGTGTCATGCGGGGGATATTCGTCATCATCGCCGCCGTATCGACGGTCATGCTGTCCGCTGCCGGTTGCTCGGAGCAGGGTGCGAAGTCGCAAGCTGCCATCGATTTTCAGAAACGAGAGGAAGCGTTGATCGAGCAATGCCGCAAGATCGCAACGGATCGGGATATTCTCATGGCGAAGCTGGATGCCATGAAGTCGGTTTATGACCCTTCAATGAAGCGAGAGCCGGAGCCGGATCGGGCTCACGAATGCTCTGTTTCCGACGAAACGAATGTGGAAAACCAGCAAGACAGCACCAACTGCGAAATCGAAGCTGCAAATCCTGCGCCAGCTTCCGGCATTTCTCATTGTTCTCAGAGTCTGGTCCGAAATTAACGCATTGTAATTCATGATTTTGCAATCCGCCTGATGAAGTATTGGACGGAGGCCGCGAAGAGCCATGCCGTGGCGGAGGCGATGGTATATTCGAAGTCCTTGGCCAGGCGCCGATTCCGATTGAGCCATGCGAGGGTGCGCTCGACCACCCAGCGGCGTGGCAGCAGCACGAAGCCCCTGGCGGTATCGGATCGCTTGATGATCTCGATGGTCCACTCGCCGATCTCGCCGAGGGCGTCCCAGAATGTGTCGCCGGCATAGCCGCCATCGGCGAAGATGTGGCGCAGCCACGGGAAGCGCTGGACGATCCCCTGCAACACCAGGGGGCCGCCGTCACGGTCCTGGATGTCGGCCGTATGGATCACGGCATGGACCAGATTGCCCTCGGTGTCGGTGAGGATGTGGCGCCCTTCGGCTTCGCTCAGGAGAGCCTTTCGTCCCTTGATCTTCTTCCCGGCATCGTAGCCTCGCGGGCCGCCACTCTCCGTGGTTTTCACGCTCTGGCTGTCGATGACCCCCGCGCTGGGCGAGGCTTCGCGCCCCTGAACCGTGCGCTGGGCCATCAGCAGAGCGTGGTTGATCGAGAGCCACAGGCCGTTGTCGCGCCACTGGTAGAACCAGTACCGCACGGTCGAGGCCGGAGGGAAACACGGCGGCAACATCCGCCACGGCAGACCGCCACGCAACAGGTAGAAGATTGCCTCGACGATCCGACGCAGCGGCCACTTCCTCGGGCGCCCCACTCGCGAGGGCGGCGAGAAAAATCCCTCCAGCACCAGCCATTCGGCGTCGGTCATATCGCTTCTGTGGTTGCCGCCCGTGATGCAAGAGGT
>JAITWR010000020.1 GCA_031285165.1 Novosphingobium sp.
AGATCGTGCGGTTGTGCAGCCACGAGCCTTTCGGACAGGCTTCCCGAACTTCCCGAACTTCACCCATAACGGCCACGGCGAACTTTTTGCCGCGGCCGGAAATACGGCTGATAATCAACAGCTTCGACAGTGAGAAAGAGCCCGGCCTGTTTTGCGCTTTCGGCCCGTGTAGGAAAGCGGATTCTGCGTCCGTGCGCCGCGAAGGAAGCCCCGTTGAAACAGCGCTCGGGATCACTGGCGAACAGCGTGATATCGGGTATCTGGAACCCCCTCCTTGTTTCAAAGCCTCCATACTTTCCAAAAACTCATATCGGGTTCCCCAGCCTGACTGGCCAAACCAAGGCTGGACGGGGCCAGAACGAGCCGTAATAGGCTATAATACCTCGTAAACATGGTACGGTTCAGAGCGGGATGCGGATAATCGGAACCGCTTTGTCCCCCTTCCTCGTCACCCTGAACTTGTTTCAGGGTCCATGGCGCCGCCAACACCGCGCGGGCAGGTGCAAACTGCCCGATGGACCCTGAAACAAGTTCAGGGTGACGGTGCGGGATTCAGGGTGACGGTGCGGGATTCAGGATGGCGGGTATGGGATGAGGTGCCGGGTGCGGGGCGCGTGGTGCCGATATCATGCACGATGCTCCAGAGCCTGTCCGGCAAGGCTATCCGGCCAGATCCGCCAGGTCGTCCTGGTCGATTGCTCCCACTGCCTGCTTCAACTCGTCGATGCTGCCGGCCGAGCCTTCGGCCTCGATCAGAAAGCGGTTGTTCACCGTCACGCCGTATTTGCCGGAAGCGGTCTTTCTGTTCCATGCTTCGGTCTGCATCTGGCCGTTGACCGTAGCGGTCTTTTCATAGCTGTCGGCGTCTTCCCTGCTCTGCTGCAAGCCGATCGCCGCGCCGAGGCCGGAAAGCGCGCCCAGCGCCGACATATCGGTGATTTGCAGCGTGAAGCTCTTGTCGCCGGCCGTGTAAGTGCCCTGAGCGGTGCTGCCCGCCGGACCCATCGCCATGCTTTCGGTGGCCGAGCGCCGCCAGGCGCCGATCGTTTCGGGCAGCAGCGCCTGCATCCGGTCGGACGCGACCGGGGGCGCTTTGCCGTTGGTCGCGGCTTCCATCTGCCGGGTCGCCTGCTGGACCTTGTCGAGATCGATCGAGCCGATGCCGGGGAGGCTGACCTTGCCGCTGATGTCGGAACTGGCGATGCTCCTTGGGCCGGCGGCCCACAGGCCGGTGATCGCCGCGGTGATCGGCGCGGCGATCATCGCCAGCACGGCCGCGCAGAGGATCGTCACCGCCGTATAGCCCACTGCCTTTTCCTGAGGCACTTTCATCAGCGGCGTCGCGCCGGCGTAAAGCAGGTAGAGGCTGTAGAGCCCGAGGAAGGAGAAGATGATCAGCGCCGGGATCAGCCCGAAGATGCCTGCCAGCCAGCTTGCCGTGTAGCCGTAGGCGACCAGCCTGAAGGCACTGGCCCGGTTGGACTCACCGCCGAATTTGGGAGCGAGGAAATCGGCGATGAACGTCAGGACGAAGACGCTGACGATCGCCATGACGACGGAGAGCACGGCAGTGCTCAACGACCAGACGAGGCCCGGACGATAGGCGAAGCCAAGCAGCCCGTAACCGAAGACCTGGCTGCCGATGAAGGATGCGACCGGCCCGATTGCCGCCAGCGGCAGCACATAGCCGCGCAGGATGTCCGACTGCGGTGTCGTTTCGAGCGCGATCTTCGGCCATTCCTCCCGCGGGGTCAGAATGATGGCCCTGGCGCGATCGACAAGCGATGGCGCGCGATCGGTGCCTGACAAGTCGACCATTGCATGCTCCTCTCTGTGTTCCGTGGCTGCGGATAGGAGCAGATTCGTTCGATATTGCAAGGTGGCCGGCAGTATTTCCCCAGAGAGTTGATCGCCGCCGCTTGATGCCGCGGGGGCGGCGCACCTAGAGCAAGATGCATGATTTGTGAATCACGCATCTTGCTCCAGGTTTTTGGTGCCGCATCGTTTTTTGCGCAAAACCGGTTCCCGCTTTTGCGCACGATGCTCTAGTCTGGAACAATGGCCTACGCTCCTTTCGTTCCCCTGCGGGTCTTCTCCTGCTACACCATGCTCGATGGTGCGATCGAGCCCAGGGCGATTGCCAAACTGGCCAGGGAACGGGGCTTTCCCGCCATAGCCATTGCCGATCGCAACGGCCTTTACGCCTCCACCGCTTTCGCCGGGGCCTGCCGCGATGCCGGCGTGCAGCCGATTATCGGCACTTTCCTTGCCGTCGCGCGTGAGCCGGGCGGGCCGATCGACTGGCTGGCGCTTTATGCGCAGGATGAAACGGGCTGGAACAACCTGTGCCATCTGGTCAGCCGCGCGCATCTCGACCGGCCGCTGGAGCTGGAGCCGCATGTCGCGCTGGCCGATCTCGACGGGTACAGCCAGGGCCTGATCGCGCTTACCGGCGCGGGCGAAGGGGCGCTGGCGCGGCTTCTCGCCGATGGGAAGGCGGCTGCTGCCGATGCCTGTTGCGACAGGCTGCAAGCGCTGTTCGGCGGCCGGCTCTATATCGAGATCGCGCGGCGCGGCGATCCGGTCGAGGAAGCATCGGAGGAGGCGCTGATCGCGCTTGCCTTTGCGCGCGGCCTGCCGCTGGTGGCAAGCAATCCCGCGCAGTTCGCCGAGCCGGGCTTCCACGCCGCGCACGACGCGATGCTGTGCATTGCCAATTCGACTCACATCGACGCGTCCGACCGTGCGCGATCGAGCAGCGAATCATGGGTCAAGCCGGCCGGGACGATGGCGGAGGAATTTGCCGACCTGCCCGAAGCGATCGCCAATACGCTGGTTGTCGCCCGGCGCTGCGCCGTGGCGCCGCCCAGGCGCAAGCCGATCCTGCCCAGCCTGGCCGGCGACCAGGAAGGCGAGGCGCGGATGATGGCCGAGGACGCGCGGGCCGGTCTGGTCGCGCGCCTTCGCCCCTGCTATCCCGAGACGGTCGCGGACGAATTGCACGATGCGCTGACCGCGCTGCCCGATGCGGGCGGCGAGCGGACTTTCGACAGGCTTGCGGCCGAAGGTCTGCGGGACGAGGTCATGGCTTACAAGGCCCGCCTCGAATTCGAGATCGGCATTATCAACAAGATGGGCTTCGGCGGCTATTTCCTGATCGTTGCCGATTTCATCAAGTGGGCCAAGGAGCAGGGCATTCCGGTGGGGCCGGGGCGCGGTTCGGGCGCGGGCTCGGTCGTCGCCTGGGCGCTGACCATCACCGATCTCGATCCGCTGAAGCTCGGCCTGCTGTTCGAGCGCTTCCTCAATCCCGAGCGTGTCTCGATGCCGGATTTCGACATCGACTTCTGCGAAACCCGGCGCGGCGAGGTGATCCGCTATGTCCAGGGCAAGTACGGGCACGACCACGTCGCGCAGATCATCACTTTCGGCAAGATGAAGGCGCGTGCGGTGCTGCGCGACTGCGGCCGCATCCTGCAAATGAGCTATGGCCAGGTGGACCGGCTGTGCAAAATGGTGCCCAACCACCCGACCGATCCCTGGCCGCTGCCGCGCGCGCTCAACGGTGTCGCCGAGTTCAGGCGCGAATATGATAACGACGAGGAGGTACGGCGGCTCATCGATCTGGCCGTCCAGCTCGAGGGGCTGCCGCGCAACAGCTCGACTCATGCCGCGGGTGTCGTCATCGGCGACCGGCCGCTGGCCAGGCTGGTCCCGCTCTACCGCGATCCGCGCTCGGACATGCCGGTCACCCAGTTCGACATGAAATATGTCGAGGATGCGGGCCTGGTGAAGTTCGACTTCCTCGGCCTGAAGACGCTGTCGGTGTTGCGCAAAGCGGTCGACCTTCTCGGGAAGCGCGGCATCGAGATCGATCTCGCGGCGCTGCCCTGGGACGATCCGCTGGTTTACGAGCTGCTCCAGCGGGGCGATACCGTCGGCGTGTTCCAGCTTGAATCCGAAGGCATGCGGCGCACGCTGGCGGCGGTGAAGCCGACGAATTTCGGCGACATCATCGCGCTCGTCTCGCTCTATCGGCCCGGCCCGATGGACAATATTCCGTTGTTCGGCCGGCGCAAGAACGGGCTGGAGGCGATCGAATACCCGCACGAAAAGCTTGAAGGCATCCTGTCGGAGACATACGGCATCTTCGTCTATCAGGAACAGGTGATGCAGGCTGCGCAGATCCTTGCTGGCTACTCGCTCGGCGATGCCGACCTGCTGCGCCGGGCCATGGGCAAGAAGATCCAGGCGGAGATGGATCTCCAGCGCGCCCGCTTCGTCGAGGGCTGCAAGGAAGTCTCGGGCATCGACAAGGCCAAGGCCGACGAACTGTTCGACCTGATCGACAAGTTCGCCGGCTATGGCTTCAACAAGTCGCACGCCGCTGCCTATGCCCTGCTGTCCTATCACACGGCCTGGCTGAAGCGGCATTATCCGCACGAGTTCTATGCCGCCTCGATGTGTTTCGACATGCACCAGTCGGAAAAGCTGGCGGTTTTCGTCGACGACATGCGGCGGGCCGGTTTGCAGATCGAAGCTCCCGATATGAACCGTTCGGAGGCGGAGTTCACCGTCGCGCAGACCGACGAGGGCTATATCGTGCGCTATGCGCTTGCCGGTATCCGCAATGTCGGCGGGAAGGCGATGGAGGCGATCGTCGCCGAGCGTGAGGCGAACGGCAGGTTCACCAGCCTCGATGACCTGTTCCGCCGCTGCCCGCCGGGCGCGATGAACAAGCGCCAGTTCGAAGGACTGGCCGGGGCGGGCGCGTTCGACAGCCTCGACCCCAACCGCGCCAGGGTGCTGGCCAACGCCGATACCTTGCTGGCGGAGGCCGAACGGTCGGCCCGCGAACGGACCAGCGACCAGCACAGCCTGCTCGACGGTGCGGATCACGAGCAGGCATTGCGGCTGATCGAGGCCGATCCCTGGAGCCGTACCGACCAGATGGCCAGGGAGCGTGAGAACTTCGGCTTCTACTTCGCCGCCCATCCGGTCGAGCAATACCGCGCCATCGCTTCGGCCAACGGCGCGCGTACTTATGCCAGCCTGATGGCCGGCGGTGTCCAGGCCGGCCGGCAGCAGGCGGTGATGGCGGCCATGGTCGAAAGCGTGAACAAGGGACGGACGCGCAAGGGCGCGGAATTCATCCGGGCGGACTTCTCCGACAATTCGGGCCAGTTCTCCGCTGCCTGTTTCGAGGAATCGCTGGTCGAAAGCTTCGCCAAATGGGCGAAGGAAGGGGCATGTGTCCTTCTCACCGTAGAGCTTGACAGCCCGAGCCCCGACGAGCCGCCGCGCGTCACCGTGCGCGGCGGGCGCCCCCTTGCCGAAGTGCGCGACAGCGCGCGGATGGTGCTGTCGCTCGACATCTCGAGCGTCGAGGCGGTGCGGGAACTGGCGATGCTGCTGGTCCCCGGAGCGCCGGGCCGCGGCGAGGTGCGCGCGAACCTGCATCTGGACGGGGGCCTGGTGAAGCCCGTCCGCCTCGGCCGCGACTTTGCGCTCGATGGCGAACTGGCCGACCGGATCGCCGATATCGCAGGGATCGCCGGAGTCGTGCTCAAGGCCGAGCGCGGGCCGAGTTTGCGGCTGGTGGCCTGAAGCCCTTCTCCGCTCGTGCTGCGCTGGCCAGGCGGGCGCGCTTCTCCCCTCCCGCCTGGGGGGTGACTCATAGGACTAGCGGCAATTCCCGAAATTGCTAAAGCAGCGCTGGCGAAGCTGCGAGACGGGGACGGGGATCGAATGAACATTCTGGGTGCGATGCAGGACTGGGAGATGCGCACCTCCCTGCTGATCGACCATGCCGCGCGTGAGCACGGCGGGCGCGAGATCGTCACGCAATGGGCCGACGGCAGCCGGACGCGCACCACCTGGGCCGGCGTCCGCCGCGATGCGCTGAAGATGGTGCAGGCGCTGCGGCGGCTCGGCATCGCGCCGGGCGACCGCGTTGCCACGCTGGCGATGAACCACGGCAGGCACCTTGTCGCCTGGTACGGCGCAACCGGGGCGGGCGGCATCCTTCACACGATCAACCCGCGGCTGTTCGACGACCAGCTTGACTATATCGCCAACCATGCCGGGGATCGCGTGCTTATCTACGACGCGGCATTCCAGGCGCTCGTCGACCGGATGCGGCCGCACTGGAAAACGATCGAACATTACATCTGCTTCGATTCCGGCGAACATGCGCTGCATTTCGAGGACTGGATCGGCGCCGAGGACGGTGATGCGGAATGGGCGCAGGGCAGCGAGCGCGATCCCTGCATGCTCTGCTATACCAGCGGCACCACCGGCCATCCCAAAGGCGTGCTGTTCGAGCATCGCTCGAACATGCTGCACACTTACGCGGCGATCATGCCGCAATGCCTCGACCTCGACGCGCGAGCGGCGGTGCTGCCGGTCGTGCCGATGTTCCATGCCAACAACTGGGGCTTCCCCTGGGCGGCTGCGGCGGTGGGGGCGAAGCTGGTCTATTGTGCGAACAACGATGCCGCCACGCTCTGCCGCCTGATGCACGCGGAAGGGGTGAACTACCTTGCCGGTGTGCCGACCGTCTGGCTGGCCCTGCTCCAGCATATCGAGGAGACAGGCCAGGCCATGCCGCCGCTGACTCGCGCGCTGACCGGTGGCTCGGCGATGCCGCGCGCGATCATCGAGCGGCTGATGCGCCACGGTATCCGCGTCGCCCATGCCTGGGGCATGACCGAGACTTCGCCGATCGCGACGATCGCCTTCGAGCCGGCCGATTACGACGATCGCGACCTCGACGGGCAGGTTGCGGTCAAGGCGTTGCAGGGCAAGGCGCTGTTCGGCATCGAACTGCGCACGGTCGATCTCGACGATCCGGCCAGGGTGCTGCCGCGCGATGGCAAGTCGGCGGGTGCGTTGCAGGTGCGCGGGCTGTGGGTGATCAGGCGCTATTTCAAGGCGGAGCAGGACACGGCGGACACCGACCAGTGGTTCGATACCGGCGATGTCGCGATGCTCCACCCCGACGGCACGCTGCAACTGACCGACCGCACCAAGGACGTGATCAAGTCTGGCGGCGAATGGATCAGTTCGGTCGAGCTGGAAAACTGCGCGGTCGCTCACCCCGCCGTGGCCGAGGCGGCGGCGATCGGCATCCCGCATCCGAAGTGGGACGAGCGCCCGATCCTCGTGGTGGTGAAGAAGCCCGGCATGGATGTCACCGTCGAGGAACTGCGCAGCCTGCTGGCCGCCGGGGTGGCGAAATGGTGGCTGCCCGACGCGATAGAATTCGTCGACGACATTCCGCACACCGGCACCGGCAAGATCAGCAAGAAGGACTTGCGCGAGCGGTTCGGGGACTACCGGCTGGACGTATAGCGGCGCGGTGGGGCGGTTCCCGGTCATCGGGCGTTCAGGTGCCGTGGTTAGCTTTCCCGCCATCGGATGAACCGGAGGATACCGATGCCCAGATTCCGTACCGTCGCCCTTGCCGGCGCGGCTATCGTTCTTTTCGCCGGCGCGGCCGTGGCGGCCACTGCCGGGTTCCACACCATGTCGGTCAACCTGCCCGACGGTTCGGTCGCGCATATCCGCTATGCCGGCGACGTTGCGCCCAGAGTCGCGATCGAGGCCGCCGACGCCCGGCAGGCCGCCATGATGCGCCGGATGGCCGCCGCTCAGGCGCAGGCCGCCGCCGCGGGGCAGGGCGGCGAGCCCGGCCGGTTCGTCGTGACCGGCGCCATGCCGGCGGGCAGCAGCTACCGATACACGATGGTTTCGACCTCGAACGGCAAGGGCAGTTGCACGCAGACGGTCGAATGGCGCTCGGACGGCGCGGGCAGGCAGCCGCAGGTGACGCGCGCCAGCTCGGGCGATTGCGATGCGGTAAAGAGCGGCGAGGGTGACAAGGCCGTGCCGGTTTCGGCGACAGCGAAGGCCCCGCCGGTCGATCCGCGTTCGATCTGACGCCCGGACAGGCGTACCCCCCTCTGCCCCTGGAAGGAAGTGATTGCCGGGCCGGATGATTCCATCTGGCCCGAAGCCATCCCGGCGTGTATCGCCGCCTGCCCGAAGACAGGAAAAAGCCCGTGCCGATCAAACTTTCGCTGACCGAGGATGAAGCCGAGATCATCGCCGACGCGCTCGAAGCGGATATGGAAAACTACGTCGAAGCCGCCAGGGAAGCGCGCGGCAACAACCAGCGCGAGGACGTGAAAACCTTCACCGAGGCCGCAGAGCGGATCGGCGCGCTGCTGGGCAAGGTGCGGGAATTGCTGGATTAGGACAGGATACGGATAATCGGAACCGCTTCGTTTCCCTTCACCGTCCCCCTTCTTCGTCACCCTGAACTTGTTTCAGGGTCCATCGGGCGTTTTGCCCCTGCTTCGCGGTGTCGGCGGCGCCATGGACCCTGAAACAAGTTCAGGGTGACGGTGTGGGATGAGGAAACGGGAGCGGGACGCGATTGTTCCGATAATGTTCCACGTGGAGCATTATCCAGCATCGGGTGCTTGAACCGGGCTCTCAGACCTCGCGCAGCCGCGGCATCAGTTCGACGAAATTGCAGGGCCTGTTGCGGCTGTCGAGCTGCTCGGCGAGAATCCCGTCCCAGCCGTCCTTCACCGCGCCGTTCGAGCCGGGCAGGGCGAAGATATAGGTTCCGCCCGCCAGCACGGCATGGGCGCGCGACTGCACGGTGGACGTGCCGATCGTCTGGAAGCTGATCCAGCGGAACAACTCGCCGAAGCCGGGGATGTCCTTGCCGTTGCCGGCCTGCCTGACCCGGTCGAGCGCTTCGGGCGTCACGTCGCGGCCAGTCAGGCCGGTGCCGCCGGTGGTGATCACGCAGTCGACATTGCGGTCGCCGACCCAGGCGTTCAGCCGATCGACGATCCGCGCGACATCGTCTTTCTCGATCGCGCGCGCGACGAGGGTGTGGCCGGCTGCGGCGATGCGCCCGGCCAGGATCGTGCCCGAAGTGTCGCTCTCAAGCGTGCGCGTGTCCGAGATCGTCAGCAGTGCGATGTTGATCGGCCTGAACAGGCCGGCGGGATCAACGGGCACGCAGAACGGTTCCGTTCGGACTCATGCGGACCGCGGTGGAACCGGACAGGCCCGGAAAAGTCGGCCACATGCCCTGGGCCAGCGCCATCCGGCTTTCCGAAAGGCCGCCGGCCTGGCGCTCGTACATCCAGTAGTTGCGCATGACGATGTTCACATAGCCGCGCGTTTCCCAATAGGGCACGGATTCGATCCAGAGCAGCGGGTCGCCCTGGTCCTTGATCTCGCTGTTCCAGCGGCTGACGGGCAGGATGCCGCTGTTGTAGGCCGCCATCACCTTGGGCAGCAGCCCCTGGGTGCCGGACTGGGCACGCAGCATGTTGAGGTGCTGCTGGCCGAAGGCGAGGTTGACTTCGGGCTTGTTGAGATCGCCGGCATTGCCGCTGTAGCCGAGGTCGGCCGCGTGATCTTTGGCCGCCGCGGGCATGATCTGCATCAGACCGCGCGCGCCGGCCGGGCTGACGACCGAGGTGCGGAACATCGATTCCTGCAAGGCGTGGGCATAGACCAGCGCCGGATCGACTTTCCAGCCGCCCACGGGTGTCCACCTGGGCGTCGGGAAGCGCGCGGCCGGTTCGGCCTTGCCGCCATAGGGCGCGTTGTGGGCCATCCACAACTGGGTGGAAGGCAGGCCGAGATCGCGGGCGAGGCGGGTCAGCGGCTGGTATTGCGCGGCATCGCCGATCCGGGCCTGGTGGCGCAGCACTTCGTCGGCCAGACCGTCCTCGCCGATTTCCGAAAGTGCGACTGCGGTGCGGACATTGCCGACATCGCGCAACCGCTGCCAGTCGGCCTGGGTGAAATCGGCTTCGCCGTGCTGCCCGGCCAGCTTCATGCCAAGCTGCTCGGCGGCGAGCATACCATAAAGCGTCTCGTCGCGTCCGGCAGCGAGGCGCAGCGGCGCGGCGGCTTCTTCGGGCTTGCGGCAGCGGACGAGCGCGCGGCTCTGCCAGTAGTAGGCGGCCGATTGCAGTTCGGCATTGTCGGCGCGCGCGGCGGTGTTCCTGAACGCTTCGGCCGCGCCCTGGCAGTCGCCCAGGCGCCAGGCGGCGAGGCCGGCGGTCCACCACGCTTCGCCCACCCACGGGCCGGCGCCTTGCGTCGCCAGTTGCGCGAGGCTGTAGGCGTCGGCGTCCCGATTCTCGATATAGAAGCTCCAGGCGACGCGCTGGCGCCATTCGGCGCGGGCAGCGTCCGAAAGGGTGGCATCCACGCCGTCGAGCAGCGTGCGTGCGCCCAGCGGATCGTCGTTCTTGATCTTGTCGCGGATGCCCGAGGCGATCGCCGCGGGCATCGTGCCGTCATCGATGCTGCGCGGGCGGATGCGCCTGGTGCTGGCCGGCTGGCTGACCAGCGGCCGCGCGCCGGGCAGAGACGGCGTTGCCTGCGCGCCGCGATTCATCGCCAGGCGCGAGATCTGCTCGGCCTGCGGCAATTCGGCGCCCCCGGCGAGCCAGGCACTCAACTGGCCGCTGTCGGTCCGCGGACTGCCCGAGGCGAGATAGTATTCGGCCAGGGCTTCCCGATGGAGCGGGCCATCGTTTTTCTGCGCGAACAGCGTCTGGACGCGGCCCCAGTCCTTGCGCTCGATCGCGGCGAAAAGGTCGCGGTAATAGGTGCGCTCGTCCTGGCTCAACAGCGAGGGGACGGCGGTGCGGTCGGCCCGCGTGCGGAAATAGTCGACCGCGGCGCTGTTCGCGCGGGCCGGCGCCGCGCCCAGCGCTGCGACGCTCGCCGTGGCGAGGCCAAGGGCCAGAAGCCGTGCTTTGGCGGTAAATCTCACTCTGCCTGCCGTCCCTATCATCCCCGGCCCGAATCATCACCGATCCGGCCGGCCGCTCCAGTCGAGCCATTCCTGCCATAGTCCTGCTTTCCAGAGCGGTCGCTCGAGCAGTGCCGCGAGACTTTTGCCCGCGAGCAGGGGAATGGTGGAGCCTTCATGGGCAAATTGGCGCGAAACGGCAGGTTTATGCGCCGGTTCGTGCCCCAGGAGCGGCAGGATGTTGCTTCCGAGCACGATGAGCCGTTCGGGTTTCACCAGCCCGACATGATGGGCGAGCAGGTTGCCGAATCCCTTTTCGGCAAGCGCCGGCCAGTCGGCCATCGGCGTGTGGCGCGGCAGGACGCTGGCCAGATAGACCTGTTCGGGCATGATTCCCATGGCCGCCAGCATCGCGTCGAGCAGCCGGCCCTGCGGCCCGGACAGAAGCTGTTCCCGGTCGTCGCGTTCGGGGTCGGGGACGATCACCATGATGTCCGCCTCCGTCTTTCCGCCGATTGGGCCGCGGGGCGGCACGCGGCCGGTGACGCGGCCGTCGTCGAGCGCGGGCTCGCTGAGCCACCAGGGGGTGAAATCGGCCAGAGCCTGCGGCCAGCCACTGCTGTCGATGGCGGGTTTGGGGTGTGTGCGGGGAAGGGGCGGCGCCGTGCCCTGCGTGTTTCCGCCCGCGTGCGCCTGCGCCTGTGCCGTTGATTTCGCCTCCGCCGGCGCGAGCCACGGCGCCGGCTCGTCGGTGAAATCGCTGTCGACGCCGGCCTCGCGCCACCAGTCGAGGGCGGCGGCGACCTCGGCGGCGATCCCGATTCCGGAGCCAGCTTTCGCCCGATCTTGCATCATGCGGTCTTGACCTGCCCGATTGCACTGATCAAGGCATACCGCGCATTTATTTATTGTGCAGGGGCCGGCTTCAACGCCGGAAAGCAGGACAGGACACAGGTATGAGCGAACGGGAATCGATGCCCTATGACGTCGTGATCGTAGGCGGTGGGCCGGCGGGCCTTGCCACGGCGATCCGGCTGAAACAGCTCGATGCGGACATTTCGGTCTGCATTCTCGAGAAGGGCTCGGAGATCGGTGCGCATATTCTCTCGGGCGCGGTGGTCGATCCGCGCGCGCTCGACGAACTGCTGCCCGACTGGCGCGACCAGGGGTGCCCGATGGCCGAGACGCCGGTGACAGACAACTGGCACTGGATGCTTTCGCGCGGCGGCAAGTTCGCGATGCCGCATATCGCCATGCCGCCGCTGATGACGAACGCCGGCTGCTATACCGGCTCGCTCGGCAATCTCTGCCGCTGGCTCGCCGGCAAGGCGGAAGAACTGGGCGTGGAGATTTTCCCCGGCTTCCCCGCGGCCGAGATCCTGTTCGATGAAAAGGGCGCGGTGCGCGGTGTCGCCACCGGCGACATGGGCGTCGCGCGCGACGGCAGCCACAAGCCCGACTATCAGCCCGGCATGGAACTGCTGGCGAAATACACCGTCTTTGCGGAAGGCGCGCGCGGCCACCTGACAAAGCGCCTGAAGGCGCAATACGACCTTGAGCGCGACTGCCAGCCGCAAGTCTATGGGATCGGCATCAAGGAATTGTGGGATATCGATCCCGACAAGCATGTGCCCGGCCGCGTGATCCACACGCAGGGCTGGCCGCTGTCCGAAAGCGATACCTGGGGCGGCGGCTTCCTGTATCATCAGGCGAACAACCAGGTGGCGCTCGGGTTCGTGACCGGGCTCGATTACAAAAACCCCCACGTATATCCGTTCGAGGAGTTTCAGCGCTGGAAGCAGCACCCGGATATCCGCGCGATCCTCGAAGGCGGCCGCCGTGTCGCCTATGGCGCGCGCGCGATCAACGAGGGCGGCTGGCAGTCGGTGCCGAAGCTGGCCTTCCCCGGCGGTGTCCTGGCGGGCTGCTCGGCCGGTTTCGTCAACGTGCCGCGCATCAAGGGCAGCCATACCGCGATGAAAAGCGGCATGCTGGCCGCCGAAGCGATCGTTGCCGCGGCCGGCGCGGGCCGCGAGCATGACGAGCTGGACGGTTACGAGGCCGCGGTCCGGTCGAGCTGGATCGCTGCCGAGCTGAAGCTGGTGCGCAATGCGGAACCGCTCGTCGCCAAGTGGGGCGGCGATCTGGGCACGGTGCTTGCGGGCCTCGATATGTGGATGCGCACGCTGAAGATCGGGCTGCCTTTCAGCATGAAGCACCACACCGATGCCTCATCGCTCGGCCGTGCCGACCTCTACCGGCCGATCCAGTATCCCAAGCCCGACAATGTCATCAGCTTCGATCGGCTGTCCTCGGTGTTCCTGTCGAGCACCAACCACGAGGAGGACCAGCCGTGCCATCTCGTGCTCAGGGATCCGAATGTTCCGACCGCGATCAACCTGCCGCTCTATGCGGGGCCGGAAGCACGCTATTGCCCCGCCGGCGTCTATGAATTCGTCGGGCAGGAGGAGGGGACGCCCCGCTTGCAGATCAACGCGCAGAACTGCGTCCACTGCAAGACCTGCGACATCAAGGATCCGACCGGGAACATCGAATGGGTCGCGCCCGAAGGCGGCGGCGGGCCGAATTATCCGAATATGTGATGGGCCGAATATGTGACGGGCCGAATATGTAATGGCAGATCGCGCGGCAGTGTGATGGCGTTCAGCGAAACCGCCTATGCCAAGATCAACCTTGCGCTGCATGTCCGCCGGCGGCGCGAGGACGGCTATCACGAGCTTGAGACATTGTTTGCTTTCGTCGACGATGGCGACAGGCTGGTCGCCTTGCCGGCATCGCGCGATGAACTGCATGTGCAGGGCGAATTTGCCGGCACGCTCGACGATCCGTGCGATAATATCGTCGCCAGGGCGCTGGCCGGGCTCGCGCATGTGCCCGGCTGGTCGGTGCAACTGGACAAGCGGCTGCCGGTGGCCGCGGGCCTGGGCGGCGGCTCGGCCGATGCCGGCGCGGTGTTCCGCATGATCGGGCGCCGGGGCGGGCTGCCCGACGACTGGCGCGAGATCGCCGCGGCGCTCGGCGCGGACGTTCCCGCCTGCGTGGCGAGCCGGGCCTGTGTCGGCCGCGGCACCGGCACCGAATTGTCCCCGGTGGACAACGACCTTGCCGGCACGCCCGTCCTGCTGGTCAATCCGCGCGTGCCGCTGGCCACCGGCCCGGTGTTCAGGGCCTGGGACGGTATCGACCGCGGCGCCATGCCCGAAGGCAGCGCCAGGGCGATTGCGCTTGCCGGCCGCAACGACCTCGAGGCGCCGGCGATCGGGCTGTGTCCGCCGGTGGCGGAAGTTCTCGCAGCCCTGGGCGCGACCGCTCCCATGCTTGCGCGCATGTCGGGTTCGGGCGCGACATGCTTTGCTCTTTATGACACCGATGAAGACATGCGCGCCGCTGCGGAAAAGCTTGCGTCCGCGCGTCCCGGCTGGTGGCGGATGGAGGGGCGGCTGCGTTGATGCGGCACGAACCGGGAAGCGGTGCGATGCAGGATGAAGCCTTTCGTCTCGTCGGCACGCCGCGTTGCGGCGGCATCCTCGTCGTCGCCGACCATGCCTCGAACCGAGTCCCTGCCGATATCGATCTCGGCATTGCGCCGGCGCTGCTGATGCAGCACATCGCCGTGGACATCGGTGTCGGCGAGGTAGCCGGGCGGCTTGCCCGGCTGCCGGGCTTCGCCGCTTTCCTCTGCAATGTCAGCCGCCTCGTCTGCGACTGCAACCGCGATGAAGGCGCGGGGGCGATCATTCCCATAGCCAGCGACGGCCACGCCATCCCCGGCAATGCGCTGACTCCCGCGCAGCGCGAATCGCGCCTCGACCGCTTCTTCCGCCCCTATCATGCCGCGCTTGCCCGCCAGCTCGATGCGACGCCGGTTTCACTCATCCTGTCGCTGCACAGCTTCACGCCGCAACTTGCGGATAAGCCGGAGGAAAAACGCCCCTGGCAAGTCGGTGTGCTTTACAACGAGGACGACCGCGCTGCCCGTGCGGCCATTCCTTTCCTGGCAGCGGAAGGCCTGATCGTCGGCGATCAGCAGCCCTATTCGGGCAAGCTCCTCAACGCGACGATGAACCGCCATGCCGAAGCCGAAGGGCGCCCTTATCTGGGCATCGAGATTCGCCAGGACGAAATCGGCGATGAAGCGGGGCAGGCGGCATGGGCGGAACGGCTGGCGCGGGTATGCAACGCAGTGGCGATCGCGATTGGCGATCAGGAGTCTGCCGGCAATCGGGCGGCCGGGGAGAAGATGGAGTGCAATCCGCGCTCCGCTTGACACTGCGCTGATCTTCCAGCAATTTTCACCCCCACCCATTAACGGCCCGAGGCGATGGCGTCTCAGGGTGAGAAAAGATCGGCGAGGCATCCATGTACGAGCGCATTCTCATTTCCACCGACGGGTCCGAAGTCGCGCAGAAGGGCGTCGAGCACGGCCTTGCTCTCGCCAGGGCGATCGGTGCCAGGGCCACGATCGTCATGGTGGTCGAGAGCCTGCTGCCCTATGTCGGCGCCGACGGCGGATTGAGCGCATCCGCCTATCTCGAATATGCGAACGCCCAGAAGACCATGGCGGAAAAGGTTCTCGATGAAGCCAGGCTGGCCGCCGATGGCAAAGGGGTGGAAGTCGACACGGCCTGCCTCGAAAACATCCTGCCGGCCGAGGCGATTATCGAGACGGCCAGGGCGCGTAATTGCGGCCTCATCGTCATGTCCTCGCATGGCCGGCGCGGCTTGCGCCGGTTGATCCTGGGCAGCGTGACATCGGAAGTTCTCGCCAACAGCCCGATCCCGGTGCTCGTCGTCCGTTAGGGCATCGTGCGCAAAAGTGGGAACCGGTTTTGCGCATGATGCTCTATCCGTGACGACGGCAGCGCCCTCCCTTCACAAATCATGTCATGGAACCAGGCGTGGAAGTTTCAGCACTTCGCACCTCGTTCATTCAACCGAATAGACCAGCATGACGTTGCCCGGCATCTTCCCGGCAAAGCCATAGCCTGAATTAACCAGGAGCATACCCTTCCAGGCAATCGGCGCCGCACCGCCACTCATCGACCCGCCATGACCAACGAGCCCGCTGACCGTGGTTACAGAGGCGGTCGTATCGACATCCCACAACACGGCACCATCCTTCACGTCATAGGCGCGGACATGACCATCGTTGCCGCCTGCAAAGACGAGTTGGGAAGTCGCCGTAATTGCCGCTGAATAGCCGGGGTGGCACAGATCCCGGCCGCCGCAGACATCCTGTGTCTGGAGCGCCTTCCACACGAAGTCTCCTGTCTTTACATCGAGCGCGAACATGCCCGGACTTGCCGGGTAGGAATGTTTGCGTCCGTCGGGGACATCGCTGATTGGCACGAAGAGCTTGCCGTCGGCCGAAGCCATGCCGAAGTGGATACCGCCAACCACTCCGCCCCGGCCTACCCGGGTCTTCCACAACAGCGTCCCGCTATCAGGGTCGAGCCCATAGGCAAATCCTGATTTCTGTCCGGCCATGACGACATCGCGCCCATCCGCTCCCTGCGCCAGCACGACACCGGCGCCAAAATCGTTATCCGGCCCGTCCTCATCCGGGCAATTTGACCGGTCGCGTTCGGCACAGGAGGCGTTCCAGGCATCATTTGCTTCAGCCTGATAGGACCAGCGAATCTTGCCGGTGGTCATATCGAGAGCGATTATGGCGTCACTCATATCAGTCGCGGGACTGGAGTAGTTGTCGCCAGTATCAAGAAACAGGAGCCCGCGTTTCGGGTCAATCGCCGGTGTATTCCAGATCGCGACACCAGACGGACCATATTTTTGGCCCCCGCCATTATTCAGACCGCGAGGGGTTGCTTCCCCGGTGAACCATGTACGCCAGCGCTCGACTCCCGTTGCGGCATCGACCGCCAAAAGAGAACCCCGAAACGTACAGCAGGCATAGCCGGGGCTTCCGCTGGCACCTTCTTCCAACGACGATACGGGAATGTAGAGCGTGTTGCCATGCAAGGCTGGTGCAGCCGAGAGCGTAGCACTGGCATGATCGCTCGACCGGATCCGCCAGACTTCCTTCCCCGTCACCGCGTCAATCGCATAGGCGTTACCGACGAGGTCGCCGAAATAGGCAAGTGGCCGGGCGCTTCGATCCCCTGTCGTCCAGGGCGAGACGATAATGCCGGTCCGCACTTCAGCCTTCGCCTGGAAAATCCAGCGCGCACAGCCACTGCTCTGGTCGAGCGCATAGACTGCGCCCGAATGGCTGCCGACGATAAAGGTTCCCCCGGCGATTGCGGGCTGCGAGCGGGCACGGAGCGCATCGGGAAAACCAACCGCCCATTTAAGCCGCAGCCGCTTCACGTTTGCGCGGCCGATACCGGCCTCCGCGTCAGGGATATGGTGGGTTCCCGCCAGGTCCATCCCCCACCCGGTGAATGGAGGCGGCTGATCAAAGTCAAATTGTGACTGGTCCGCGGCGCACATCTTTGGCGGCACAGCTTCGGCGGCGCCAAAGGAACGCATCGTGATGTACTGGGCCACCGCCCGCTTCTGGTTGTCGTCAAGCCCCACCGCCATCGGCTGCATAACGCCGCTTGTCAGCGCGCGATGAATCGTTTCGGGCTGGAGTTGGGCAATGATGTACCGCTGTGGTGCCCGATTGACCCCCTGATCATGACACGAGGAGCAGACTTCGGTGTAGATCCTGGCCCCCCCGGCCAGAATTTTCGGGTCGATGCTGTCCCCCCTATCCCGGTAAGCATCGCCGGCAACCACCGGTTGCGCCCACCTGGCATGGTCGCCCTCCTCCTCACGTGGCGATTGGTCAGTTCCGCCACCGGCTTGAACGGATCCATCTGCATGGGTTATCCGGGGGGACGCTTGAGCAGCGAGGTGTATCGAAGCCCCGACCACCCCTGCAACCACGAGAATACCAAATCCACCTGCCCGAAGGCGGTTTCCGACATAGCCTACGGTATTTTCAGACATTGCAGGGAATCCTCGCCTTTTCCTTGCTGCGCAGCGTATTCACGCAGCAGACCATTTATTCTGGAACCTTGACAGATTGAATTCATCCCTGCCCCTCTGCATAAGACTAGGGGCTGACCCAGTCCCCGTTGAAGCAAGCCGCGTGATTCACAAATCACGCGGCTTGCTTCAGGTGCAGCGGCCCCGCTCCGGCGGCGGTTGCCGTTGCGGGCCCAGCAGGGCGGGCTCGAAGATCAGCGCGCAGATCAGCGTCCAGATCAGCGAGATCATCAGGATCAGGCCCATGCTGGCCGTGCCCGGATGATCCGAGAACCATAGCGCGCCGAAAGCGCTGCCGGTGGCCAGCGCGCTGAACATCACCGCGCGGGCGAGGCTGGTTTGCAGCAGGTCGCCGGCTCCGTTCCGCCAGGCCATGACGAAATAGATGTGAAACGCGACGCCGACTCCGAACAACAGGGGAAAGGCGATGATATTGGCGAAGTTCAGCGCCTGGCCGATCACGACGCAACTGCCGAGCGTGAGGAAGCCCGAAAGCACCACGGGCGCCATCGTGAACGCGACCTCGCGCAAGCTGCGCAGGACGGCGAACAGCAGCAGGCAGACAAGCACGAGTGCGAGCAGGCCCGCCTGGATGAAAGCGCGCGCCACGGTGCGGGCGCCTTCCTGCGCGGCGACGGGCAGGCCCACCGCATTGGGGGCGATCCGGCGCACCGCTGCGGTGAAGCGGGTAAGCACTGCGTTGTCGGTGCTGTCGCCGGCGGGTACGATCTGCACCAGCGCCTGACCGTCCCGGGCCACCCAGTCCGCGGCGATTTCGGGCGGCAGCGTCTCGCGCGTGACCTCGCTTGCCTGGAGCGCGGAGCGGATGCCGTTCAGCGTGACAGCGAGCGGATCGACCAGCACGGCCTGCGCCTTCCGGCGATCGGCGGGCGGGGCATCGGCCAGCCGCGCGAAACCGGCGGCCAGGCGCCCTGCCGCAGTGCCCGGCGTGCCCGGACGCGCGGTTTCCAGCCGATGCAATGCGGCTGCCGCCTTGCGCAAGGCGGCGATCGTCCCGGCATCGTCGTCCGGTGGCGCCAGGTCGAGCGGATTGAGCGTTGCGTCGAGCAGCAGCGAGGCGTCCTGAATCAGCGCGAGCTTGGCCGGCTGATCGGCGGGGACGAAGCTGCTCACCGAGATCGCGTCGCGGACTTCGGGCAGGCGTGAAAGGCGCCGGGCGAGCCGGTCGGCGGCGTCGGCGTCGGGGGTGAGCACGCTCAGGGTATTGGGCGTGCGCTGCGGGTCGCGCATCAGGTCGCGCAGCATACGCATCGCCGGTGCATCCGGGTCGCGCATGTGCAGGAAATTGAAGTCGAACCGCACCAGCGGCAGCGAGGCGATGCTGACGAGCATGGCGGCGGCGAAAGCCAGCAGCACGCCGCGCCGGTTGCGGGCAAGCCAGCGGTCAACCACTGCCGCGCGTGCAAAGCCGACTTCGGATGCCGGGGGGGCGGGCTTCAGCACCATCAACAATGCCGGCAGCAGCGTGACGTTGAGCATCAGTGCGAAAATCATGCCGATGCCCGAGATGATGCCGAGTTCGGCGATGCCGATGTAATCGGTCGGCAGGAAAGCGCCGAGTGCAAGGCAGATCGCGCCCGCCGCCAGCAGGATCGGCCCTCCGAGCGCCCGCGCCGCGTTTTCCAGCGCTTCGGCCATGCTTGCCGTCCCGGCGCGCCGCTCGGCGTTGAAGCGCACGCTCAACTGGATGCCGAAATCGACCCCGAGGCCGACGAACAGGGGAATGAACGCGACCGAGATCAGGTTGAGCCGGCCCACCGCGATCATCCCGGCGGCAAGCGTGATCACCAGGCCCGCCGCGATCGTCGCCACGATCGCGATCACCGTTTTCACCGATCGGGTCGCAAACCACAGCGTTGCCAGCATCGCCGCCGCCATCAGCAGGCCGACAAGGCCGATGTTCTCCCGAATCGAACCGAATTCCTCGTCGGCCAGCGGAATTTCGCCGGTGATGCCCAGGCTGACGCCGCGCGCCTCGTCGAGATTCAGCCTGGCGGCATGGGCGTGCACGGCCGCGGCCGCGGCCTCGCCGGGCTGCAAGTCGGCGAAGTTCAGCTTCGGCTGGGCCAGGATCAACTGGCGCGTCGGGGGGGCGAGGGCGCCTTTCGCCGGCGCGAGCAATTGCTGCCACGAGAAATGAGCCGTCCTGCCGGCGAGGACCGCAGCGATCGCCTGGTCGAGCCCGGCCAGCGGCGCTTCCAACTGGCTGGCCGAGCTGTCGTTCGTGCCGTCGGCCACGCCTCCGGCGGCCGTCGCCACGGTGTTGGCGATGCCGCGCAGCGACGGGTCGTAGGCCAGCCCCCCCAGCAGCGGCTGCGCTTCGACCAGCTTTGCAGTGGCTGCGCGCACGTCCCCGACCGAGCCGAACATCAGCCCCGTGCGGTCGAAGAACGCACCGCCGTCGGGCCGCCGCACCAGCGCGAAATGCGCCGGATCTTCACGCAGGGCGGCCGAGAGCCGGTCGGCGGCATCCCTGGCGAGTTCGGGCGTCCTGCCGTCGATCACCACCATGATCGTATCGTTGAGCTGGGGGAAGGCGGCGGTCACTGCGGCATCGTTGCGCCGCCACTGCGTATCGGGGGAGATCAGCAGGCTGGTGTCGGTCGTCATCTCGAAATGGCCGGCGGCATGGAAACCCGCCCCCAGGACGAGCAACAGCCCGGTCAGCAGGACGATCAGCGGCTTGCGTGCGGAAAAGGACACTGCGCGTTCGAGAAGGGATTTCGACATCGGGCGGGGCTTACCGGGCAAAGCCGGCTTTTTGAAGCTGCCGGTCGATGAATCGTATCAAATCGGCGGGGCAGGTATTAGAGCATCGTGCGCAAAAGTGGGAACCGGTTTTGCGCAAAAAACGATGCGACAGCAAGAACCTGGAGCAAGATGCGTGATTCACAAATCACGCATCTTGCTCTAGGGAGCCGGTCATGACCCGGCCCTGTGTCTCTTTCACCGCACCCGGCCGCCCGAGTACGGCGGCATGAGCGAATCGATGCAGGGCAAGCGCCGGCAGGCGACCGTGGTATGGTCGGTGAGTTGCCTCGTATTGCTGGCGGCCGGGCTGGCCTATGGCGATTTCGGCAGCCTCTTTGCCAAGGCCGCTGCCAGGATCAGCCCGGCGGCGGTGTTCGCGACAGTGCCGGGGCATGTGGCGGCCGTGCTGCTCTATACGGCGGCGCTGACCATGTTCGGCAGCGGAGTCTCGTACCTGGGGTGCCTCGCCGCACGGCTGCTGCGCGATGCGGTGGACAATCTTGTGGTCATTCTTCCGGGGCTCGGCGAAGTGATCTGCGCGCGCGCGCTGGTCCTTGCCGGTGCGCGAAGCCATGCCGCGGTGACCGCGACGATGCTCGACAAGATAACCGAGACTCTGGCGCATCTGCCTTTCGTCGCCCTGGCGGGCTTCCTGCTGATCAAGCACTGGGCCGGAGCCGGCGGCGGGGCATGGTCCATGCCGTCGCTCGTCACCGTCTTCGCCGGGTTCGCCCTCGTTGCGGCGGCGGTCATGCTGGCCGGTGTGCTGATGCGGGCGACCCGCGGCCTGCCGGGGCGCATCGCCGCACGCATCCGCCGGGAGCTGCGTATCGTGGCGGCTGAATATCGAGAGCAGAAGCGGGGGATTCCGCGCGCCTTCGTGCTGCATGTCCTCGCCCGCGCCATGGATGGCGTGCAGGTGTGGATGATCGCGATGACATTCGGCCTGCAACTCGGTTTCTATGAAGCCCTGGTCGTGGCAAGTGCGGCCAATGCCGCCCGCGTGATCCTGTTCTTCGTGCCGGCGGGGCTGGTGGCGCAGGAGGCCGGCTTCGTGGCGGGCGGGCTGCTGTTCGGGATCGCCGCGCCGCAGGCACTGACGCTGTCGCTGGTGATGCGGCTGCGCGACGTGGTGTTCGGTGTGCCGCTGCTGGTCTGGCCGGTGCTCGAATACCGGCATGGGCGCAAGCCCCGCGCAAATCCGGCTCAGTGACCGGCAGGCACGGACCCGGCCGGGGGAGCGGGATCGGCCAAAGGATCGGCCAGCGGATCATCGGCCGCCGGTGCCGTTCCCGGCTCGACGGCGCGCGCCTTCAGCGCGGCTATTTCTCCCGCGCGGTTCTGAAGGAAGTTCGCGCGGAAAGTCGCATAGGGATCGATCGCATCGCGCAGCATCGCCTTGAGGTCGTCGTCCGCGCGTTCGCGCTGGTCGAGGCCGTCGGCCACGTTGGTTGCGATCTGGAAGTCCTGGCGGTTCAACGGATTGCCGATGGCCATCGGCGGCAGGAGCTGCTCGGCGCTGCCGATCCCGTCGCGCAGCGTCGTCGGCCCCACGATCGGCAGATAGATATACGGCCCCGGCTTGACGCCGTAATAGCCGAGCGTGTCGCCGAAACTGTTGGCATGATGGGGCAGGTTGTAGGGTTTGCGCCTGGCCACGTCGAACAGGCCGCCGATCCCCAGCGTCGAATTGAGCAGGAAGCGGCCCAGCGTGCGGATGGCCCGATCGGGCCGCAACTGGAGCATGTCGTTGAGGAAGACCAGCGGCTCGTTGATATTGGACAGCGCGTTATGCACACCGTCGCGCGCCGGCCTGGGCACGGCGTGGCGATAGACCATGGCGGCGGGGCGGATGAGGATCTTGTCCGCCGTCTGCGACACCTTGAAGCTCACCCGGTTGAATCCCTCGAACGGGTCGTGCCCGAGCCCGGCATTATCGGGTTCCAGATCGAAGTCTTCCGCCGGCCCGGCCTGCGGCTCGGCTTCCGGCGAAGTCTGCTGTGTTTCCGCCGGATTTTCCGCAGGCGCAAGTCCGATCGCCGGAATCGCGGCCGGCGCTTCGGCGACGGGGCTGGTCGACGGCGGCAGGGTGGTGGCGGGCTCCGCCACCGCCAGGCTCATAGCGATCACATGGGTTGCCAGCATGCAGTGCTATCCCGTTGTCGCTATGGTGAAATCGCCGAAGCAGCCGTGCCTTGTTCCGCTTGCCGCCAGCGCGGCGTGAACGCCGGGGTCCAGCAAAGCGGCGAACTCGTCGCGGTAGCGATAGCCCGCGGCGCTGCCGGGATAGGAATCCGCACTGGCCGCGTGGCAATAAAGCTCGGTCAGGCCATCGGGCAGGGCGCCCAGCGCCTGTCGCATCCGGCCTGCATCGAACGCGCCGCTCCAGCGCAGGCCGACGACCTCGTCGTTGACCAGAATGCCGGCTCGCCGCAGCCGTTTTGCCAGGCGGCGCGACCACCAGCGCAGGGCCGGGGGTGTTTCCCGCTCGTGCGGCACCCGCATCGCCCGCATACCATAGCGCGGGCCGATCTCCAGAATCGCCGAAGCGATCATCGGGTGCAGGTGGAAGTGCTTGTGCGCATTGACATGGTCCAGCCGCAGGCCGGTCGCGGCGAAGGCTGCGAACTGCGCTGCGACTTCGGCACGCATCTGCGCGCGGGCCGATGGCGACAGGGCGATGGCGAAAGCGGTGCGCACCATGTCGGAGTGGAACCGCCCGTCCGGGCCGACCAGATGCGGGATGTGCCCGGCGGGCAGAACCGGGCGGCCATCGGCCAGCACGACATGCAGCCCGACACCCAGCCGGGGCAGCCGCTGCGCCCGCTGAACCGCGTCTGCGCAGGCGCTGCCGCTCACCATCAGGCTGGCGGCCGTCACGATGCCCTCGCGGTGGCCGCGCTCGACAGCCTCGTTGACTGCGCTGGCCGCACCGAAATCGTCGATGGTCACGATCAGGCCCCGCATGGGCTTCCCGGTCCGGCTCGGCCCCGCGTCAGGCCGCTTTGCGGCGCTGGCGCAGGAAGTCGAAGAATTCCACGCCTTCGCGCAGGCGCCGCTTCATCATGTCCCAGTCGCGAACCATCTCGTTCACGATCGCGCCGATCTTGCGCGGGCGGAAGTAGAAGCGCTTGTAGAATTCCTCCAGCTTGTCGAAAATGACGCTGGCGGGCAGGCCCGGATAGCTCAACTGGGCAATCTGTTCGCCATGGGCGCCGACAAGCTGTTCGGTGCCGTCGAGCCAGCCGTTTTCCCTGGCCTGATTGTAGAGGAAAGTGCCGGGATAGGGCGCGGCCAGGCTGACCTGGATGGTGTGGGGATTGATCTCCTTGGCGTATTCGATCGTCTCCTCGATCGTCTCCAGCGTTTCGCCCGGCAAGCCCAGGATGAAAGTGCCGTGGATGGCGAGGCCGAGGTCGTGGCAGTCCCTGGTGAATTGCCGGGCCACCTCTACGCGCAGGCCCTTCTTGATGTTGTGCAGGATCTGCTGGTTGCCGCTCTCGTAGCCGACCAGCAGCAGGCGGCATCCGCCCGCTTTCATCACCTCGAGCGTCTTGCGCGGGACGTTGGCCTTGGCATTGCACGACCATGTCACGCCCAGCTTGCCCAGTTCGCGCGCCAGTTCCTCGACGCGCGGTACGTTGTCGGTCAGGGTGTCGTCGTCGAAGAAGATCTCTTTCACCTGCGGCATTTCCCGCAGGACGTATTTCAC
>JAITWR010000052.1 GCA_031285165.1 Novosphingobium sp.
CCCGCCCGGATTATCCACGCCGCCCGCGCCCTGTCGATGGCCGGAATCCGCTGTCCTACACGCGCCGATGGTGAGAAGATCGCGTTGCTCTTTCTCACCGTCGTAACCTTATGATTCACAGGTATATATTCGCTCGCGCGGAGACTCGCGTGAAGATATTATACCGTGCCTTCCATGGGCGAGTTTCGTGACGTTCTCAGCTTTCGGTCAGCACCGCGCCCAGGCCGCCGTCGACCAGGATGTCGGTGCCGTTGATGAACGATGCCCGCGGCGATACCGGGAATTCCGCCACGTCGGCGATTTCCAGCATCGTGCATTCGCGCCTGATCGGGCTCTTTTCATACATCGCGCGCTTGCCCGGGCTCTTTTCGAACTCGCGCGCGCCCATCGGTGTCGCGATCAGCCCCGGCGACAGCGAGACGATGCGCGCGCCGCGCTGGCCCCAGGCGGCGGCATGGCGGCGGGCGTAGAGGTTGAGCGCCCATTTCGAATGGGGATAGGCAAGCTGCGGCGTGGCGTCCGCCCCCAGCGCCGTTGCAAGCCGGGCAGGCATGTCCCCGGCCGCGGCATCGGCGAGAATGGCCTTCACCGCGGGCGCGGGCCGGATATGCAGCGCGGCCAGCGAGGAGATCAGCACCGCCGCGCTGCCTTCCCCGGCCAGCGGCAGCAGCGCCTCGCACACCCGCGCCGCGCCCATCAGGTTGACCCGCATGATGGCATGGAAGTCCGCCGCCGAGGGCGAGAGCCCGGCGACATAGACCAGCGCGCGAAAGCCGCCGCGTTCCGCCACCGCGCGGGCGAGGGCGGCCACCGCTTCGGGACTGGCGGCATCGCAGGCCAGCGCATCCGCATCGCAGCCCTCGCCGCGCATCCGGGCCGCGCGCTCCCCGGCGGCGGCGCCGTCGATGTCGGCCAGCAGCAGGCGATGGCCCGGCGCCAGCCGCCGGGCGACGGCCATGCCAAGCGCGCCCGCGCCGACCACCACCGCCAGCGGCAGGTCGGGCCTGGCGCTGGTTCCGATCACATGCCCGCTCATTGCCGATCCTCTTTTCGTTGCCGTTGTTTCCCCGGCACTCTTGTCGAAAAACCCCCGGCATGCGAGTCTCCCGGCCATGATTCATCCCCGCCTTTCGGTGAGCGCGCTGAGTTCGTTCCGCTGGTCCTTCGACGAGGACCTGGCCCTCTGGCGCGATCTCGGCATCGGCTGGGCCGGGCTGATCGCCGCCAAGCTGGGCGGGGATGTCGAGAGCGGGCTGGCCCGGCTCAACGATGCCGGCATCCGCATTGCGACCGTCATCGCCGGCGGTTTCGACTTGCGCCGGCCGGCAAGCTGGGACGCCGCCCGCGCCGCGCTTCACCCGCTGATCGATGCGGTGGCGGCGCACGGCGGCTGGTCGGTCTATATCACTCCCGGCCGCACCACCGGCGCCCCCTGGCGCGATGTGCTCGAAACTTTCGCCGCAGCGGTCGCCCCCAGCGTCGCCCATGCCCGGTCGCAAGGCGTGCGGCTGGCGATCGAGCCTTCGCTGCGCACCGACGTTTCCTTCGTCAACACGGTTCGCGATGCGATCGACGTGTGCGAGCGCACCGGCATCATGGCCGTCATCGATTTCGGCAATTGCTGGATGGAGCGCGATTTCCGCGAAGTCGTGGCCCGCGCCGCGCCTTGTACCGCGCTTGTCCAGGTGGGCGATGCACCGATCGGCAGTGCCGGCGGCCCCGGCCAGCCGCCACCGGGCGGGCGCGTGCCGTTCGGCGAGGGCGATCTGCCGGTCGCGCGGATGCTGACCGACGTGCGCGATTCGGGCTATGCCGGACCGATCGAGCTGGAACTGCCCGGCCCGCTCGGCGAAACCGAGGGCTATGCGCCCGTCATCCGCCGCGGCGTCGAAAAGGCTTCGGCGCTGCTGTACGAACTGGGTTTCTGAAAAGGAGAGGCGCGATGAACGTCCAGCAATCGATCACCATGCTGCCGACCGGGGAGGCGGCGAAACTGCGCGGGAAAGGGCCGCTGCCGTCGCAGCCCTACCACGATCCCGCATGGTGGGAGCTTGAGCGCAAGGCGATTTTCATGCGCAACTGGATCCACGTCGGCCACGTCTGCGAGATTCCCGAGCCCGGCAGCTTTATCCGCCGCGAGATCGAATTCGCCCGCGCCTCGCTGCTGATCGTCCGCGGCAGGGACGGCGAAGTGCGCACCTTCCACAATGTCTGCACCCATCGCGGCACCCAACTGGTCGAGGAAGCCGGGGGCCGGCGCAGCCAGTTCTCCTGCCCCTATCATATGTGGACTTTCGGTGCCGACGGCCGGCTGCTGTCCGCGCCGGATTTCGAGCGCTTCCATGTCGGCAAGGATGCCTGCGCGCTCAGGCAGGTCCGGACCGAGGTGCTGGCGGGCCTGATCTTCATCAATTTCGACCCGGAGCCCCGGCAATCGGTCCGCGCGTTCTTCGGGCCGATCGCCGACGAGATGGAGCGCCTGCCGTCCGCCAGTGCGGTCGATTTCACCGAATGGACTTACGAGATTCCGGCGAACTGGAAGACCAATTTCGATAATTTTCAGGAAAACTATCACCTCCGCTTCATCCATCCGCGCACCGGAGCGCAGACGATCGGCGAGGAGAACCCTTTCGGCTATCCCACCCATTACGGCTTTTCCGGCCCTCATCGCAGCCAGACGCTGTGGCGCAATCCCGATCCGCCGGAGATGGGGCCGACGCTGATGCTCGGCTATGGTCTGGCCGCGGCGCAGGCGCAGCACGACGGGCTGAATTTCCCCAAGACGGATTTCAAGCTGTTTCCCGCCTTCCACATCGTCAGCCTGCCGCCGGGCCAGCAGTTCAGCCACACCCATTATCCGCTCGGCCCCGACCGCACGCGTGGCGTGGTGCGCCTCTACTGGACGAAGAAGCCCGACAGCGCCTCGCGCCTGTTCGCACAGGAAATGGGGGCGATGTCGATCCGCGATGTGCTGTCGGAAGACCGCTTCGCCGTCCAGTCGGGCCAGCGCGGGCTGAACAGCGGAGCGGTGGAGCAGGTCCGGTTTCAGGACCACGAGATGCTGCTGCGCCACCTTTACGAGACGGTGCAGGAACAGGTGGCGGACTATCTGGCCGAACAGGAAGCCGCGGAATAGGAGCGGGCACATGGGGAACCGGCTTATGAAATCATCGCATATCGCATCCGGCATCGCCATTGCCGCGCTCTGCGGCCTCACGCCTGCCGCCGCGCAGACCGCGGACCAGGCGGGCGAGCAGGAGATCGTCGTCGAGGCGCCGCGTACCGTTCCGTCGCCGCCGCCCGCTACACCAGCGGAACGCAGCGCCTACACCGGGGCGCCGGTGGTCACGACGACGGTGCGGATCACGGCGCTCTACGGTGATCTCGACCTGAGCCAGCCGGCGCAGGCCGACCGGCTGATGACGCGCATCGAACGCGTTGCCCGCGATGCCTGCGCCACGCTCGACCGGCTTTTCCCGCTGAACCCGGACCCTGACTGTGTGGACCGGGCGGTAGCCGGTGCCACACCCGCCACGAAAGCCATCATCGCAGCGGCGCAAAAATAGCATCGCCCCGGACCGGCCCGGGGCGATGCCTTCGGCGATTACGCTGCTTCGACCTCTTTCGTCCGCTTCTCGGCATGGGCCTTGAACATTTCCATGATGTCGCCCGAGGTGACCGGCCGCGTCTCGGTGGTCGGCACCGAGCCGCCCGAGGACTTGGGACTCGTATCGACCTGCCTGGCCGCGGCGCGCGCATGGCAGGCGCCGACGGTCATGTCCTCGCGCCGGTTGTGCGCGAACAGCGCGTCGTGGCGCAGCCACTTGATCGCGTTGAGATGCGTGACCTTGTCGATCTGCTCGTCGGTCAGGCCTTTCACCTGCTGCCAGAGCAGTTCGGCCGCATCGGGCCAGAGCGCGTCGGAGTGAGGATAGTCGACCTCGTAGGTGACGTTGTCCTCGCCCACTTCGGACAAGTTCTTGAGGCCGTAGGGATCCCACAGGAAGCAATGGGCGAAGTGGCGCTTCATCAGTTCGCTGGGCTTGATGTCCTGAAAGCGCGAGCGCGTCCAGGCCTTGTGCCGCCAGTTCGAGAAGTCGGCGCGCTCCATGAGATAGGGCACCCAGCCGATCGAACCTTCCGAGACGATGACGCGCATGTCGGGATACTGGTGCAGTTCCTCGAGTTGCAGCCAGTCAGCGACACCTTGCGCGACCGACATCGGCATGGTCGATATCCACGCCTCGATCGGCGATTCCATCGAGGCATGCGGCGCGGGATTGCCGCTGCCGATGTGGAGCGCGATGGTCATGTCGTTGTCCATCAGCGCCTTGAACACCGGGTTCCAATAATCGTTGTGGATGCTGGGCAGGCCCTGGACGGTCGGGTTCTCGTTCATCGAGACGACCCGGAAGCCCTTCCTGGCGCAACGATCGATTTCGGCGACGGTTGCGGATACGTCCCAGGTCGGCAGGATCGCCAGCGGGATGAAGCGGCCCGGATAGGCCATGCACCATTCGTCATAATGCCAGTCGTTGTAAGCCTGCATGTGGCGCAGCGAGAGCGCCTTGTCTGGCGCCTTGTGGAAAGTCTGGCCATCGAAGCCGATCGAATTGCCGAAGCACATCGAAGCGGCAACGCCGTTGACATCCATGTCGTCGATGCGCGCGTGGACATCCCAGCAGCCATCGCGCAACTGGTCGAGCGAGGTCGGCTCCATGCCGTATTCCTCGAAAGGGCGGCCGACGACGGCGTTGAGACCGACCGAGGGGCGGATGTAACCCTGGTACTGCCAGAAGTTCTTGCCGTCGCTATCGACTTTCAGCTTCGGCGCGCTGGCCAGCAGGTCGTCCGAAAGCTGGTTGTCGAACAGCGTCGGCGGCTCGCAGATGTGATCGTCGGTGCTGACGACCACCATGTCGTTCATGTGCATGGGATGCTCTCCGTTCTTTTCCGGGTATGGCAGGAAGTCTCAATGCAAAATCCGCTTTTGCGCGAATTTCGCCCGGAGTTTTCCAATTCGGGCACCGGAGCAACATTGATCGAAGTCAATCGCCGCCTGCTTCCCGCCCGTGCGATGGGTGCGGCACGGCGCACGAAAAAAGGGCGGCCGCCACGAGGTCGGCCGCCCCTGAGGTGGGGAGAGCGATTCTCTCAGAGGGAAAGGAGTGGCCATTCCGCGCCTGAGGAGGAACCGTGCCGCTATTTTCGCGTTGCCGGCCTTGCTCCACATTGATCCGGATCAAAGCAGCCTGTAGCGACATTGATACATCGCTAATGAACAACAATGTTGATTAAGGAAGGACGCGCCATGATCTGCCAGCCGACCGACTGCCCCCCTATCAGCGGGATCGACATTCCCGCAACGCGCGCGAAGTACCTCGTCGAACGCGACCGGCGCATCCGCAAGGAAGCGAACGCGCAGTATATCGAGGCTGCGGGCGATTTCGCCGATATGTACGAGGTCGATCCCTATACGCCCGTTACCCCGCGCGATCCGATCAGCGCCAGGACCGACGTTGTCGTCCTGGGGGCCGGGTATTGCGGCATGATGGTTGCGCACGGTCTCAAGCAGGCGGGGATCGAGGACTTCTACATCGTCGACCACGCGGGCGACTTCGGCGGCACCTGGTACTGGAACCGCTATCCCGGCATCCAGTGCGATAACGATGCCTACTGCTACATGCCGCTGCTCGAAGAAACCAGTTACATGCCGTCGAAGAAGTTCACCGACGGCTATGAAATCCAGCAGCACTGCCAGATCATCGCGCGCACGTTCGGCCTTTATGACAATGCGCTGTTCCACACCCTGATTCGCGGGCTCCGCTGGGACGGGCAGCTCAACCGCTGGCATGTCACGACCAACCGCGGCGATGACATCGAGGCGCGCTTCGTCGTTATCGCCAACGGACCGCTCAACAAGCCAAAGCTGCCCGGCATCCCCGGAATCCAGGACTTCAAGGGCAAGATTTTCCACACCGCGCGCTGGGATTACGGCTATACCGGCGGTGAATGGAAGAACCCGGTGCTCGACAAGCTCGGCGACAAGAAAGTCGCGATCATCGGCACCGGCGCCACCGCAATCCAGGTCGTGCCGCATCTCGGCAGGTATGCGGGCCAGGTCTATGTGATCCAGCGCACGCCTTCGAGCGTCGACCTGCGCGCCAACAAGCCGACCGACCTCGAATGGTTCCAGTCGCTGAAGCCCGGCTGGCAGCAGGAACGCATCCGCAATTTCCACCACGCTGCGATGGAGCGTCTTGCCCCCGGCGAACCCGATCTGATCCAGGATATCTGGACCGAGATCAGCCGGAACCTCTCCGCCGAACTCGAAGCCGAGGGCTGGCCCGACATCACCGTCGAGGAATTCATGCAGCGCCGCGAAGTCATGGATTACCGCGTGATGGAGCGCCTGCGCCGCCGCTGCGAGGAAATCGTCGCCGATCCGGCCACTGCCGAAGCGCTCAAGCCCTGGTATCGCTTCCTCTGCAAGCGCCCCTGTTCGAACGACGACTATTACCCGACTTTCAACCGCCCGAACGTCGAACTGGTCGATGTCGCCTCCACGCAGGGCGTCGAACGGATGACCGAGAAAGGCTTCATCGCCAACGGCCGCGAGTACGAAATCGACTGCATGATCTTCGCCAGCGGCTACGAGGTGACGAACGAACTGCATCGCCGCTGGGCGATCGAGCCGGTGGCCGGGCGCGATGGCCTGTCGATCTACGATTACTGGGCTGACGGCTTCAAGACCTTTCAGGGCATGATGACGAACGGGTTCCCGAACCTGTTCTTCACCGGCTTCACCCAGGCCGGCGTCAATGCCACCAACAGCGCCACTTTCATCGCCCAGGGCCGTCACATCGGCTACATCGCCAGCGAAGCGCTGAAGCGCGGCGCGGTGACGGTCGAGCCGACGCAGGAAGCGCAGGACGCCTATATCGCGCAGCTCCGCTCGGTCGCGGTCGACAATTCGGATTTCGTCGAGGCGTGTACGCCGAGCTACTTCAACAACGAAGGCGACCAGACGAAAAAGCGCCACATTTTCGGCGAGCCCTGGGGTCCGGGTTTCTACGACTTCGAGGACAGGCTGCAACGCTGGCGCGACGCGGGAACGCTGGAGGGCCTTGCGCTCACATGCGAGCCGGTCGCGGCCTGAAAAGCCGCAAGCCCGCCCGCCGGAAATTGCGCGAGATCAAAGCAGCGCGTTTTCGGCGGGCGCATCCTTGCTTCTGATTGACAGGAGAGTTCTGATGGCCACCACCACCCTTGCCCGGCTCAAGGCCGAGGAAATCAAGCCGAAGATCGGCAGCCGCGTCCTCAACACCAAGGAAGAACTGTTGAGCGGCGAACTGACCGATGAAATCAACGAACTGCTCGAGCGCCGCGGCGTTCTCGTGTTCAAGCAGCTTCACTTCACCGACGATGAGCAGATCGCTTTCACCAATGCGCTTGGCGGCAACGCCACCGAGATCGGCTATCGCAACGAGGCGGTGTTCCCCATCTCGCTCGATCGCAGCATCAATCAGGACGTGGCCGAGTACCTCAAGGGATCGCTGTTCTGGCACGTCGACGGCACGATGAACGCCGTGCCCGTGCGCGGTTCGATCCTGACCAGCAAAGTCCTGCCCACCTGGGGCGGCAACACCGAATTCGCCAACTGCTACGCCGCCTACGACGACTTGCCCGAGGAAACCAAAGCGCGGATAGACGGCTTGCGCGTGGTCCATACGATGTGGGCCTCGCAGCTCTACCACACGCCCGAGCCGACACTGGCGCAACTCGCCAACTGGCAGGGCCAGGGCCAGGGCAGGCGCGAGCTGCCGCTGGTGTGGAAGCACCGTTCGGGCCGCAAGTCGCTCGTTCTCGGCAATACCGCGCAATACGTCGTCGGGCTGGAGCCGGAAGAAAGCGCCCGCGTTCTTCACGGTTTGCGTGAGGTCGCGACGAGCGAGCCCTATCATTACTCGCACGAATGGGAAGTCGGGGACTCGGTGATGTGGGACAACACCGGCACCCTGCACCGCGCGATGCCCTACGATCCCGACTGCGGCCGCTTGCTCCACCGCACGATCCTCCAGGGCGAAGAAGCCATCGCCTGATCCCGTCAGCGATAACCATAAACGAAAGAGGTGCCCCGATGGCCGAAATGGACCTTGCGGATCTGCCCGTCGACAACCCGCTCCGGGTCGACAACCCGGCGCTGATCCCCGCCGCGCGTTATTACGACGAGGAATTCTACCGCCTCGAATGCGAGCGGCTTTGGCCTCGGGCCTGGCAGATGGCCTGCCGGCTCGAACAGATTCCCGATGTCGGCGACTGGATCGAATATTCGAACGTCGGCAAGTCGGTCATCGTCGTGCGCACCAAAGACGGCGTGAAGGCGCACCAGAACCACTGCCGCCACCGCGGCGTGCCGATCGCCGGCGGCCAGGGCAATGCGGAAGGTGCGAGCGCCCATGGCAACTGCGCCAAAAGCGGCTTCATCTGTCCGTTCCACGGCTGGCGCTGGAACATGGATGGTGAATGCACTTTCGTTTACGGCCGCCACCTGTTTGACGAGGAGGTGCTGGAAAAGGACGAGCTTGCGCTGAAGCCGGTGCGCGTCGAAACCTGGGGGGGCTGCGCCTTCATCAACCACGATCCCGATGCCCCGTCGCTCCGCGAGAGCCTGGGGCCGGTGCTCGACCGGCTGGAAGCACGCGGCATGAGCAAGCTGCGCTCCGAATGGTGGTTCGCAACCGTGCTGCCGGCCAACTGGAAAGTGGCGATGGAAGCCTTCATGGAAGGCTATCATGTGATGAAGACGCACCCGCAGCTCCAGCACGCGCAGCCCAGCCTCTACAACGCGCGCTACGGCAACGAGACCGGCGGGCTCGGCCCGCTGGTCAACCCGAATCTCGGCGTGCGCGAGAACATCCAGGAAGCGCTGACCTCGATGGACCTGCTCGGCGAAGGCATGGCGGGCCTCGTCCACGCCAAGGAGATCGCGATCGCGAAGGAACTGGCGGACGTCGAACTGCCCGAAGATCCGCAACTGGCGATGATGACCTGGTACGGCATTGTCTGCCAGGCGATCACCGACAAGCTGCGTGCCCGCGGCGAGGACGTGCCCGACTTGCCCAGGGTCATGCAGGAACACCCCGTGGAAGCGGTCGAATTCCTGTTCCCGCACTATTTCCTGCTGACCTATTTCACCTCGATGTCGAGCTACCGCATCCGGCCGCTGGGGCCGGAATCCTGCCTGTTCGAGCTGTGGTCGCTGACGCACTACCCCGAGGGCGAGGAGCCCGAGCCGCCGCGCGAGCCGGTCATGCTGCCGTTCGACAGCCAGGATTTCCCGATGATTCCCCGGCAGGACTATTCGAACATTCCGATCCAGCAGAAGGGTATGCACTCCGAGGGGTTCGACCACTTGCGTCTGTCGAAGGATCGCGAGGGGCTGATCAGCAATTACCAGCGCCTGATCGACGGCTACATCGGCGGCGCATCGCCGCAACGGCTCGCTGCGGCGAACCGGATGCTCGGCGGCAACTTCGACGGCCCGATCCTCGATCTGCAACTCGAATGATGAGGGCACCTGCGGCGAACGCTGCGTAAGCAGAAACGGACGGTGATGGTACAGACCAGGGCGCAGTGATGCCGGCGCATCGGCGCCCTGGTCTGTTCATCAATCCTTTCTCCGGGTGCCCGATCAGCAATGTTATCGTGCCATTTGCCGATCGGCCATCCGGGCGGTGTATCTCGATGACGATTCCCCGGCCTCCGGGCGCCGGTGTGGAACTGAACCGGACGACATCCTCCCCGATCCGGTCGAGCGGGGGTGCTTTGGATGCTTCAGGAACATCCGCCTCTTGCGGATAGCGGCCAATGCCCACCCTGGCATGGCCGGGCACGGCAGAGGCAAGGGGGCAAATCACAGCCGGGGCGAAAATCCGTCGGGCAGAACTCAACACGGCAGTCTTTCTTCACCATGTAGCTGGACAGCAGGTACTGGCGATGATCCCGGGCACGCCAGGAACCCGAACTTCGCGAACTTCACCCATAGCGGCCACGGCGAACTTTTTGCCGCGGCCGGAAATACGCCCGACAATCAACGGCTTCGACAGTGAGAAAGAGCCCGGCCAATTTCGCGCTTTCGGCCCGTGTAGGAAAGCGGATTCTGCCGCGCCCGCGCTTCAGGCCGACCACGCGGCAGCCGTGCGCCGCGAAGGAATCCCCATCGAAACAGCGCCCGGGATCACTGGCGAACAGCGTGATGCCGGGCATCCGGAACCCCCTCATGGAAAGCCGCCTTCCATGGCGGCATTGATGCACAGGCGGGCAAGCAGTTCCCCGGGCAGGACGACACCGGCGGAATTGCCGATCCTGGTGATTTTGAAGGCGGCGTTCATACGGGGGAAAGAGAGGTCACTCTTGCCTCCCGCTCCGGGGGACCGGGCCGCGCACGGGACCGGGACAAAAACGCGGGCGCCCGCGCCCGCCATATCTCTTGCGTCAGGGATGGAAGCCCGACAGGGACGAAACCCGCCCCGCGGTGTTCGGGCGCAGCCGAAAGCCCGGCCCGAAAGGCGACGCCCTTGTCATTTCCCTGCCCTGACGTTAGGTATATCCCAATTGAATATCCCAATCGGGAGAGCCGCCCATGACCAGTTCAACCGTCTTTGTCAGCAACCGCAGCCAGGCAGTGCGGCTGCCCAGGGCCGTCGCTTTTCCCGACAGCGTGCATCGGGTCGATATCCTCAAGATTGGCTGCGCCCGTGTCATCGTGCCCCAGGGCAAGCGGTGGGACGATTTCTTCGATAACGGGCCGCACGCCAGCGACGACTACATGGCCGAGCGCATCCAGCCGGAAGCCGAACAGCGCGAGCCGTTCTGATGCTCGTCTATATGCTCGATACCAACATCTGCATCTATGTGATGAAGCATCATCCGCCGGAGTTGCGCGACAGGTTCAACACCCTGGCCGATCAGCTTTGCATTTCCAGCATCACGCTGGGCGAGTTGCATTACGGCGTGGAGAAGTCAGCCCTGCGCGACAGGAATCTGACGGCGCTGGAGCATTTCGTGGCGCGGCTCGACGTGCTGCCGTTCGCCGACAAGGCGGCAGCGCATTACGGGCAGGTGCGCGCCGAACTCGAACGGGCCGGCACGCCCTGTGGTCCCCATGACATGCAGATCGGCGGGCACGCGCGCAGCGAGGGACTGATCATCGTCACCAACAACATGCGCGAATTTGCCCGGATGCCGGGCGTCCGCTCGGAAAACTGGCTGTAGCTTCGCTGTCGTCGCTTCGGCGGTCGCATGATCGACAAGGCCGGTCGGGGCGGCGATAACGAGTCTGTTACCGGATCGGTGTTACTCGACCATGCTCCGGCCGATCCTCCGGCGGCCATGCAGGACACGGATGATTTCAACGCCTTCAGCGGCGACGTGATAGAGCGTGAGATACTGCCCCAGCACCAGATGCCGGATTCCCGGCGCTATATCGTCGCGTGCCATGCCGGAGCGGGGATAGCGGGCGAGTTGCAGCCAGCGCGCCTCGATCGCGTCAAGCACGCGGTCGGCGGCGTCCGGGTTGTCGGCGGCGATGTGAGTCCAGATTTCGATCAGGTCTTCGTCGGCCCGCGCGGTGCGGATAATCGGCTGCCCCATCACCCCGCACGCCGACCGGCTTCAAACTGCCGCCGCGCCTCGGCCTTCACGTCGGCCATCGTAGCGTGCTGGCTGGGGCCGCTGTCGATGCCTTCGCGCACCAGATCGCGCAGTTCCTCGACGGTGTAGCCGAGCAGATCGCGGCGTTCTTTCCATTCACGCACGGCATCGCGGATGACTTCGCTGGTGGAGGCGTATTCCCCGGATTCGACCGACTGGCGCACGAACCCGGCCATTTCCCGGGTCAGCGCGATGGTGATTTTCTCGACTGTCGCAGCCATGGGAGCCCCACTCTTTGCGGTATGCGTTTAGCATACTCGTGGTGAGAAATGGTGTCCAGAAGCCGGTTTTCAACGGCTACGCTGTCGCGGCATCACCGCCAGCGTGCCCGACAAGGCCGATCAGAGCGGCGCTGCCCGTCGCGCGCTACCGATCACGCTGAACATGACCTGTCAGGCTATCGGCCTCTTCGGATGTCGGCATCTGGTCGCGCCATCCGGGATGAGCCATGCCGGCGAGGCCCATTCCCTCTGCCGCAAGGTTGTCGGGAATGATGGGGCTCGCGGATCCCGCGCACGATCCCGGCGATGAAGTGAACAAGCAGGTAGATGAGAACGAAGTGAATGATCAACATGGTGACGTCCCAGCGCGCTTTCGTCGTGTTGAGCCACAGCAGGAAGGTCGCCCAGCACACAGTATCGATGAGGATCAGGACTTGCCCCGAACCCCGAAATCGCAGCACCGGTGCGCCAGAAAATACCTTGGCGATGGGTGCTGCCCATCTGGGTCATGAAGCGCGCGATACCCAAGGCGCGGCGAGCGACGGCACGTTGATCCGGCAAAGGAGGGACACTAGCCTGTAAGCTGTTGCTAAACAGTTTTCGGAACCCAACAGGGACTTAGCTCGTCCAGCCAAACCGGA